>JAAEOH010000335.1 GCA_024244645.1 Hyphomicrobiales bacterium
GTCCGCCACCCTTGAAAGGACTATCGTTTTGATACTCAGAGATGAATGGGCCGGGCGATTTTGCCCCCTGACTGCGTTGGCTCGCGCTTGTGGTGGGATAACACCACGGCGTGCGACCCGCCTTGTCAGCGGCCAAAATCGCCTCGGTCAAATGATTCAATCTAAGCCAGATTTGCTCTAGGCAGCCGCGGACAGCCCCGCATCGAGACCGGACAAGATCCCCTGAATGTCCTCAGAGCCGATGATCAGCGGCGGCGACAGCAATATATTGTGTCCGGATACCCGCACCATGACGCCGTTTTCATAGGCGGTCCTGGCAACCTGTGACGCAACGGCTTTGTCGACGGGTGTTTTACTCTCGCGGTCGGCAACCAGTTCCACTGCAGTCATTAGCCCGTGTCCGCCGCGTACATCGCCAACAAGTGCGTGATTTTTCATCAGTTGCTGCACGCCCTCGAAAATTTCGCTGCCGCGTGCAGCTGCATTTTCAGCCACGTCAAGCCGTTTGGTTTCGGCAAGGCAGGCAAGCGCCGCTGCAGCACCCACCGGGTGGGCGGAATAGGTATAGCCGTGACCGATATTGGCCGTGCCTGTCTTATCGTATTCGAAGGTTTCCGCCACTTCATTGGTGATCATGACGGCACCAAAGGGGAAATACCCGTTGGTGATCGCCTTCGCCAGGCACATCATGTCCGGTTTGACGCCCCAGTGGCGCGATCCCGACCAGTCGCCCGTTCGGCCAAAGCCGGTGATCACCTCGTCGGCAATCAGCAAAATGCCGTTCTTCGTGCAAATGTCGCGCACTTTTGGCATGAAACTCTCATGCGGCGGAATGATGCCGCCGGCGCCGAGCACCGGTTCCATGATAAACGCGGCAATGGTCTCCGGTCCTTGAAAGGCGATTTCGTCGGCCAGCACCTGCGCACACAGGTCGGCAAGCCGTTCCGGATCGCTTTCATTGAATGGATTGCGATAGGTGTAGGGCGCTGGGATATGGAAGCAGCCAGGCAGCAGTGGCTCATAGGCGGTTCGGAACCGGTTGTTGCCGTTGACCGAGGCGCCGCCCATATGGGTGCCGTGATAGCCCTTTTTCAGTGACAGGAACTTGGTGCGCCCCAGGTCGCCACGAACCTTGTGGTACTGGCGCGCCAGCCTCAGTGCCGTCTCGACGGAATCGGATCCACCCGAGGTGAAAAAGGCACGCGTCAGGCCGTCGGAGCCGAACCATTCCTGCAACTCGTAGGAAAGTTCGATGGCCGCATTGTTGGACGTGCCGGCAAAGGCCGAATAATAGGGCAGGGCGTCGAGCTGACCGGCTATTGCCTGCTTGACCGGCTGGCAGGAATAGCCGAGATTGACGTTCCACAGGCCGCCGACCGCGTCGATGGTTTCGTGACCGTCAATATCCTTGATGCGCACTCCCGACGCGCCGGTGATGATCGTCGGCGTATTGGTCCGGAGCTGACCCGGGTGCCCCATCGGGTGCCACAGGAACTTGGCATTGTTTTCCTTCAGAAAATTCGAGTCTTTCATAGGGTCTCTCCGGTCAGTTCGAGCAGATCCAGCGCGCGGGCGAATCCCGCCGCTGGTTGCGACACATCAAAGTGCACGGTCTTCATGCCAACGGCCCGAGCGCCGCTTATGTTGCGCGCCTGGTCGTCGACAAAAATGCAGTCTCCGGCGGCAAGCGCCAGATCTTTTATCAAGGCCTCATAGGCCCTTCGGTCGGGTTTCAGGATTTTAGTGTAGGTGGCGTCGTGAATAACGCTGAATTCTTCGAGAAACGGCAGCTTCTTGCGAAAAACGGCACCGTAAAAGAGATCGAGCTCGTTCGACAAAATAGCCAGTTTGCATCCGGCACGCCGGGCCTGTTCGATGGCGTTGAGCGCTTCGGGGCGTATGACGGGCATCGGATCGGCGCCGCGAGCCGCGATGACGAACTGCGACATTTGAGTCCAGTTCTCACCGACGAGTTCGGCGACGTCCTTGGCGCGCTGCAGCCAGTATTCCCGTTCGGTTATCCGGTCTTCCTGCATCGATTGCCAAAGCGGGTCGCCCGCCGGGTCGAATGGTCCGCGCCATGTCAGCGTTCCTGCCGCAAGGCCAAGCGCCTTTTCGGTCAGGTGGTGGGTCTCAAACAGGGTACGGCTGATGACCCCGCCGAAATCGAGAACCAGAGCTTTGCTCATGCGGCGGTTCCCCCAATATCGGCTTGCGGTTCAATGCCGCCCCAGGCACGTGTGATGTCGTTGGCAGCCTGCTGGATGATGCTGCGGGCCTTTTTACGAAATGGTTCGTTCATGCGTGTGAACGGAGTGGCGATACCGACGGATCCGGTGACCGCGCCGTGCGATGAAAAGATGGGCGCCGCCATGCCGAAAACGCCGTCCTCGAAGCCCTGGTCGATTTCCGCAATGCCGTCCTGGCGCACCGCTTTCAGCAAATCAAGTACGGCTGCTCTATCCGTCAATGTGCGGGGCGTGAATCTTTCAAGCTCGCCCGACAGCGCCTGGTGCGTCTGCTTCTCCGGCATGAAAGCAAGGCACGCCAGGCCGGAGGCGGAAGCGTGCAGCGATATGCGCTCGCCCGCATCCATGTGCACACGCATTGCATGGGCCTTTGTTTCGATGAAGTCGAGGGTCTCAAGGCTGTCCTTGCCCAGCAGCATGAGATGAACGGTCTCGCCGCTTTCCTCCGACATGCGTTGCAGGATCGGGCGTGCGGATGCCTTTTGCGGAAAAGTCGATTCGCGGATATTGGCAAGTCTCAGGAGAGCCGGTCCAAGCCGGTATTTGCTGGTCGTCACATTTTGCTCGACAAAACCGCGATCGGCCAGAGAAGTCATCAAACGCAGCACGGTCGCCTTGTCAAAACCCGCCATCCGGGCCAGGTCGCTAAGGCCGACCTCAGGTCGCGACTCTGAAAAATAATCCAATAAAGACAGTGCTTTATCAACCGTTCCCATGATTGGTGTGAAACTCCATTCTAATCACTTCCTGTTTTTTCTTGACAGATAAGCGGATTCAATTCAAGCTAAAAATAAACCAGCGGTTCAAATATTAAACCGATTAGGAATGATTTGACTGAAACAGGGTGCTTTCCAGGGAGGATAATATGCGCAAACTGATTTCGACGGCCGCAATCGCGGCATTGGCAGTCTCGGGTCTCGGGATTTCGGCGGCTACGGCTGAATACCCGGAAAAACCGGTGGAGTTCGTGGTGCCGTTCCCGCCGGGTGATCTCGAGGACGTCATCACCCGCATGATCGCCGAAGACTTCCAGGCCAAATACGGCGTTGCTGCTGCCGTCATCAACAAGCCTTCCGATGGCGGTCCGTTCCCCGGCGCCGCGGAAGTCGCCGTAGCGCCGGCTGATGGATACACCGTCGGTTCGTTTGTGGTCGGCGTGCCCGTTGTTGGACCTCAGGTCGGTATTCCGGAACTCAATCCGAATCCGTTCGAGCCGCTCGGCATTTTTATCACCTATCCCTTCGTCATGGCCTCCTCCAAGGCGAGCGGCATCAATACGATCCAGGACCTGAAGGGTACGGACGACAAGGCACTGGGCCATTTCGGCTCGTTCCTTATTCCGACGCAGGTTTCCTTCGCACTTGCCAAGCAGATGGGTTTCGAATGGGGCTCAGAGGCCGCATTTGACGCGCTCGACTGCAACACACTCGCATCCGGCGACGTCGACGTTATCAACACTACGCTGCAGCTGATCCTGCCCTGCCTGGAGGATGTCAACATTCTGGCTTCGATCACAGGCGAACGCATTTCCAAAACGCCGGATTCGCCCACGGTCGGTGAAGTTGAACCGAGCCTTGCGGTCTCGCTGTGGAACGGTCTGTTTGTGCACAAGGACACGCCACAGGACGTCCGCGACAAGATCATCGCCGTCGCCAAGGAAACGGTCATGTCCGACCGGGCCCAGGAAGTGGCGAACAATACAGGTGCGCAGATCTACTGGCTCGGAGCCGATGAATCGGCTGCTCAGATCCAGAAGGACATCGCCACCACGGCCGCAATCGAAAAGATGCTTGCCAACTAAAACCGGCTGCGCCGCCGCCTGAACAGGCGGCGGCAACGGCCCTGTTGCAGGATCGGTTTCGATGACGGACAAGACACCCAAACTTGAAGATATTGCCGCGGCGGAGCGGCTCGGCGGAGACCGCTATTTCGCCATCGCCATCGTCGTCCTGTCGGGGGGTTTGCTTGCCCTGATCGGCGATCAGACACAGTGGAAGGCGGGAAGCGCGCTGCTGAAACAGCCGTCCTTCTGGCCCGGTATCAGCCTTGCCGGCATGACCCTTTGCGCAGTACTCTATTTTTTGCAGTCATTGCGTGCCGAGCGCTATGCCACCTGGGATCGTCGCGAAGCCGTCATTTGGCTGCGCTGCCTGGAATTTCCCATCTGGTTCATGGCCTATGTATTTGTCGTGCCGCTGGTCGGCTACCTGCCGACAACAGTCATTTTCTGCCCGTTGCTTGCAAGACGCATGGGCTATAAATCGCCACGCGTTCTGCTGTCCGCGGCGCTGATGGGCGCTGTTATTGTCATTCTCTTCAAGGGCTTCCTTCAGGTCCGTGTGCCCGGAGGCGCGCTTTACGAATATCTGCCGGCCGCCCTTCGCAATTTCATGATCCTTTACCTGTGAGCAGACAGCGATGGATATTGTTCTCGACGGTTTTGCAATCCTCGCCCGATGGGATGTTGTGGCAGCGCTCCTGATTGGCTCGATCGGCGGCGTCATCATTGGAGCAATCCCCGGGGTCGGCGCAGCCGTCGCCATTGCGATTTTGCTACCGGCCACTTTTTCCTTCGATCCGATCGTCGGTCTCACCATTTTGCTGGGCATCTACGGTTCATCCATGTATGGCGGCGCCATACCCGCGGTTCTGATCAACACGCCGGGTACCGCGGTCAACGCACTGACCACTTATGACGGTTATCCGATGACCCAGCGCGGCGAGGGCCGCAGGGCGCTCAGCCTCGCCTATTCCGCGTCTTTCTTTGGCGGCATATTTTCTGTCATTTGCCTGATTGTCCTGTCACCGCTGCTTGCCTCGATCGCCCCACATTTCGGTTCGCGTGAAATTTTTCTCGCGGCGCTGCTGGGTCTGGTGCTTGCCGTCATCGTGCATCGTGGTCAGTCGGTCATTGCCGCGTTCCTGGTGTTTTTCGGCATATTCATCAACACCATCGGCCTGCACACCGCCACGCTGACGCGCCGTTTCACCTTCGATCTGAATTTCCTCGCCTCCGGCATCAACCTGATTGTCGTCGTCCTCGGGCTCTTCGCACTCAGCCAGGCCTTTGTGTTGCTCGTCGGCCGTGATGAAAGCCCCGAGACCAAACCGGTTTCGGGCGGTCTTTTCCAGGGGCTCGGCGAGGTGTTCAAATATCCCGGGACCGCCACGGCCTCATCCGGCTTCGGTGTGATCATGGGCATGATTCCCGGTGTCGGCGAATTCATGGCGCAGTTTCTGTCGTACACTTTCGCCCAGCGGCGCTCCAAAACGCCGGAGGAGTTTGGCAAGGGAGCCCCGGAAGGGCTGATCGCGTCGGAAGCCTCCAACAATGCCGTTCCGGGTGCGGCAATGATCCCGCTGCTGGCGCTCGGTGTGCCCGGCGAGGCGCTGACGGCAATGATGCTGACAGTGTTTTACGTTCACAACGTCGTTCCCGGCCCGCAGCTTTTCCAGAACCAGCTCGATTTCGTCATGGCGCTTTATCTGGCGCTGCTGATCCTCAATGTCATGGTGCTCGTCTTCCTGCTGTTTTCGACCAATATGCTGCTGCAGGTGATCCGCATTCCGACACGGTTCCTTGGCGTCATGATCCTCACCCTTGCCTTTGTCGGCGTCTATTCGTTGCGTAACAGTGCCTGGGACTGCATCATTGCGGCCGTTTTCGGCTTCATCGGTTTTGTTCTGAAACGATTGCGGCTGCCCATTGTTCCGATCATTCTCGGCATGGTTCTCGGGCAGATCATGGAGGTCAAACTCCGGGCATCCATGGCGCGGGTCAAGACGCCGCTCGATTTCATCGACAGACCGATCGCCTTCATCCTGTTCTGTGCCATCGTCATCATCATTGTCATGCACGTCAGGACGCTCATCAAGAACCGCAAGGCCGAAAGTGCAAAACATGCTTGACCAGCCGAGTATCGACACGTTGCGGGCCCAGTCGGTGCCCGCACAGCAGCTTTTCATCGATGGAAAATGGCAGGCCGGCAGCGGTGGCTCGCTTGAGGTTCTGAGCCCCATCGACGGAAAAGTGCTGACCACCATCGAGCGCGCGACGGCGCAGGACATGGAAGCCGCGATTGCCTCGGCCCGCACCGCCTTTGACGACGGGCGCTGGTCGCGCATGGCGCCCGCCGGCCGCAAGAAAGTTCTGCACAGGCTGGCCGACCTCATCGAGCGCGAAGCGCTGGCGCTTTCGGTCCTTGGTGTGCGGGACAACGGTACTGAAATTAATATGGCCTTCAAGGCCGAGGCCGGGTCGGCAGCAGGTAGTTTTCGCTACTATGCGGAGGTGATCAACAAGGTCTACGGCGAAATCGCCCCAACTGCCGAGGACATACTGGCTCTGGTACACAAGGAACCGGTCGGCGTGGTCGGCGCCATCGTGCCGTGGAACTTCCCGCTGATGATCGGATCCTGGAAGATCGCACCGGCGCTTGCAGCCGGCAACTCCATGGTCTTGAAACCGGCGGAAACGGCCTCGCTTTCATTGCTGCGGCTGGCCGAACTGGCGTCCGAGGCAGGCTTGCCCGATGGCGTCCTCAATGTCGTCACCGGCAAGGGCTCCGTCGTCGGCGAGGTACTGGGGCTGTCGATGGAAGTCGATGTGCTCGCCTTTACCGGCTCCGGCCCGACCGGCCGCCGGCTGCTTGAATATTCCGCCCGCTCCAACCTCAAGCGCTGTTATCTGGAGCTTGGCGGCAAATCACCGAACATCGTGTTTGCTGACGCGCCCGATCTCGACCGCGCCGCCAAGGTGTCTGCCGCAGGTATTTTCCGCAACTCCGGTCAGGTCTGCGTTGCCGGTTCGCGTCTGCTGGTGCAAAGGACAATCCACGACGATTTTGTTGCGGCGCTGGCGAAGAATGCCGAAGGTTTTACGGTCGGCGATCCGCTCGATCTCGGCAGTGATATCGGTGCGGTCAACAGTCTCGACCAGCTTCAGGGCAACCTCGGTTTCGTCGAAACCGCGCAGGCTGAAGGTGCCGAACGGGTCATCGGCGGTAGCAGGATTTTGGAAGAGACCGGCGGCTACTATATGCAGCCGACGGTTTTGACCGGCGTGCGTTCGGGCGACACGATCGCCCAGAAGGAAGTCTTCGGACCGGTGCTTGCCGTAATTCCGTTCGATGATGAGGAACAGGCAATCGCGATCGCCAACGACAGCGACTTCGGCCTTGCCGGCGCCGTGTGGACGGGTGATCTGTCCCGGGCCCACCGGATGATCAGGCGAATGAGAACCGGCGTCGTCCACGTCAACACCTATGGCGGCGCCGATGCCACCGTGCCGCTGGGCGGCGTCAAGCAGTCGGGCAACGGCCACGACAAATCGATGCATGCGCTCGACAAATATGTCGACCTGAAGACCGCCTGGATCCAGCTTTAGCGCCTGTTGAAGGAACCGCCATGTCCGACAAGACGATATTGATCATCGGCACCTATGACACCAAGGACGACGAACTCAACTACGTCGCCTCGCGCATCCGCTCGCAGGGCGGACAGGTCCTGTCCATGGATGTCAGCGTTCTCGGCGATCCGTCGACGCCGACGGATTATTCAAAGCATGATGTTGCCGAGGCGGGTGGTTCATCGATCAAGGCGGCGATCGATTCAGGCGATGAAAACACGGCGATGCAGATCATGGCCGACGGCTGCACCGCGCTTTGCCTGAGACTGTGGCAGGATCAGGTTTTCGACGGGATCATCCTGCTCGGCGGGTCAATGGGTACGGACCTGGCGCTCGACGTCACTTCCGCACTTCCTGTTGGTGTGCCGAAATACATCGTCTCGACAGTTTCCTTTTCATCCATGCTGCCGCCCGAGCGCCTTGCTCCCGATGTGCAGATGATCCTGTGGGCCGGTGGCCTTTACGGGCTCAATTCCATCTGCAAATCGTCCCTGTCGCAGGCCGCCGGCGCGGTCCTCGGTGCCGCAAGAGCGGTCGAGGCGCCACGCCGCGAACGCCCGCTTATCGGCATGACCAGCCTTGGCTCCAGCGCGCTACGTTACATGCTTCACCTCAAGCCGGCACTGGAAGAACGCGGCTTCGATCTCGCCGTCTTCCATGCAACGGGCATGGGAGGCCGCGCTTTCGAAAGTCTTGCCGGCCAGGGCGCCTTCGCCTGCGTCATGGACTTTTGCACCCAGGAGGTGGGCAATTACATCCACGGCTCGAGCATCTCTGCCGGTCCGGACAGGCTGATGTCCGCCGGTGCGAAAAGCGTGCCGCAGATCGTCTCCGCCGGCTGTTATGACCTTGTCGACATTGTCGCCTGGCAGGATGCGCCGGAAAAATGGAGCGGGCATCCGAACCACACCCACAACCGGCTGATCAACTCGATTGTGCTCAATGCCGAAGAGCGGCGCGCCGTCGCTCGCGCCCATGGCGAACGGCTGGCAGGAGCAAAAGGGCCGACGGTCTTTTTGATGCCCAACAAGGGCTTTGGCGAATGGGACCGTGAAGGCGGCGACCTTCATGATCTCGAGGGTCTTGGTGCGTTTCTTGACGAAATGCGCAAATCCGTGCCGCCCAACATCACGTTCCGCGAACTCGACTGCCACATCAATGATGAGGAATTTGCCGACGCGGTTCTGGAAATCTTTGATGGTTGGCTGGAAAATGGCGTTGTACAAAAACCCGCCTGAGACTGCCCGTAGCCAATATACCGAGCCGCTCAGACCGCCCACGCATCCGGTTCAGTTTTGTGCGACGAAACAACTTCCGCCCCGGTCCTTAAGCTGCCTGCAAAATATTGCGCGCATCCTTTCGTGTGTCTGCCGAAAGATAGACGCGAAAGTATGTTCCCCTGTTTGAGATCGTTTTTCTCTTCACATAAAGATCGCGCTCTTCAAACAAAGCTGCGTGGCGTTGTTTGAGGCTGTTTATGGAGGCCTGCGCCTCGGCGCGGAAATTGCGGGAAGCAAGCTGTACAGACCAGGCGTTGCCCGATGGTTCCGGTGATCCGTCTGCTTCAGTCTGGAAGGACTGCTGGTCATCTCCTTCAACCCAAAGCTGCATCGTTTCCCGAAAAGCCGCGTTGCCTGCCACGCCTTTGTGCAGCGTTAACACCGCTCGTGTTCCGTTCTGATAACTGAATGGAATATCAATCCAGTCCAGGCCCCGCAGCAGCGACAGATTTTTCGAATTTGCGCCATGGAAACCCTTGAAGCCAAACAGAAACCGGCCCTGGTCCAACATTGTTGGATAGCCGTTTAAACCTTCGCCATAGTCGTCTTTGTCATGTTTCAGCCTGATGCCGGAGAAGTATGCTACCGGTGCATCCGCAAAACCGTCCTGAAGGGAAAATTCGATTTTGGCCAGATGGCTGGAGGGCAGCCCATCGACCGTGTTACGGTCCATCTCGACGGTTACAAGCAGTCCCTTTGACGGGATGGAGACCTGCGCCACCACCGACGGGCCAGTCGATTTTTTATCGTCGGAATTCCGTCGTTTCACGCTCCACACAACGTTTCCGGGAACTGCCGTATCCTTTCCATCGGCGGATGTTTCCGTGAGCTCGGCCTTTTCGCGGGGCAGTAGGTCGGTTGACGGATTGCTTTCGGCATCGCCGGCGGATGTGGTTTCGCTCTTGTTGCGCTCAACAGACCCGGATTGGACCAATGCAGACGTTTTGGAAAATTCCGGCAATCCACCGTGATAAACAACAGCCTGCGGCATATCGCCGAAGCCGGACAGGTCGATTGTTCCGTGCTTTAGGCCGTATCGCCAGGAGCCACTGATCGACGTGCCATCGGCATATGTGTACGTGCCCTCGCCGTGACGCAGCCCGCTTTCCATGCTTCATCATATATGTGTCCGGCTGGATACCGGTATTTTCCGGAGCCATGCGGCAGACCGTTGCGCCACTGCCCGGAATAGATCTGGTGGCCGCCGTTTGAAAGCCTCCCCGTGCCGTGAAACAGCCCATCCCTGAATTCACCGCGATACCGTTGACCGTCACTGGCAATCAGCTTGCCCTTTTCCGTGCCAATTTCCGTTTCGGAATTGACCGCTGTAGTGACCCCAGGGGCCGTATTCTTCACCCGATCCGTGTTTTCGGCCCATTTGCCAATCACCGTTGTAGGCCTCACCGCCGCTGCTCACGAAGACACCATGACCGGATTGCATGCCGTTCTTCCAGTCTCCGTCATATCGGTCCGAGTTTTGCCAGATCATCAGGCCATATCCGTTCGGCACGCCTGCATCGAGTTCGCCCGTTTAGGATTTACCGCCGGCAAAATTGGCGGTATCGGTGTGCAGCCTGTTTTTAGGGATCGGGACACGCCGCAGCGGCAGGTCAAATATGTCGATGACTTTTGTTTCGTACTGGATTTCGGCCTGTTTCGCATTTTTGGCAGTCAGATACTTCAGTCGGTTCGGTGAAGCCTCTGTTGCAAACAAAATGGGATTGTAGCTGAAATTAAGCTCACCAAGATAGTAACCCACCACCGCATTGCCCTGCGCCCTCTTGGTGGCGCCATCATAGGATTGATGAAATCCCATTTTGCTCTGCGGATGGCGATAACGCTGTCTTCCCGCCAGCCAGATCAGCGCGCATGCCGATACGCAAACGCCTTCGTCTGCATAGGTGCGAAATTACTTTCTCCTGATTTTGAACCCGATCCTGACGGATTTGCCGACCCTGCCGCCGCGCGACCGCAGGCGCACTATGGTTCCTCTTGGGAGTTTGCTCTGCTCCACGATCTGATCGAATTTGTCGAAATCACCGATTTTGATATCGTCCGTGATTTCGATCTGGTTGCCCACGAGGTTCATTTCGGCAGCCAGGCCCGGAACCGGCAGCGCCAACGCCGCAAGCAGGCCTCCGGCAACAAGCGGGTTACTCCAACTGTGTATCGATCCCCTCATCCACCGCATATCAAAACCCGCACGCTTGTTTCGTTGTAAAAACAAATACCCGCTTCGAACCGGATTTGAGGCATCCCGCTTTGAAATTGCCTGACAGTTGGAGCCGCCCGCGACTGTCATAGTGATTGCCGGATCCGTTTGGCTTTCCGGCTCTGAACTCGCCCTCTAACCGCCCGAAGCCCGGTGATGAATAGGTTCCGAGTCCGTACCGTATGCCGTCGACAAATGCACCGTGGTACCGGTTGCCTTTTTCGGGATGTTGTCCTTCCCAGCGTTCGGTTCCAATGCCTGTTATCCGCCCTGTTTTTTTCGGTCCGCTATAAATGTAGGTGACTTGATTGCCTTTCAACACATAGCTGACCGTCAACAAACCGAGCCCCGAAGCATATCCGTCCCTGCAATTGCCGGACCACCGGAAATCGACGATGGCGTGAACCACATTGCTCCAGACCCGGCAGTCTGCATCGTCAATGGTACGCCAGCCCGGAACAGAATCCGGAGTTCTGCCGTTTATGAGTGCAATCAGATTTGCCGCAAACCTGCCGTTCTCCACAAGTCCGAAGTCCCGGGCATAGGCCGCGATTGCGGCGCGGGTCTTGCGGCCAATTGGCCGTCTGCGGCACCGACGTCGTAGTAAATGTCGTTCAATCTTTGCTGCAGTTGCCGCACTGCGTTCCGGTCCGGCTTCGAAACAAGGGCTTTCATACTCACCATCTCGAACGGGACGGGCTTTGTTGTTGTGTCTTCAGGCGTCGGCACGGAAACTTTGACAAGCCTTTTGGGCGCACTCTCGTCCTGGAAAATATCGTTTTTCCACATGCCGGACACACGACTGCCATCCGCGCGCAGCAGGATACCAGGTCCGTTTTTCATACCCTTCGCGAACCATCCGGCAAATGAGCTTCCGTCCTGATAAGTAACTGCGCCCGCGCCATGCGGGTTGCCGCGTTTGAGAGGGCCCGAATATACGGCTACGCCGGCCAGATTTGTCGTTGGTCCGGCGGCTGTATCACCGGCTGACTTGAACGGGGCGGCCAGGCTGTTTCTGGAAACCGGCACGAGCTGGTCGGCTTTGGCGGGCTGACGGACAACTGGTTTTGTCTGCCCCCTATGAATTCGCCCCTCTGCGCTGTGCAGGACGGAGTGCTTCGCCGGCTTTCCCTCAATGAACTCGCCTTCCCACTTGTCGCCTTCGATTGTTTCGATCACGCCCTTCCCGTGAGCCAGGCCATCGCGGAACGAACCTTTGTAAGTGTCTCCGGTACCATGGGTCCACGCACCCTGTCCGTGCGGGCGGCCGTTTTGGGTGTAGCCGCGATAGCCGGCTAAGCTGTTTTGAATTCCGTTTCCGGTGTCGGCCGAACCGGTTTCTGCATTGGCATTCTTGGTCTGGATAGCGGGCTTGCCGCCCCGCCCGACGTTGCCGGCAGCATCCGATTGTGTGCCCGTTTCGAACGGCGCCGATCTCAGCGCGGTGATTTCGTCGAGTTCAAGCCCGATATCGGTGAGATAGTGTGCAATCTTTGCCTGTTCACCAGCCGGCCGGTTGCTGTAATGCCCAGTGTCGACATTGATCCTCGTATTTTTCGGTTTTGTTCTTTGTTTGCCGGAGAGCCAGACCAGCGCGCACAAATCCTTGCAATCCTGCAACTCCGTGTGGGTTGAATAGCCCTTGCTATTGATGAGCTGCCCAAGTGCAATGGCGGTGTCGAAATCGCCTGAAGTTACCGAGATATCAAAACGTAGATCGCCGTCAATCGCCAAGGATAGAGATCTTAAAATGACGATATCGTCTTTTTCGATGGAGCCAAGCAAGGCAACATCTTTGCCTGTAATTCGGATTTCGCTTGCCCGGGCACTTGCCGATGCCAGAACGGCGCATATCAATAAAGCAAATATCTTCACGTGTTGTGATGCCACCGTTCACGCTATCAAGATTATCCCTGGCAGTTTTGCAGTTTTAAAGTGTGCGATCAAGACGGGATACAACTGCATTTGGTTGAATATACTGCAAGCGGTTCTGCATATCGCATTTTTTCCGTTCAATGATTTGGGCAGGGCCGGTTTTTGCGGATTGCCTGCCCTGTTCATTGGCGTCGTTCCCAAGGTGATACCATTTTGCGCGGAGAAGATTTCTTGTCCACGACGGATCGGTTTTGTCGGCGCGACCATGGGATTTCCTAGTTCACCGTTTCGTCGTTGCAGGGCCAGCTGGCGGGGCTCGTCAGCCCTTGTGGCAGCACGGTTTCGGAATCGCCGCAGCTCAAATTAAGCTGCGATTGAACAAGACCGTTGGTTCCCGAGAGATCCAGCCCTTCGAGCCGTGCCAAATACAGATAAGCCGATGTGAAATTGATCGGGCCGGACAGGTCAGCGCCGCGAAAATCGGCACGCGCCAAAATGGCGAAATCGAAATTGACATTGCTGAGATTGGCGCCTGAAAACGTAACCCTGCTGAGTTCCGCCTTGTCGAAATTCACATCGTGCAGGGTTGATCCGGAAAAATCAGCCCGTTGCATTTCCGATTTTTCGAAATTTGCATTTGTCAGATCGGTGTTGTGAAAACGGGCGCGATATCCAACGACTTTTTCGAGGTCGGCACCGATCAGCGTAGAGCTGTCCAAATGGGCCTTTAGAAGGTTGGCCTTGGTCATATCGGCGCCATCCAAATTGGTGTCGCGCAAATCGGTGGATGTCAGATCGGTGCCGCGCATATCCGCACCGGTCAGCATCGTGCCTCTCAAAATGAGATTGCGTTTGCGGCAGTCGGCCCAGTCGACCCCTTTTTGCGGACCATCCGAACAGCCCGCGAGCGCGGGGGAAACAAAACAGGTGAACGCCGTCGCAGCGACCGCAGAAACCAGGGAGGCGAATATGGATAATCGGGAAATGGGCATGGGGGTCGCTCCGGTTATAGGCCGTCTTCAATGTACATCTGACAATGACGGCAACATAATGAATAATGTGTGTCTGAATAACCGAATTCAAGCCACTCGCGCCACCGCAGCTGCCGATGGCGCGAGAAAGCGGCCACATACAACCAGGAATTGCGAAAGGGTTGGCACGCGATTGTACAGATCGATCACATCCTGGTTCATCATCCGCACGCAGCCACTCGAAACGGCCTTGCCGATCGTCCAGTATTCAGGCGATCCGTGGATTCGATAAAGCGTGTCGACCCTGCCCTGAAAAATGTAGAGCGCCCGTGCGCCGAGCGGATTGTCGAGCCCGGGCGGCATGCCGCCATTGTCTGCGCTCCAGCGCTGCAGTTCCGGTTGCCGGCTGATCATGTCTGCAGGCGGGGTCCATTTTGGCCACACCTGCTTCCAGCCGACACGCGCCCGCCCGGCCCACTCGAAGCCGGCCCGTCCCAGCCCGACGCCGTAGCGCATGGCGCTGCGGTTGCCCAGAACCAGAAAGAGGTAGAATTGCCTGGTGTCGACGACGATGGTTCCAGCCGGTTCGGGGCCAAAATAATTGACCTGTCTGCGATAATATTTCTCCGGCACACGCTTGAGATCGATTCCGGGGATAAGAAAACGCTCATCGGGCACCGGTGCATACATCAGCGCGTAGGTCCGGCTCACCTGCGGAAAAGCCTCATTCGGCGGTGGTTCCACACTCGTTGTCGAACACCCCGCTGCGGCAAGCCCTCCAAGGCTGGCCGAGCCCGCCAGAAACTGCCGGCGTGTTGGATTAGAAGATGACGCCATGATGATCTACTTCCCGGCCTCGTAAAACACCGCACCCGTTTCGGATGGGTCATGTGCAAAGCTGTAGACGGTGAAGCGCGCATCCGGGTCGTCGCCCATGCCGGGTGCGCCGTCCGGCATACCGGGAACCGCGATTCCGCGAATTCCGGGCCGCTCACTCATAAGTTTATCGATCGCAGCAAGCGGCACATGGCCTTCAATCACATAGTTCTCCACGGCCGCCGTATGGCAGCCTTCCATGTCGGCTGGTACGCCGGCTTGTTTTTTGATCAGCGAAAGGTCGTCGAGATCTTTGACCTCCACCGTGTAACCTGCCGCCTTCATAATGTCAGTCCAGGCCTCGCAGCAGCCGCACCAGGGCGTCTTGAAGACCGTCATGTTTCCTTTTTTGCCCGCATGGGCGCTTGCAAAACCGGATAGCGCGATCACTGCCGCTATCAATGCTGTGTGAAATTTTCTCATCGTATTGTCCTTCTTCGACCCAATCGTCCTGTAGGTCCTGACTGGATGGGAGACTTCATCACCCACGCCGTTTTGGATCCGAACGCGGAACCAGAACAGAAAAACGGTGCCCGATTGGGCGGCCGACGGTAAGATGGCGGTGAGGTCTCCCGATTGTTTGACTAATGGAACCGGCGGTTCACCGGTTCAACAATCAGGTAATCGGCGGTCGAAGAAGCCTGCGCGCGGCAGGTGCCGACGGGAATGGGAGCGCGTGCTCATTATGGTTCTGCCCCGTCCGTAAGACCGCAATTTCATGGGATGAGGGAAGAAACGAGCAATCGATGGAGCAGGGCGCTGCCGAACGGTTCATGGCGAGCGCATCAAGGCAGCAATGGGAAAAGGACTTGGCCGAAGTTTCGGCTTTCGATGTCTCGGCGGCAATTGTCATCGGCAGTTGCTGTGTTGCCGGCCCATGCGCCGCGAACCCGAAGGTCGCGGAGAAAAGCAATATCACCAACGCACAAATCCATTTCGTCATGTATTTTGAATAACCTGTCGGGCGCGGAAATTCCAGACACGTGGCATCACGCAGTTGTGAGATAGGGGTGCCATCTTGACGCAGTGGGCATGTCGACCATGGGCTCTTGACCTTCCATCTACTGGAAACACTATCTTCGCCAGGATCGAGGAAAGACAATGTCAGATGCATTGAGAAAAATAACGATTGCGCCGGAGTTCAACGTCGCCGTGTTTTCGTTTCTGTTGAATTTTGTCTGGGAATACATCCAGGCGCCGACCTATGCCGGAATGATCGAATTGAACCACTGGGATGGTATCAAGCTGTGCACGTCGGCTACCTTCGGAGACGTCGGATTTGCGCTTACCGCTTTTTGGGGAACCAGCCTGGTCGCGCGATCCCGTCAGTGGATCTGTACACCGTCCGCATTCCAGGTGCTGGTTTTTCTTGCCGTGGGAATCGCACTCACGGTGGGATTCGAATATTATTATACGAACATCTCCTTGCGCTGGACCTACTCGGAGCTGATGCCGCTTGTTCCACCTTTCGGCACTGGCTTTAGTCCTCTTTTGCAATGGATTGTCGTTCCCCTTCTCGTGATCTGGTTCACCCGAAGGCAGATCAGGGGAGCGGGTCCGGACAGCAGTGATTTGGGCTCTGGCAGCGCATCGCTTCCCACCTAGTTGTGGAGTCTCATGAGGTTGTTCAGGTCTAATCCCACTCGGCTGATGGGTGTTTGTCTTTTTATCCCGGCATGCGGGCGATGCCAATTGTAGTGGTGCAGCCAGACGGGCAGTTCGTCCTTTGTGTGTTGTGAGTTGGGA
>JAAEOH010000336.1 GCA_024244645.1 Hyphomicrobiales bacterium
CACCACCTGCCAGTCTAATACATTGATCTGGTTGCCCAAAATGGGCTTTGGACGGGGGTCCCAATTGAATGCCGATCGAACTACGGCAACAGCCGATTTACGTAATAGTTTCAGCGCAGTATCCCAGTAACTGGGTGGGGTCCTTTTTGGACGCCGGTTCACAATCCACCCACATACGGTGCATGTTGACAGCAAGCTTTCTCGCCAAGGCGATCTTGGCGCGTTTTGCACCTCTGCGCACAGCAACGCGCATGGCCCATGCCTTGAGTGGTGTCCATCTGGTGGAACGAACCAGCATCACATGTGCAGCCTCATAAAGCGCAGCCCTGACGCCGGCATCGCCCGCTTTGGTAATCGAGCCGACCCGATCAGTCTCACCGGATTGATATCGTCGCGGCGTCAGGCCAAAACAAGCTCCCACCGTTTTTGAGGATCGAAAGCGGGCAGGATCATCAACGCCGGCCCTGAAGGTCATGGCAATGACAGCGCCAACCCCGGGGATCGTCATAAGTCGGCGGCATGTGGCATCTTCACGAGATCTGTTTCTAACAGCTTAGATAAATGACGGTATTTCTGACGGTACGCGCAAATTGTCACAGTAAAACACCTCATGGATTCAACAGTTTATCTGCCTCGTTGACCATCGAGTGGGAATAGTTCGCGCGTGGATCTGTGTCCCTTTCGGTTGATCTGAGTTCTCACAAACAATTGATATTTAATATCTTTCTATCATCATCCAATGTCCGCAACTTGGAGGCATTGCGGTGACGCGAGAATTTCTGACGGTACTTTTGACGGACCTCTGAGCCCTTGATTTCGCCGACTCCGGACTGTACCGTCAGCCAAATCGGTGCTCTTGACGGTATTTTTCGGGAGCGAACCTGCTGAATTCATTGAGAAAAAATTTCGAGAACGGCCCTGAAAAGGGCTGACGGTACTTTTGTGCCGAAGGAGGTCGTATGCTCACCGATTTATAGCTTAAGCATCTGAAAAGAAAAGCAAAACCATACAAGGTCTCAGATAGGGACGGAATGTACGCGCACGTATCAACTGCTGGCACGATCAGCTTTCGCTACGACTACCGGCTCAATGGACGGCGTGAGACCTTGGTTATTGGACGATATGGCCGCGATGGCATTTCTCTGTCTGCTGCGCGCGAGAGATGCCTGGACGCTCGGCGCATGGTTCGGGAAGGACAATCCCCTGCCAAGGCACGGCAGCGGGAGAAGCAGAAACTGCGAGACGCTAGAAGTTTCGGCCAGTTCGCGGAAAACTGGTTCAACGAGGCACGCATGGTCGAGAGTACGAAGGCAATGCGGCGGACTATTTTCAATCGTGACATTTCGCCAATGCTTTGTCGCAGATTGTTGCATGAGATCAAACTGGAGGATGTTCGAGCGGTGTGTCCGAAAGTAAAGGACCGCGGCGCGCCTGCGACGGCAATCCATGTTCGGGATATCATCAAACAAATCTATGCCTTCGCCATCCTCGGCGGTGAGAAGGTAAAGAATCCTGCTGAAGAAGTCATGCCCTCGTCGCTGGCAACATTCCAGCCAAGGGACCGGTCGCTTTCACCCAAGGAAATCCGGATCATGCTGAAGATGCTGGAGCATGTTCCGACCCTGCCAACCATCCGTCTCGGCATGAAACTTTTGCTTCTGACCATGGTTCGCAAGAGTGAACTGGTGCATGCGGTCTGGGACGAGGTCGATTTTGAAAACGCTGTGTGGACTATTCCGAAGGCACGCATGAAGCGCGATCGTCCACACAACGTTTATTTATCGCAGCAGTCACTGGATATTCTGATTGCTTTGAATACGTGCTCAGGAAACTCCCGCTACCTGTTGCCTTCGCGCTACGAGGCCGACGCGCCCATGTCGCGCGCAACCTTCAATCGGATCACATACGCTGTGGTCGAACTGGCGAATAGGCACGGTTTGCCGCTAGAGCCATTCACTGACCACGACCTGCGCCGCACCGGCTCTACGCTGCTGAATGAGCTGGGCTTCAATCGCGATTGGATCGAAAAGTGCCTGGCCCATGAGGATGGGCATTCATCTTGGGGTGTTTATAATAAGGCTAAATATGAAGTGCAGCGCCGGCACATGTTGCAGGAATGGGCGGAGTTGATAGATGCCTGGGCTCGTGGGGAAAAACACTTGCCAAGCTTGTTTCCGGAGAAAGCAACGCTTTGTGCCATCGATCCGACTATTTAGTCGATTGCTTGTCGCCTCGGATAGAGCTTGCCCCTTTTGATGAACGAGGTGGTCCGGTCAGCTACCGTTATTAAGATATATCATTGTTTGTCGGCTTGCAGGAACAGGCTGTAGCCTGGTATTGAGTTCAATATTTCATGCTATAAACTGATTTATTAACTTGATATTCATATCATAGCCTGATATTGCGCTGTCAAAATCAGGTTGTATTATGAAAAAAAGTATGCGCAATAAGGCCCGTGTGCGGCTAGACGAGCGGCTTTTGCCACTCAAGCCGGAAGACCGCTTTCGCGTCCCACCCAAAGGCTGGATTCGAGCGATTCGTGATGCCATCGGCATGACCGGCGTTCAGTTCGCCAAACGGCTTGGCGTACGCCCACAAAGCGTCGATGGGTTGGAAAAATCTGAAGCGAATGGTTCCATAAAGCTGGATACGCTCAGGCGGGCTGCAGAAGAGCTCGACTGCACGCTGGTTTACGCACTCGTGCCAAACAGCTCGCTTGAAGAAATGGTTCGCACACGCGCGCATGCAATTGCCATGCGCGATCTCGGCCGCGTTTCCCACACGATGAAGCTAGAAGCGCAGGGTACGGGCGATGCTGATTTGGAAACACGGATAGACGCCTATATCCGCGACAACTTGAGCGAACGGGATTTGTGGAACTGATCATGACAGATCTGTTCCAGGAACCGAACGACGCCACACCGCTTGCCCCCGAGGAACGCGAGGGTTTGCTGCAAAGCTGGATTACGTACCGTGCCGATCTCAACGAAGCAGAGCAGGAAAACATCGTAAAAGGGGCAAATTGGGCTAGGCGCAGTCGTAGGCGCACCGTTATTGGCATCCTCAATGATGAGTTCGTCCGCGAGCTACATAAGAAGATGTTCGGCGATGTCTGGAATTGGGCCGGGAGCTACCGCCAAACCGAACGTAATATTGGCATTGAAGCCTATCGGATTCCTAATGAACTAGGCGCCTTGCTTGGCGACGTCAAATACTGGGTCGATCAAGAAACCTACAGGCCAGACGAGATCGCAGTCAGGTTCCATCATCGCATTGTAAAAATACACCCGTTCCCGAACGGCAACGGACGCCATGCAAGGCTATTGGCCGATATGCTAATTGAACTTCTTGGCGGCGAGCCGTTCACCTGGGGAGGAGGCAGCTTGGCCGATGTTGGTGAGCTTCGAAAAAACTACATTGCCGCGCTACAGGCCGCAGACGGATTTAATATTGGGCCGTTGCTGGAATTTGCGCGATCATAGGTAGTAAAATCAGAAGCTTACCAAATTGACGGTATTTCTGACGGTACGCGCAAATTGTCGCAGATAAATCCAACATAAATTCAATGGGTTAGATATCCCATTGACTATCGAGTGGGAGTAGGTGGTGTCGTAGATGTTGCTATTGGTCATTAGCAGCAACCTGTGCCTCCGCCTCGATCTCAACGAGATAGGGACCGATGAGCGAGGCTGAAATCAGTGTGTTTGCCGGCATGATGTCACCGAAATATCGCTGGTGCACTTGTGACACGGCTTCCCAGTGCGAAGCATCCTGAAGGTAGATGCGCGTTCGAATAACGTCGTCGAGGGATCCACCCAGCGAGCTAATTGCGGCAGAAATCTTGTCCAGAATGAAGACTGCCTGGGCCTCTGCGTCTCCAACAGCTATGGGATCGCCGAGCGGGTCGGTTGCGGTTGTGCCGCTGACCAGGATGCGGTTGCCGTCGCGGACGGCTCTGGCAAAGCCTGCGCGTTTTTCCCAGATCGATCCGCTGTCGGCCGTTTGCCGGCGACCAACCGTGCGTACCGTATGGACAGGCGGCAGTTCGTCCAGGTGATGCGAGAGGTCGCCCGAGGCGGTCAGGAAAGGCGGTTTTCGGTACTCGTCGCCGCAATCGCCGGGCACCGGGTTGAGTGTCCGCGTGACCTTCGCTATCGCGGCAAGGTCGGTCTCGTCCAGGTCAAAGGACATGAGACGCAGATTGTCTGCACGATGATCGTTTTCTCCGAGCCGAACGCCGATGATAACCGATGCGACGGCTCTTTGCGCAAGGATCCACCGCGTGGCGACATTCGAAACCGTGACCCCGTGTTTTAAAGCGATATCTGAAAGGACACGCAGAAGAGATTGAAAGCGCTTCCAGCCTCCCACGATGTCCACGAACCGCTTGTATTTCATCCGGCTCCAATCCGGCAGATCCTGCGGCTCATCGGTATCCAACCAGCTGTCCGACAGAAACCCGCCGCAAAGCGTTCCGAAACCGAAGATGCGGGTCCCCGTCTCCTGTGCAACCTCGGCGAGCCGGCCGGCTGCCCGCCGGTCGAGCAGGGAAAAACACACCTGGTTCGAAACGATGTCAATTCCATGCTTCGAGATCATTCGCAAATGCTGGGTGTCGAAATTTGTAAGGCCGACGCCTCCGATCAGACCCTCGTCGCGCAGGTCCTGCAGATGGGTGAGGGCATCCATGTATTGCGGCGATTCATAGCGCCACCAGTGAAAATGCATGACATCGACATGATCCCGCCCGAGCCGTTCAAGCGCGGTTTCTACGCCCTGCCGCACTGTGCCCTGGTCCATAGGGCCCGGAGGAGGGCACCATTTGGTCATGATGACAGGTGCTGTGCGGCCATCGGCCTCAAGGATGCGGGCTGCTTTGCCGGCTACAATTTCCGCACTGCCGTAGTGGTCGGCCATGTCGAATGTGTCAAAGCCCGAACGCGCGTAGTCCGCAAGATGTTCTGCTGCCGTATCGTGATTGTAGGCGTGTCCGTCGCGTTCCTGGTCGGCCATCTGCCAAAGGCCGACGGCTACGCGCCGAACTTCGGTTCCGTTGGACAGCCTTGTTTTTGGTAGTGAGTCTGGCATTTTGTCCTCGCTGATCGGTAATTAAACACATGTGCGCTCGTGGTGCCAAACCAAAAGGTCATGGTAGGGAATGGTCCGCAAATGAGAGTCGGTCTTGTCATAAATCCGGTGGCCGGGATGGGCGGATCGGTTGGTCTTAAGGGAACAGATGGTCCCGATGCCGTGTCCCAGGCGTTGTCCCTTGGCGCAGTCCCCCTGGCGGAAAGCAGGGTGGTGCGTGCGCTTCGCATGCTCAATTCTTTGCGGGATTCGATTGAGTGGATTGCTCCTAAGGGACCGATGGGCGGCGATGCTCTCGCCGCCGCAAACCAAACCACCGTCAAACTCATTACCGAACTGGAGCCGTCGGCTGAAGCAACGCAGCATTCAGCTCAAGCAATGGTGGATGACGGCGTCGACCTCATCGTTTTTGCAGGTGGTGACGGGACGGCACGCGATATCGCCAGTGTCGTCGGCTGGAAGATCCCGGTTCTTGGCGTGCCCTGTGGTGTCAAAATGCACTCGGGAGTGTTCGCCATAACACCTGAAGCAGCGGGCAGGCTGCTCGCAAATCTCGTCAAGGCAGCGCCGCGAGCCACCGAATACCGTCACGCTGAGATCATGGACATTGACGAAGCGGCCTTGCGAAACGGGCATCTGAACGCCCGTCTCTATGGCTATGTCAATGTTCCGCACATGCGCCGGCTGATCCAGAATGCCAAGGCAACGCCGCAGGTTCAGGATGAGACATTGCTGGACATGCTGGGACACGAAGTTGCCGGGGAACTGCAGCCGGACGTCACCTATCTGGTTGGTCCGGGAACCACGGCAAAACGCCCCCTTGACGCACTTGGGCTTCCATCGGAACTGTTGGGTCTCGATGTCCTGCGTGACGGTGAAATATTAGCATCGGATGCGACATCGGCACAGGCGCTGACCGTGGCGGGAGAGGGGCCGCTTCACATCATTTGCGGCGTTACCGGCGGGCAGGGTTTTGTGTTTGGGCGGGGAAACCAGCAGATTGGACCGGAAGCCATTGACCGGTGTTGGCCGGACTGTGTGACCATTCTTGCAAGCGCGGAAAAGCTCGCCGCGCTCGCGCCACCGGAGTTGGTTGTCGACACCGGCGATCCGGCGCTTGATTCCCGACTGCGCGGATACACACGGGTGCGCACTGCGCCGCGCCGCAGCATGATGATGCGGTTGATCTGACGGCGATGGACCGTTGATCGTGGCGTCGCTTTGTGCGAACATTTGTGCGCATAGCGCTCAACGAAAAATCAATACAGGGAGAACGCCCGTGTCGGCTGCGCAAAGATCCCACCCTTGGATGGCCAGCTCCGCCCCCGGACAGATCGAGGCGATGCTGGAGGAACTCGGCGCGGGCAGCGTCAAGGAGCTGTTCGAGCAGATTCCACAGGACCACTACCGCTCTGCTCCGCTCGATCTTCCGCCGGCACTGTTGTCGGAATCGGAGCTGCGGAGCGACCTGCTGGCGACGCTGAAACGCAACGACACCTGCGAGGAGAACCTGAATTTCCTGGGTGCCGGGTGCTGGCAGCATCATGTGCCCGGTGTCGTGGACGAGATTGTTGGTCGCACGGAGTTTGTCACCAACGTCTGGGGATCGCCCCAGTCCGACGTCGGCCGCAACCAGGCATGGTTCGAATTCAACAGCCAGCTTGGTGCGCTTTTGAATATGGATGTGGTGCAACTGCCGGTCTATTCCTGGGGCTGCGCTGCGGGTCACGCGATCCGCATGGCTGCACGGTTGACGGGTCGAAACAGGGTTCTTATATCGGCAATGTCG
The DNA here is from genome assembly GCA_024244645.1 of Hyphomicrobiales bacterium. Classification (GTDB taxonomy): domain Bacteria; phylum Pseudomonadota; class Alphaproteobacteria; order Rhizobiales; family Rhizobiaceae; genus Hoeflea_A. The sequence continues at coordinate 6,878 of JAAEOH010000336.1, forward strand.
GATCCCGAGCGGCGGGCAGTCATCGAGACCTATTGCGAACCGCAGGAGATGGACAGCCACATCACCATCGAGACGGTGGCCACAGATCCGGCCACGGGGCGGATCGATGTGGCCGATCTCGAGGCTAAGCTCGGCGATGACGTGGCTGCAGTCTACTTCGAAAATCCGGCCTATCTGGGCAGCATTGAAACCGAAGGTGCAACCATTGCAAAAAGCGCGGCTGCAGCCGGCGCGGAAACCATCGTCGGTGTCGATCCCCTGTCGCTGGGCATTCTGGTGCCGCCTGCCGACTACGGTGCCAACATCGTCGTCGGCCCGACGCAGCCCCTGGGCGTGCATATGAACGGGGGCGGTGGTGTCGGCGGGTTCATCGCCAGCCATGACATTGAGCGATATGTGCGGCAGTTCAACGGATTCCTGGTGTCGATGGATCATACAGAAGTGCCGGGGCAACATGCCTTCAACCTCGCCTGCGCACATCAGAATTCCTACGGCCTTCGCGAAAAGGCAAATGACTGGACCGGCAACTCCGTTTACCTCTGGGTGGTCGCGAACGCGGCCTATATGAGCCTTCTTGGACCGGAAGGATTCCGCGAGATCGGAGAGCTGATCCTGTCCCGCGCCCGCTACGCGGCCAAGCGCCTTGCGGCTGTACCGGGCGTTTCCATCCGATGGCCCGATACACACTTCAAGGAATTTGTCGTCGATTTCACGGATGCGGGGAAAACCGTGGCCGAGATCAACAATGCCCTGCGCGGGCGGGGGATCTTCGGCGGCAAGGACCTATCGTCCGAATTGCCCGACCTTGGACAAAGCGCGCTCTATTGCGTAACCGAAATCCACACCGCCTCGGATATCGACCGGCTGGCGAACACGCTTGAGGAGGTTCTGTGATGCGAAAGGACAGCGAGCTTCGGGAGTTTCACGCCGCTGCCTGGGATGAACCCGTCGTAATGGAACTTGGCCGTTCCGGCGCACGGGGTCAGATATTTCCGGCACCGGAAGCAGAGGTGACAAAGACAGTAGGCAACGCCGCTTCGCTGATCCCCGACGGGATGGCGCGCAATGACGCGCCGGAACTGCCGGAACTGACGGAATTCGAGGTGCAGAGGCACTATCTTCACCTCAGCCAGCAGGTGCTCGGAATGATGGGGATCAGTCTCTTCGGCACGTGCACCATGAAATACAACAGCAAAATGGTCGAACAACTGATCAATCGGCCTGAGCTGGCCGAGACTCACCCGCTTCAGCACCCCGATGCACTGCAGGGAACAATGCAGATCATCTATGATCTCGATCTGATGCTCCGCTCGCTTTCCGGAATGCAACGGTTTGTCTTCCAGGCAGGCGGTGGCGCCGATGCAGCCTATACAATGGCGGCGGTCGCCCGTGCCTACTGGCAGGAAAGGGGGGAACTGGACACACGCGACGAAGTCATCACGTCTGTCCAGGCGCATCCCTGCAATCCGGCAACGTCCGCCGCCGCCGGGTTCAAGGTCATTTCATTGCCGCTGGAAGAAAACGGGTATCCGTCCCTGCAGGCGCTCAAGGCGGCGGTCAGCGAGCGAACGGCGCTGCTGATGATCAACAATCCTGATGACATGGGTATCTATAATCCCGAAATCAAAGAATGGGTAAAAGCGGTCAAGGAGATCGGAGGCCTGTGCTTTTACGACCACGCCAATTTTAACGGTGTGATGGGCAAACTGTCGGCCCGTGAGCTCGGTTTCGACGCCTGCATGTTCATGCTGCACAAGACATTCGGCGGGCCAAAGGGCGGGGGTGGTCCGGCAGTCGGTGCTTTCGGCTGCTCCGACGAGCTGGTTCCGTATCTGCCTGCACCGGTCATCGCCAAAGACGGCGAACGATATTTTCCGGATTTCGACAGGCCGAAATCCTGCGGCAAAATCAGGGAGTTCTGGGGCAACGTTCCGATTGTTGTTCGGGCCTATGCGTGGGTGCGGGCGATGGGCGCGCAGGGTATAGATCTCGCCTCGGACATCTCGGTGGTTACCAACAACTACATGGACAAAAAGCTGGGTGAAATTCGTGGCCTGGAGAAGTCACACCCGGACTTTCCAAAATGGCGGATGGAGATGACGCGCTGGGGTCTCGGTCCGATGCAGCAGGATACCGGAGTTGGCACTGTCGCCGCAGCCAACCGGATGGCGGATTTCGGCATTGACCCTTGGTGGATGAGCCATGAGCCCTGGGTGGTGCCCGAGCCGTTTACGCCGGAAGCGGGCGAACTCTGGTCGAAGGAAGATATCGATCAATGGGTCGCGGCGGTTCAGCGAATTTCCGATGAGGCGTATTCGGAACCCGAAACGGTGTTGAATGCGCCGCATAACCAGCCCATTGCAAGGGTCAAGGGCGACTGGATGGAAGACCCGGATCAGTGGGCCATGACATGGCGCGCCTATGTCCGCAAGCATCTGGACGCGGCGCCGGGAAGCGGCGCCGGTACCGTTGATGCCATCGTCGCGGACCCGGAAAATCGGGGCTAGCCAGGGCATTTTTGCCTCGGAATGTGGTTCAGCTATTGACGCGGGCACCGACTTTGCGTCACGCTGAATTCGCACAATTGTGCGACTTGCGCACAAACATAAAGCCCGGAATGGGGCCAACAGGAGGAAGTCGAATGCTGAGAAGAACTGTTCTTATAGCCGCCGCACTGGGATTGGCGGCCATCGGTGCGACCGGGGTGCAGGCGAAGTCTCTGGATGAGATTCTGTCGGACGGAACCATTCGGATCGGCATCAATCCGAATTTTCCGAACATGAGCACGCGGAACGACTCGGGTGAATGGGAAGGTTTTGATATCGACATCGGCAATGCGATTGCCTCAAAGCTCGGCGTCGAGGTCGAGTGGGTGCCGACTGAAACGCCTCAACGTGTTCCTTTCCTTGTCTCGGATCGGATCGACCTTTCTCTGGGAGCTTTGACCCGCAACTCGGAACGCGCCAAACTGATTGACTATACCGTTCCGCTGCATACGGAAGTTCTGGCGGTGCTTGCAACCGACAAGATTGACGGAAACAGCTGGCAGGAATTCAACAAGGAAGGTGTCACGCTTGCCAATATGCGCGGCAACTGGACGGTCGGCTGGATAGAAGAGAACATGCCGAATGTCGAGCTGGAACTGGTGGACACACTTGCGGACACTGTGCGCCTCGTCGGCCAGGGCCGGGCGGATGCGATCGTCGAAAATATCGACTTCTTCATGGCGTTTACCGAAAACTATCCAGACGTAAAGTGGCGCGTTGTCGAGAATCCGATTTTCGTCGCCTATTGCGCCATCGGTGTTGCGCAGGGCAACGACAACCTGATCGAGGTCGTGAACATCATCCTGCATGATCTTCATTCCTCGGGCATGGTCAACGATACCTGGGAGGCACATTACGGCGCGCCAATGCTGCGCAAGGTCGAACCAAATCCGTATTTCTAGTACGGTCGCCTTTCGCAAAGGGCTACCACGGGGTTTCGCAAGACCATGGACTACAATTTCCAGTTCAACGTAATCTGGCGGAACTTTGATACGCTTCTTGACGGCGCCTGGCTGACATTTCAGCTGGGCGTCTTCGCGTTCTGGGGCGGGGCACTGCTTGGCCTCGTCGGGGCCGCACTCAAGACATATGGCCCGGGACCGATCCGGTTTCTTGTCGATGTCTACGTCGTGTTCATGACCAACACGCCGGCACTGATCCAGGTCTATTTCCTCTATTTCGGACTGCCGGAGGTCGGTATTCGCTGGTCCAGCGAAGCCTGTCTGCTGATTGGACTGACATTAAATGCCGGGGCCTATCTGACGATGATCATGCGGGCCGGATTCTTATCTGTCCGCAAAAGCGAGATGGAGGCCGGTGAAGCGCTTGGCATGTCGCTGGTTCAGCAGATCCGTTACATAATTGTGCCGCACATCGCCAAATCCATTTATCCGGCACTTGCAAATTTCTTCATAGTGATCCTCGTCATGGGAACCTCCGTCGGGGCGCTGATCGGCGTCGACGAGTTGACGGGAACGGCGATCAACCTTTCAACTGTGAACTACCGCTGGCTTGAGTATTTTACGGTCATCGCCGGCATGTATGTGGTTCTCACCTTCATCGCTTCCATCGGTTTGGCGCTTCTTGGTCGCTGGGCCTTCAGGGTTAAGGCACGGATATTCTGATGGAAAGAATTTGGGAACAGCTTCCGAGATTTTTCACGGCGGGCAATATGGGACTTCTCGCCGACGCGGCGCTGCATACGCTTTCGATGACCTTCGTTGGCTGTCTGGCCGGGTTTGTCTTCGCGTTTGTGCTCGTCTTTCTGCGTCAGACGCCGGGGATGTGGGCCGCCCCGCTTCGCATGGTCTGCATTCTCTATGTAGAGGTCTTCCGGCGCATACCCTTCCTCGTCGTCATCTATCTCGTCCTGTTTTTCATTCAGGCGGTCACCACCGATGCGTCTCTCTTCACGATCGCCGTTGTTGCCATCTGCATATACGCAATCGCCTACACCGCCGAAATCGTGCGTGGCGGAATTGAGAGCGTTCCGCTGACACAGGTCGAGGCCGCACGGGCAATGAACTTTTCCCGTCTTCAGACCCTGGTGATGGTGGTTCTGCCCCAGGCGATGCCGGTGATAATCCCTCCTGCCATTGCCTTTGCCGTTTCTTTCATCAAGGACACCGCGCTCGTCAGCCAGATCGGTGTGTTCGAACTGACGTTCCGCGGCAAGGAGCTAAACAACAAGGGTTTTTCCGGGATCCTTGTTTTCGGGACGATCGCCATGAGCTATTTCATCATTTCCTTCCCGCTCAGCATGCTGGGCCAGTATCTGGAGAAACGCCTTGCCACACCTCGCGGTGAACGACGTTTGCGCAAAATATGGATCCCTTGAAGTTCTCCACGGTATCGGTTTCGAGGTTGACCGCGGAGAGGTCGTGTCACTCGTTGGCCCGTCGGGATCGGGCAAATCCACCGTCTTGCGGGCGCTTGTCGGCTTGACGCCGGTAACGTCGGGGCATGTTGAGGTCGACGGCAAGAAGATCGATTATGGAAGCTCGCAGGCGGTGAAGGCAGCACGCGATCGGATGGCGATCGTGTTCCAGCAGTACAATCTGTTCCAGAATATGAATGTGATGCGAAACGTCACATTGGCACCGATAAAGATCAAGGGACGCCCGAAGGCACAAGTCGAGGCGAAGGCGATTGAACTGCTCGATCTGGTCGGCCTGTCCGAAAAGCGCGATGCATACCCGGACCAATTGTCTGGAGGACAGCAACAAAGGGTGGCAATTGCGCGAGCGTTGGCGCTGGAGCCTGAAATCCTCTTGCTGGATGAGGTCACATCGGCGCTGGACCCGGAGCTGGTCAATGAAGTCCTCGACACGATCCGCCGCCTCGCGCGCGAGGGCATGACCATGATCCTTGTAAGCCACGAGATGTCCTTTGTTCGTGAAGTGTCGAGCAAGGTGATATTCATGGATGATGGCAAGGTGGTTGAATCGGGGCCTCCGGCCGAGATATTCGACACCCCGAAAAGCGAACGGGCGCGTGACTTCTTTGGAAAAATACTGCGGCATTAAAGTGCCAGGTCTGATTTCCGGCCCAAATCGTTGAATTCAATAAAATGTCTTCAAATTCAATCACTCTACGTGCGGGCGGGGCAGGTCAGACAGGCTTGCTACATCATATTTTGGCGTCCTGCCGAGTATGAGGTCGGCGACACAGTGTGCGGCGATGGGCCCGCCCGTGAAACCCATCCAGGGAAAAAGACAAAGATAAAAACCCGGGCAGCTGGGCGCCTCTCCGACGACGGGGCGCCAGCTTTCATTGCCGTTGACCATGGCGGGCCAGGTCCGGACGATCTGCAGCCCGGCCAGCGCAGGTACTACGGAATGCAATAACTCCAGATTGTCGGACATGGATCGGCAGGAGACCGCAAGCGTGCCATCGGCCTGAAGATCGGACGGCCAGCCTCCGCCAATGAGGCAGGTGCCGTTGGCCATCTGCTTGAGCGTCAGCTTTCCGGCGGCGGAGTAAACGAGGTGGTCGACAATGGTGGCTGCGGGTTCGGTGACCGAAACCTGAATTGGATAGCCGCGGATCGGAAGTTCGAGGCCAACCATGGCTGCGACATGTCCGGCATCGGCGCCGGCGGCGCAGATCACGCGCTGTGCTGACATTCGCCCCCGGGACGTTGTCACGGTGAACGCTTGCTGCCGCACCATGCCGGTGACTTCGGTCTGTGGCGCCATGCGTGTACCGTGGCGCTCTGCAGCGCGGGCAAAAGCGCGGGTGACAAGAAGGGGATTGGCTTTTCCTTCATCCGGGTAGAATGCGCCGCCGATCATGTCCGCTGCGAGGTAGGGCGCGCGTTCGAGCAGTTCGCCGGCGTCCAGTTCCGTGCTTTCTATTCCCTGCAGAGCCTCCAGCGCGGCCTTTTCCCGGACAAGGGCGATTTCCTGCTCGGTCCGGGCTGCGATGATGCCGCCGCACTGTCGAAATTCAAGCGGCGTTTCCAATTTGTCTTCCAGCGATTTCCACAGGTCGACGCCGACATTCATCATCGAAAGGGTTGGCGCGAAGGTCTCGGCCCATTTCCGGCCAAGACTGCGGTACTCGGCAACAGGGATCTGAAGATGGATGGATCCGGCATTGGCGCCGGAAGCCCGGGCGCCGATTTCGCCGCGCTCAACGAGCAAGACGTCAACGCCCTCGCGCGCAAGATACCAGGAAACGGCAGCGCCTGCGAGGCCACCGCCTATGACGATTACATCCGCCCCGGTGTTATTTGGCATGGCGCATCTCCAGCTTTCCAACTACTATGCGCACAAATGTTCGCAATTTAAAAATCCGGAGGAAACAATGCCAGACGTGTTCCGTGGAAGTTATACCGTAACGGTAACTCCGTTCACAGAAGACGGGACTGCCATAGATGTTGCTGCGTGGAAACGGTTCCTCGATTGGCAAATGGACGTGGGCGTCCCCGGCATAATCGTTCTGGGAACGACTGGTGAGTTCCTCACGGTCTCTGACGAGGAACGAAGGGAGCTGGTCGAGACTGCGGTCAATCACGCGGCCGGGCGTATGAAGGTTCTCGTCGGAACGATGAACGCCCACACGCCCCATGCCGTACGCTATTCCGCGGAAGCGCGGGAGCTCGGAGCCGACGGGCTGATGATCATCCCACCCTACTATTATACCCCCACCGAAGACGAGATCTTCAACTTCTACAAGGCGATCTGCGAGGCCGTGGACCTGCCGATCATGCTGTACAACAACCCGTTCACATCCAATGTGGATATGTCGGCAGAACTGGTCGCCCGGCTGACGCGGGCTTTCGAGCAGGTGCGCTATATCAAGGAGGCCTCGATGGATGTTGCGCGTGTGCATGACATCATCGAGGCGACGGATGGCGTGATGAACGTTTTTGCCGGAGAGCGTGTGGTCGAAAGCTATGCGCTCGGTGCCGTCGGATACGTCAATCCTTATGGCAACTATATCCCGCGCGCGTCCTGGATATTTTGCGAATATGCTGCAAAGGGCATGTGGGAGGAGGCGAAGGCCATACAGCGTAAGATTGACGCGATGCAGGACATCATCGGCGAGGGACATCCAACCTACGGTCACCAGTGTTATTCCAAGGCGCTTGCCGCAGCCGCGGGATATCCGGTGGGAGACGTTAGGCCGCCACTAACCCGGTTCAGCGAGCTTGGTGATGAGGGGCTTGAGCGGCTCGACCGTCTTGTGCCGATCATGGAAGAGCTTGACCGGTTTGTCGATGACATTGAGGCAAGGGCTGCCTGAAGCGCACCGTCCAGGAACCGTTTGATGCCAAACTACCTGACGTAGCTTGCGCCGTTTACATCGATCGTTGCGCCGGAGAGGTGCCGTACCTTGCCGGTAGCAAGGAACGCGACGAGCTCGCCCAGATCCTCGGGCGGGACCCACTCTTTCATCTGTAAACCGGCAGTGATGGCTTCTTCACCTCCGTGACTGGCTGCGAAATCCTCGGACATGCGCGTGCGGACCACGCCAGGTGATACGAGATAGGTCAGGATATTCCTGGTGGCGTAGGCGCGTGCGATTGTTTTGGCCGCCGCTGAAATAGCCGCCTTCGAGGCCGCATAGGCAATGCTGTCGGGATTTGACGCGCCCCGGTTGGCGGCCCAGCTGGAAAGGCAGATGATGATGCCGCCGCCCTGGGTTTCAAAGCTGCGAACGGCATTGCGCATCAGGCGGGCTGGAGCAAGGACGTTAACACGCAAGGCTTCGTCCCACACGTCATCCCACTCGCTGTCAGGGGCATCCACACCGCCACCGATCCGCATGATCGCGGCGTTTGCGACCAGCACGTCAACGCGGCCTTTCCATTCCTTTGCCTTTGACCAGAACGCGTCGGCCTCGACAGGATTTGCGAAATCGGCCTGGATGAGGGTGTGGCGGTCTTCCGGAATATCGGAAACGGCGCCGGCCGCGCCTGACCGGTCCGTCGCATAGTGTGCAACGACGTTTGCACCCGATGCGCCCAGTGACTTTGCGATAGCGGCGCCAATCCCTTTGGATGCGCCGGTCACGACGACGGTCTTGCCGGTCAGATCACTCATATTCAACTCCGCAGAACGAAAGGTTTGGCCCGCAAATTGGGATTGCAGCGGGCGTATGGCGCCGGCAGGGTGAGTTCGGCATCGAGCGCGACAGCCGCTTTCCAGACCCAGCGCGGATCCCACAACATGCCCCGCGCCAGGGCCACAAGGTCTGCCTGGCCGGTGCGGATGATGGTTTCGGCCTGGATCGGTTCAGTGATTTCACCGACAGCCATTGTCGCCATATCGGCGTCGGATCGGATTCTGTCTGCGAAATCCACTTGGTAACCGGGGCCGGTCGTAATGATTTGGCGCTGGTCAAGTCCGCCGGAGGTGACATGGATCATGTCGCATCCACGCGCCTTCAGTTCGCGCGCCAGCGCAACGGATTGATCGATGTCCCAGGCTTCATCGATCCAGTCGGTCGCCGACAGACGGACGGTCACCGGCCGGTCATCGGGAAAAGCGTTGCGGACAGCCTCAAAGACCTCGAGCGGGAACCGCATTCGGTTTTCAAGGCAACCGCCATAGCTGTCCGTCCGGCGATTTGTGATCGGCGAGAGGAACTGATGGAGGAGATAGCCATGGGCAACGTGGAGTTCGACCATGTCGAACCCGATGGCGACTGCACGACGGGTCGCCCGGACAAAGTCGGTCTTGACCCGGTCGAGATCACCGGCGTCCATCTCGCGCGGAGGTGCCCAGTCATCGAGATAGGGGACGGCGGAGGGGGCAACGGGCTCCCATTCCCCTTCTTCAGCGGTGAGCGGCCCGCCATCGAGCCAGGGCGCGCGCGTCGAGCCTTTCCGGCCCGAATGGTTCAGTTGAATGCCGATTTTGATCGGCGCGATCGAGCGGCAAAACTCCACCTGCCGGCGGAAGGCGGCTTCGTTTTCATCGGAGTAGAGACCCGTGCAATCCGGCGTGATGCGTCCGTCGGCGGAAACGCCGGTTGCCTCGCAGATCATGAGGCCTGCGCCGGAAATCGCCATATTGCCTAGGTGCATGCCATGCCAGTCACCGGGCGCTCCATCTTTGGCGGCGTACTGGCACATGGGAGCAACGACAATGCGGTTGTTGAGCGTAAGGTCGCGCAGTGTGATTGGGGAGAAGAGGAAACTCATTGGTAGGTCTTGCCTGAAAATTCGATTTGTGCGCTATTGTTACAAATGTTCGCTATTAGAACAAACACAATTCAGCGTGAAAAGGAGAGGATAATCAAATGGCAGCGATGAAAGTGGCGGCGAGCACATTTCCCTACCTCTACTCGCATGATGGCCTCGGTGCAATGAAGCACTTGAATAATATGGGGTATTCCCTCTTCGAGATGATGATATTTCCGCCGCATTGCTGGCCGAGAGAGTTGTCTGCCGATGATCGAAAGACCTACAAATCCTGGTTGGACGATACGGGCGGGAAAATCACTTCCTTTTGTTATCCCTTGCTGGACAACAACCCGAACGGGGTTGATGTCCTCATGAGAGAATACACCCTGGACCGCTATCGCGAGGCAATCGACCTCGCTGCAGAATGGGAGTGTCCCTACGTGGTGGCGATACCGGGACCGGTCAACAGCCTTATCAATCCGCCGCATCAGTGGATGGTGGACTGGTTCGTCGAGGGAATGAAGAAGCTGGTTGACCATGCAAACGGGACAGGTGTCGAGCTGCTGTTGGAGAACGTTCCCTTCACATTCCTGCCGACCGCAAAGGACATGCTGGACACGGCCAACCTGATCTCGCCCAAGGTGGGCATCAACTATGATGTCTGCAACGGTGCCTTTATCAAGGAAGATGTTCCTGCGGCCATGCGCCTGCTGGGAGACCGTATGAAGAATGTGCACATCTCGGATTCCGGGTATGAGGAGTTCCTGCACTCCAGGCTCGGTACCGGGATCGTCAATGTGAAGGAGACCGGGGACGCACTGAGGGAGATCGGCTACGACAAAATTACGGTGCTGGAGATCATTGCCGATGCCATGCTTCCTGACACTGACCCTGACGGAGATATTCCGGCGTCGCATGCGATCCTTGCGGAGGCAGGATGGGAAGCGCTAAGAGGTTAGGAAATTCCGCACTCGACCGGAAGCACTGTGCCGGTCACTCCGGCGGACAGGTCGCTGGCAAGATACAGGGCGGCACCCGCAACATCGTCTTTGGTCGCCATTCGCCCCAACGCCGTTTCTCCGGCGAGGGCGGACAACGCAGCTTCCGGCGAAGGTCCGCCTGCGATGTGTCGGTTTTGGATCCGCTCCATCAGCGCATCGGTCGCAATCGGCCCGGGGGCGAGCGCGTTGACGCGCACGCCGTGCCGTCCGAGATCCTGTGCCGCGGCGCGCATCAGGCCGACAACGGCGTGCTTTGTTGCCGTATAGAGAATCTGGGAAGGATGTGCCCTGTAAGCGTTGATGGACGCCATCAGTACAGCGGATCCATTTGGGGAGTTCGAAAGCGGTTGGGCGACCGCCTTCAATGCAGTCGCAATGCCGGCAACGTTGATGCGAAACACCCTGTCCCATTCGTCCATGTCGAGATCGGTAACGCTGCGCCAGGCCGGCACAACGCCGGCATTGGCGACCAGAATGTCGATTTGGTCGAGCGTTCCTACGGCTCGCGCAAAGTCCGATTCCGCAGTGGCGCTGGCAAGATCGACGGGGGCGGTGATCCAGTCGTCGGGAAGATCGGCGCTGGCGAGGCCATCGGGATGATCGATAATGGCAATGCGGGCGTTGGCACGCGCAAGTCGGTTTGCAATTGCGAGGCCAAGACCGCGCGATCCGCCGGTCACAAGCGCCCGACGCCCGGCAAGATCGGTGACACTGTCCCTCATGATCGCTCTCCCTCCACTGCGGTAAATGATTGCGGTAAGTTGGCGAGGATGCCAGCAGGAGCGCCAAAATGACAAGGGAGTCCGTGTGGATAACTGTTCTCGGGGGCGGGGAGATCGGGCTCGGGATGGCGGCCGTCTTTGCAGATGCGGGTGCTTCGGTGGAAGTGGTGGACCCGGATGGTTCGGTGCGGGCGTCGGCCCAGGATAAGTTGCAGGCATATAGCACCGAAATGCAGGTTGCCGGGCTCCTGCAGGACCGTTCAGGCGGTGAGGTCGTGTTGCGCGAAGCCCTTGCCGATACGCGCAAGCAGGCCGCATTGGTGGTCGAAGCGGGTCCTGAAGATCTGTCGATAAAGCGCCAGTTGTTCAGCGAAATCCGCGCGCATGTGGGAGACGATGTGCCTATTGTAACCACATCGTCCGCCATAACGATTTCGCAAATACTCGAGGATCCAGGCGATCGTCGGGCAGCGCTGGTGGCACATCCGGCAAATCCGCCCACATTGATCCGTATCGTGGAATGTGTCCCGGCGCCTGAAACCGACCTCGCAGTTGTGGAAACGGTGACGGATCTGCTGAATTGGGCCGGGTTTTCAGCCGTTCGCATTGGCCATGAAGTTGAAGGGTTCGCACTCAACCGGTTGCAAAGCGCGTTGCTTCGCGAAGCCTATCGTCTGGTGGAGGCGGGTGTGGTCGACGTAAACGGCGCTGACCGGCTTGTCTCCGAAGGATTGGGGCTACGCTGGGCATTGTCCGGCCCGTTTGAGACGGCAGACCTGAATACGGCAGGTGGAATTGCTGCCCATGTGCAGCGCATGGGGCCTGCATACACCCGGATTGGAATGGATAATGGCGAACGAGGCCTGCCCTGGTCCGAGCAACTCGTTGCCAGTGTCATCGCCCAGAGAAATGCTGCGCTACCGGCGGAGCGTCGCAACACACGGGTTGAGTGGCGACGGCGGGCGCTCGCTGCACTTATTGCCCATAAGCACGAAGTGATAAATGCGAATGGCGCTCGGCGGGCCGGCGATGACTGATACGGTCAAGTTTCACTTTGACGGCGAGGAACTAAGCCTGCCCGCCGGCCTGTCTCTGGCCGCGGCACTGACAACGGCCGGGATCCGCGGCTTCCGCGAAGGTCCAAACGGAGCGACACGCGGAATGTTCTGCGGAATGGGTGTCTGCCAGGAATGTCTCGTCGAGGTTGATGGCAACCCAAACCAGCGGGCCTGCATGACCAAGGTGGCGTCCGGTCTCAGCGTGCGGACGCAGTCGGCCAGACCGGCGCTGGTCGCATCGCCACAGATATCATCGAATCCACTGGTCGAAAAACCGGACATTCTCGTCGTCGGCGGTGGAGCAGGTGGGTTGAGTGCTGCTGCGGAGGCCGCGCGACATGGGGCGCAGGTGCTTCTGTTGGATGAACGGGCGACGTCGGGAGGGCAGTTTTACAAGCAGCCGGCTGCTGGTTTCGCCCTGCTTGACAAACAGCAGTCAGATGGGGCCGCGCTTTTGGATGATGCCTTGCAAAGCGGCGCACGTTTGCTGGATGAGACCGAGATCTGGGGCGCATTCGCCGGTCCGGAAATTCATGCCACCCGCCGCGGTCAGGCCGTGATCGTTCGGCCCAGGGTTCTGATTGTGGCCACCGGCGCCTATGAGCAACCGCGCTTGGTGCCCGGCTGGGAATTGCCGGGTGTCATGACGACCGGTGCGGCCCAGACGCTCTGGCGCTCCTACCGGACGCTTCCAGGCGGCCGTGTTGCGGTTTTCGGCAACGGCCCCTTGAACCTTCAGGTCGCCGATGAGCTTCGATCCGGCGGAGCTGAGGTCCTGCTGGTGGCCGAAGCGGCTCCGGCCCCCTGGACGCGTCCGGGTGCAGCCGTTGCAATGTCAGCAGCGTCGCCGGGTCTTGCTCGGGACGGATTGTCGACCCTGATGCGGCTTCGACGCGGTGGCGTGCCTGTGCATTTCAAAACGGTTCTTTCGCGGGTGGAAACTGCCGATGGCGGTCTGCGCGCCACAACTGACGGGGCGGGCGGTGAAGTTGTCGTTGATGCGGTCTGCATGAACTACGGATTTCAACCGCAAAATGAGATCCTACGTCTTCTGGGGGCCGATTTCATCTACGAAGAGCGGCGCGGGCAGTTGATCTGCCAACGTAGCGACGAGTGTGAGACGACAGTGGGGGGAGTCTTCGCCGTGGGAGATTGCTGCGGCATGGGCGGCGCGCCCGCCGCCCGGGTGGAAGGACAGATTGCGGGCTGCGCGGCGGCGGCCAAAGTGCTCGGACAGCAGGCAATGTATAACCGGGGAGCAAACCTCCGGCTGCGCCAGCACCGGGCATTCCAGTCGGCTCTTTGGCGCGTATTTGAAGCCGATAGCCAGGATTACGCCGACATCGCGCAGGAAACTTTGGTTTGCCGATGCGAAAGTGTCACCAAGGGTGACATTGACGGTCCATCACAGGAGCCGGGCGTAGAGATCGGCGGTGTCAAACGGGCAACTCGAGTGGGCATGGGCCGGTGTCAGGGGCGGTATTGCTCGCACGTGTTGGCAAAACATATGGCGCTTGCACAGGGTAGATCCGTGGACGAACGCGCGTATTTTGCACCGCGTGTACCGATCAAGCCGGTGCCGATTGCATCCGTACTTGCCGCGCAGGAGGCATTAGAGGCCGATGATGCCTGACGAGCGCGTTGACATTGCCGTTGTCGGCGGTGGGATAACGGGGCTTGCAGCTGCCTTGCACTTGACTGAAGCCCACGCCCGGATCGCTGTCTTCGACGCCGGCCTCAATGCAGGATCGAACGCCAATGCCGGGAGCCTGCATGTACAGCTGCAGAGCCGGTTCTTGCGCCTTTATCCTGACGAGGCGCCCAACGTCGAAGCCTCGCTGCCGCTTTATCTGGCGGCGACGCGGACCTGGATCGAGCTCGATCGGTGGCTGGGCGGTGTAGAACTGGCCCAAAAGGGCGGGCTGATGCTCGCCGAGAGCGATGCGCAGATGGCGTTTCTTGAAAAGAAAGCTGAACGGGAAAGCCGAAAGGGCCTGGACGTCGACATATTGAATCGTGCCGAACTGGAAGAGATCGCACCCTGGTTGGGAGATCACGTCGTGGGCGCGGAGCTGTGCCGCGACGAAGGCAAGCTGAACCCGCTCCTCGCGAACGAGGCGGCGCGAAAATTGCTGAAATCTTCTGGGGTGGCAATTGTGCCAAGCCAGGTCCATGCGCTCGAGCCAGTGCCGGACGGCATCAGGGTCTCCACGGATGCAGGCGATTGCATTGCCGAACACGCAATCCTGGCGACGTCCTGGGGCACCAGGGCGCTCGCTGCCGGGCTGGGTGTGCGGATTCCGGTGTCATGGGAGCCGCTTCACATGAATATCACCGAGCCGGGAGACTACATTATGGAGCATCTGGTCCAGCACGCCGAACAGCCGATTACACTGAAGCAGTTCCAGTCCGGACAGATCGTCATCGGCGGCGGATGGGCGGCGAAGTTCGATCCTGCGGTGGGAACGCCGGAGGTCCTGAAAGCAAGCCTCCTGGGGAATGTAGCGCTTGCTGCACATCTAGCTCCCGGGATCGCTCATCTCAGGTTGATGCGAACCTGGGCCGGGCTGAATACCACGGCGGACGGCAAGAGCATCATTGGGCCGCTTCCCGGTACGCCGCGGGTTATTGCGGCAGTTCCCGGCGATGCCGGCTACACGCTCGGGCCGATCGTTGGACAGGCGGCGGCCAACCTTGCGTTGGGCAATGAGCAACAATTCGATCTGATGCCCTACACGCCGGCGCGCTTCAGCTGATCAGTTCGGAACTGCCCTTGCAATCTGCTCGCCAGTCTCGCGCAGAGGCGGAAGAAAGTCGCGGATCATCGTCTTGGGCGTTGCCCGCACCGTCGGAACGCCAACATTTGCAGCTCCGATGATGTCTCCGGACATGCTGCGAAGCGGTATTGCAACCGACAGCAGACCGATCTCCAGTTCCTGATCGACCAGAGCGTAGCCGTTTTCCTTCGTCTGCTCCAAAATTTTTTCGAGTTCTGCCTTGGAGGTGACGGAGAATTTGGTGCGAGGCTCAAGCTCGATCGATGACAAAAGTTCGGCGCGCCGCTCCTCAGTCTGATGCGCCAGAAGCACACGCCCGGTGGCCGTGTAGGTGGCGGGCAACCTGTTGCCGACAGCAACGCCGACACTGATCATCCTATGAAACTGCACGCAGCTGACATAGACGACATCGGTGCGGTCGAGGACGGTCGCGGAAACGGATTCTTCGATCTGCTGGCTCAATCTTTCGAGAAACGGGCGGGCGATTTCCCACCGGTCGATGCGGGACAGAATAGAGTATCCGAGTTCCAGCACCTGAGGCGTCAGATCGAAATACTTGCCATCCGTGGCCGCATAGCCCTCGCGGACTAGGGTGAGGAGGAAACGCCGGGTCGCTGCACGGGTAATGCCGGTTTCAGCGGCAACCTCGCTGAGGGTCATTTTTTTGCCGGTGCGCGAAAACGCCCTCAGGATTTCGAATCCGCGTGCGAGAGAAGAGACATAGTCCCTGGCGTTTCCGGAAATGGAGTCGGTCTCGGGCTGGGGACCGGCTGATACAGCGGTGAGGATTTTTCCCCGGGACATCAGATCATCCGATGTCGACAGGTCGCGCTTGCCCTTTTTTTTGCGTTCCAAGCTTTGCCTCTTGTTCTGGATTGGCGATATATACGATCGATTGTGGGTAAGCCCTATACCGAAAATCGATAGCAATAAAGTCTTGCCTTATCCAACCGTATCCTGTCAAATAATCGCACAAATGTGCGGTATGTGAACAAACTGACAAATCCAGCAGGGAGAAGAAGGATGGCGAACAACACATCGAACAGCCAAAAGCAGACCCGTGGCACAAGCCGGCGCGCGGTACTTGGAGGCATGGCAGCCACTGGAGCGGTATTGGCGGCACCGGCGCGGCTGTGGGCGCAGGACGCGACGCTCCGTTGGTGGTCGCCACAGGCATCGCCGGCCCAGCTGGCCGCTTACCAGACGCAGATCGGGCTATTCGAGGCAGCCAATCCCGGTGTCAAAGTGGCGTTCGAAAAAACTTCCGATGAAGGGTATCAGCCCCAGCTCGCGGCCGCATTTGCCAGTGGTGAAGTGCCGAATATCGTCACGCATCTGCCCTCCTTCGCGGTATCCGATTATTGGTCGAACGGGCTTCTTGAAGCCTTTAACGAAGTGATCGAAGCCGTTGGTCCCGAAAAATACTATCGCGGCGCAAATGACATTTATGAAATCGACAGGGGCGTCTATGCCGGCACCGGCATCGGCAACTCTGCCGCCAACATGCTTTGGATTCGCAAGGACCTGATGGAGAAAGCAGGGATCGAAAAAATTCCGGAGACCTGGGATGAGCTGCGCAGCGCGGCTCAAAAAATGCAGGGTGGCGGGATTTATGGTGCGCCACTGCCCTATGCGAAGAACTCGATGACGACCCTCACAATCATCGGCTTCATCCATCTTGCCGGGGGACAGGTCTTCACCCCCGACCTGCAGGTTGCGCTCGATAGCGACGAAACCCGCAACGCGCTTGAATTCTACAAGTCGATGCGTGAATTCTGTCCGCCGGGAGCCACAAACTACAGCTGGGGCGAAAGCCTGACAGCATTCGTTTCGGGTGCGACGGCGACCGGAATTTATACAGGCCGTGTTCTGATCAACGTCAATGATCAGAATCCGGCGATTGCCGACTACGTGACTTGCGCCACCTATCCGAGGATTTCGGCGGACGTGGCGCCGTGGACGTTTAACGACTTCCCCTCGGTCTTTATCCCGAAGGCCGCCGGCAATATGGACGCGACCAAGAAGTTTGCGGCGTCTCTCTATGACGGTGCCGGATACATCCAGCAGCTTCACGCCGCGCCAGGACACGTCCTGCCGGTGCTGAAAACAGTGGCGGAAGATCCGGCCTATCTCGATAATCCGATCATTCAGAAATATACGCCCGAGGTCGACCTGATGTCGTCTTCAGCGGCCGCCGGCCATAACCTCGGGTGGGAAAGCCCGGAGCACAAGCCGAACGTCAAAGCCGGTGCGATTGTCGGGTCCGGCGTGCTGGCCGAAATGGTGCAGCGGATTGTCTTGAACGACGAAGACACGACAAAAGTCATCAATGAGACGTCGACGGCGATTGAAGAAATCATGTTGTCCTGACCGGCATGTCGGGCGAAAAACAGTTCGCGGGCTCACACCTGTGCCCGCGGACCCTCTATCTGTGACTGGAGCGGACTTTGGCGACTGCCGATCTCTCACCACTCGAACGCAAATATGCAAGGCTCGGTATTGTGCTGATCGGACCTACCGTGCTCGTGTTCTGTGCGGTGATCGTCTACCCTCTGATATCCGCGATCTATCTCAGCCTTTTTTCCATTTACACCCCGACGCTTGAGGGGGAGTGGGTCGGGCTGTCGAACTATGCCGAGCTGCTTGCAAAGGGCGAGTTCTGGTCATCCCTCTGGACCAATATCATCTGGACGGTTGGCACGTTGACGCTGCAAATCCTTTTCGGTGTCGGCATGGCACTGATCCTGCATCAAAACATGATCTTCCGATCCTTGGCGCGCAGCCTCATCCTGTTTCCCTACTTCGTTTCCACGGTTGTCGCGGTGCTGGTGTGGCGGTGGCTCTTCAACGATCTCTACGGCATCCTGAACCATTTTGTCATGTGGACGGGAGCATCGGATATGCCGGTCGACTGGCTTGGTTCAATGCCTAACGCATTGCTGTCGGTCATCCTTGTGGGCGCTTGGAAATACTTCCCGTTCGTCGTGATCGCAACGCTGGCACGGCTTCAGACAATCCCTGACAGTCTTTATGAAGCGGCAAAGATCGACGGTGCCGGTCCCATTGCACGTTTCTTCGACGTCACCCTCCCGCAGCTTCGCGACGTTCTGGTTGTCATCATCATGCTGCGTGCGATATGGGATTTTAAGGAATTCGACCTGATCTACCTGCTGACCGGTGGCGGACCGGTGACCTCCACCCAGACGATCCCCTTGCTGGTCTACAAGGAAGCGTTTGCTCTCAATCAGATGGGCATGGCCTCTGCCTATGCCGTGGTGATGATGGCTTTGATGCTGGTGTTCATGATTCTCTACATCCGCCGGACGCAGGAGAACGAGTTGTGAAAATGTCCCGACGGATTTTGTTCAACGTCATCGCCTGGGGCCTGGTGCTCGCCGTGGCGTTTCCGTTGTTCTGGATGATCGTCACCTCGCTGAAACCCGGATTCGAGTTGTTTCGCCGCCCCCCGACGATGCTGCCTGAGACCGTGACATTTGAACACTATTGGCGGCTCCTGTCGGAGACGCCGTTCCTTTTGTATTTCAGAAACTCGGTGATCCTGGCGTCGGCGACGACGGTGGTGGTTGTCGGGATAGGGACGCTGGGTGCCTACAGTCTTGTGCGTTTCCGCTATCGGGGACGCGAGAGCCTTGCGTTCCTGGTCCTTTTTACATACCTGCTTCCGTCGGTCGTTCTGATTATCCCGCTTTATCTGTTCATGGTGAAACTGGGCCTGTCGAATACCATCACCAGCCTTGTGATCGCCTATACGACGTTTGCGCTGCCCTATGCGTTGTGGCTTCTGAGGTCGTTCATGGCAGGAATTCCTGAAGACCTGGAAAGCGCAGCATTGGTGGACGGCGCGTCCCGTCTTGGAGCGTTCCGCGACGTCATACTGCCGCAGCTGCTTCCCGGTATTATCTCGACGGCACTCTTTACATTCATCCTGGCGTGGAACGAATATCTCTACGCCCTGGTACTGGTGAATTCCGATGGTGCGCGGCCGCTGACGACCGGGGTGATGACCATGCTGATTTCGGCATTCAACATCGAATGGTCGCTGTTGATGGCCGCGTCGGTCATGATGA
This sequence comes from Hyphomicrobiales bacterium, assembly GCA_024244645.1. GTDB lineage: Bacteria > Pseudomonadota > Alphaproteobacteria > Rhizobiales > Rhizobiaceae > Hoeflea_A. The sequence continues at coordinate 26,205 of JAAEOH010000336.1, forward strand.
GCGTGCCGCTGATCATCGTATTCGCATTTCTGCAAAGCTACTTGACCCGCGGCTTCGGCGCGGGAGCGGTGAAAGGGTAGGGATCCAGGTGACGGACGTCATTCTCGACCAGGTCGAAAAACGCTTTGGCAGCTTCACCGCTGTTCATTGCCTGGACCTTCATATCAAGTCCGGTGAATTCGTGGCACTGCTCGGCCCCTCCGGCTGCGGCAAGACGACGACGCTCAGGATGCTTGCCGGGTTGGAATTTCCAACGTCGGGAGACATCAGGATTGGCGAACGCACGGTCAATGATGTGCCACCGGGCAAGCGGGACATCGCCATGGTTTTCCAGTCTTATGCGCTTTACCCGCATATGACCGTGGAACAGAACATCGCCTACCCGTTGAAGAAGCGCGGTGTACCGTTGGCTGAACGCGGTGCGATGGTCTCCAAAGTGGCCGAACTCCTGCAGTTGGATGAATTGAAGGATCGCAAACCCAAGCAACTTTCGGGCGGTCAACAACAGCGGGTGGCCCTGGGGCGGGCCCTTGTGCGTGATCCGAAGGTTTTTCTGCTCGACGAACCCCTGTCGAATCTCGACGCGAAGCTGCGCGCCTACATGCGGGCGGAACTCATTGAACTGCATGCGCGGCTCGGCCGGACGATGGTCTATGTCACCCACGATCAGCTCGAGGCGATGACGATGGCTGACCGGATCGCCATCATGAATGAGGGTCGGTTGCAGCAACTCGGCACGCCCGACGAGGTTTATAACTGCCCGGCGAACCGCTTCGTGGCCGGGTTCATTGGCCAGCCATCGATGAATATCGCCGACGGGACCCTGGATGAAACTGCCCGGTTCCGCGCCGGGTCATTCGAGATCGGCCTTGATCCTGAACGCTTCGACACAAGGCCCGGGCCGGTGGCGCTCGGCCTTCGGCCCGAGGCGATTTCGATAGGAGCGGGGCCAATCGCGGCCAGGGTTCGGGTCGTGGAGCCGACGGGCCACGAAAATATTATCATTCTCGAAACTGATGGTCTGGGTGCACTGACTGCCCGAACGGCGGTACAGGTCCGGCCGACAGTCGGTGAAACCGTGCAGTGCGGGATCGATGCCGACGCATTGCACCTTTTCGACGGTGCGGACGGGCGCCGCCGGAACCGGGACGACTCGATGGTCACACAGACGCCGGTGGGAGAACGGGCAAAAGTGAAGGAGAGCCAATAATGGACCGAAACTCGGTAAATTGGACAGGTGCGATGCCGGCTCTCACCACGCCTTTCAAGCAAACTGGCGAAATCGACTTTGATGCGCATGCCGGAAATATTGAGCGGCAACTCGCGGCCGGCGCCGCCGGATTCGTCGTTGCCGGATGCACGGGGGAATTCTGGGCGCTGTCGAACGAGGAGCGCGCTCAGATTGCGGTCGAAACTGTGCGCGCGGTCAATGGACGCGGCACAATCGTTATCGGCACCGGCTCCATTCATGCGGCCGACGTGGTGGAGCAATCCCGTGCGGCCGAAACGGCCGGCGCAGATGCAGTCCTGGTACTGCCACCCTATTTCGTCCATGCAACCGAGGCAGAGCTTTTCACCCATTTTTCATCGGTGAACAAAGGAACGGCGTTGCCGATCGTGCTCTACAATATCCCTGGCAATGCGGGGAACTGGTTGATGCCATCGCTGGTGGAACGGCTGGCCGATCTCGACAAAGTCGTGGCGATAAAGGAAAGCTCTGGCGACTGGCTCAACTTTCACAGGACGCTGATCGCTGTCCGCGATCGTATCCGTGTCTTTTGCGGGCCGTCATCGGTATTCGGCGTGGCCGCGGTGGAGGCCGGCGCGGACGGCCTCATAGACTGTTTTCCAAATGTGTGGATTGATTGCCTGGATCTGTGGAGTACAACCCGCAAGGGTGACACCGCAAGGGCGGCAGCGCTTCAGAAGACCGGCCTGGCGCTGACGGAGTTGTTTACCTCGGACGGACGCACACTTTATCCTGCCACGAAGGCTGCGATGAACCATTTGGAGTTGCCCGGGGGTGGGACCCTTCGGTCACCATTACTACCGTTGAGCGGTCCGGCCTTGGACGGTCTGCTGGAAGGATTGGATGCGATACTGGGCGGCAACGGATCCGGAACAAAGACCGCAAGCGCAGCAGAATAGGGAAGAAACGCAATGGATCTTGGATTGAATGGCAAGAGCGCTATCCTCTCGGCAGCGAGCCAAGGGCTGGGCAAGGCCTGTGCGCAATCACTCGCTGCGGAAGGTGTCAGCCTGACTCTCAACGCCCGAACCGCCAACAAACTGGAGGCGACAGCAGCCGAGATCCGGGAAGAGTTCGGCGTCGAGGTGAGTGCGGTCGCAGGCGATTTCGCGGACGCGGAAACACGAAACAGGCTTCTTGAAGCCGATGCATCGCCCGACATCGTCGTAAACAATCCCGGCGTTCGCCAAGTGCCGGATCCCTACGACAAGATCGATGCGGATGCTTGGCGTTACTGGATGGAGGTCCACTTTCTCAGCTCCATCGAGTTCATTCAGGCGGTGGCGCCGGGCATGCAAAAGCGCAAATTCGGGCGGATCGTCAACATGTCGGTCAGCTTCATCAAGTTTCCGCAAGTCGGCTTCGCCCACACCCACGCTGCGCGCCTGGCACTGTCCGGCGCGTCGTCCGCGATGGTGCGGGAACTGATTGCAGACAATGTCACGATTAACACGGTGTGCCCCGGCCTTTTTGACACGGACGCGCTCCACACGAATTTGCATGGCCATGCAAAACGCGGCAACACGACCTATGAGGCCATTGTCGAGGACCGAATAAGCGGATGTCCCGCCCATCGGTTCGCGGACCCGCGCGAATGCGGCGATCTTGTCACTTACCTGTGTTCGGCGCAGGCCGGTTTCATGTCGGGCCAGAACATCGTCAACGATGGCGGCGTCTATCAGGGCCTCTTCTGAGATGGGCGGGGTCGTAATGGTTTCAGGCGGTGCACGCGGCTTGGGTCGTGCGATCACCGCTGCTCTGGTCTCAGGCGGATGGCAGGTTTCGGTCGGTGTCCGCGATCCGCAACTGGCACGGCAACAGTTGGGAAAAATCGCGGAATCCGTTCACCTTGCGAATTTCGATGCAACCGACAGGTTGGCCGCCGATCGCTGGACCGATGAAGTCGTTTCCGAATTTGGTCGCCTTGATGTGCTGGTGAACAATGCCGGAATTCTGCGGATGGTGAACTTCGAGCAGGGAACCGAAGAAGATCTCGACCTGCTGTGGGAGGTCAATTTCAAGGCGCCGTTTCGTCTTTGCCGGGCGACGTTGCCGCATTTGCGCAAGACGGGGCGTGGCCGTGTCATTTCGATTGCATCGACAGATGGCAAACGATATCGGGACGCCACAACATCGCTGGGTTACGTTGTCACCAAACATGCACTGGTCCAGTTGAACCATGCTGTCCGTTTTGCCGGTTGGGAGGACGGGGTTCGGGCCACCGCGATCTGTCCGGGTGCAATTGACACTGACATGATTGCGAACATACCGGGGGTCACCCCGAAGGCCGAGCGGCTGAAACCGGAAACCATAGCCGAAGTTGTGACGTTTCTGTTGAGCCTGCCGAATGAGGCGAGCGTGGCAGAGTTCGTCACCAATACCCGCCTCGAATCAAGCCTCTGAGCGGAGCTGCCCCGATGATATCAAACGATGTGCTTGCCGAATGGGATCGTACAAGCTTCATGCATCCGTCGACCCTGCACGGTGCGTTTGCGCGCGGCGAGCTTATTCCAAAGGTGATGAGCACCGGCGAGGGTGTTTATGTCACCGACCGTGACGGCAACCGCATGCTCGACGCGTTTGCCGGGCTTTATTGCGTCAATGTTGGCTACGGGCGGATGGAGATTGCGGAAGCGATCGCCGAACAGGCGAGGCAACTGGCCTATTTCCATGCCTATGCGGGGCACGGCACCGAAGCATCTATCACGCTCGCCAAAATGATCCTTGACCGGGCGCCGGAACACATGTCCAAGGTCTATTTCGGGCTCGGCGGCTCCGATGCGAACGAGACCAATGTCAAACTCGCCTGGTACTACAACGAGGTCCAGGGCCGGCCGAAAAAGAAAAAGATCATAAGCCGCTGGCGCGCCTATCACGGTTCGGGTCTGATGAGCGGTTCGCTGACAGGGCTGAAATTGTTTCACGATCAGTTCGGCCTGCCGCTGGAACAGGTCAAACATACTGAGGCGCCGTATCCGCTGCGCAGGCCGGACGAGGCGATGGATGACGCCGCCTATGTGGATTGGCTCGGCGATCGTCTCGAAGAGCTTATCTCTGCCGAGGGCGCGGATACGATCGCTGCCTTCATCGGCGAGCCTGTCTTGGGGACCGGCGGAATCATACCGCCGCCGGAAGGCTATTGGACGCGCATCGAGGAGATTCTGACCCGGCACGATATCCTGCTGATCGTCGACGAGGTCGTCACCGGGTTCGGACGGCTCGGCACGATGTTTGGCAGTGAATTCTACGAGATGCGGCCCGACATCATCACCATCGCCAAGGGACTGACCTCGGCCTATGCTCCGCTTTCAGGCTCCATCATATCCGATCGCATGTACGACGTGATCACATCCGGCACCGACACCCATGGCGTATTCGGCCATGGCTGGACCTATTCGGCGCATCCGATCGGTGCCGCTGCCGGAATTGCCAATCTGCAGCTGATCGACAGTCTCAACCTTTTGGAAAATGCGGCCACGATCGGTCCCTATATGACGGCAGAATTGCAGCGGGTGCTGGCCGGTCATCCGGCAGTCGTTGAGGTTCGCGGCGCCGGCATGCTGACCGCCGTCGAGCTGGCACCGCCGGGCAAAGGCATTGCGCCGTTCGACCCCGCTGACGCGGTGGTGCCGCGCCTGGTTGCCGATATTGCTCGGGCCGGCATCATCGCGCGCGCCATGCCGCAGGGCGATATCATCGGATTTGCGCCGCCGCTGTGCCTGTCGAGAGATGAAGCCGATCGCATCGTGCAAGTGACGCGAGAAGCGATCGAGGCATTCGATTTCGGCGGCTGATGCGCGGGCACGGAAGCCTGTTCCAGGTCCCTGACGCCGATCAGTTTCGCAAATGAGACCCGTTACAGACTGGCAGCACGGTATTCACGAGTTCCTTGAAGAAGAATACATGGCTCTGACAATCCAGGACTAGAAGTCGAAAACCGTCATTCAACAGAGGATCGGTCGGTGTGATGCTGCCCGCACCAGTTGACGACCATGGCGACTGCCGCTGCAATTGAGCGGAAATAGTCCTCGACATCCACCCATTCATCCGCAAGACCCGACATCGCCAGGCCACCGCATTTCGGGCCGAAACCGACGGTCGGAATGCCCTTTTGCACGATCGGATTTCGGATGTCGCTTGCGGTGTGGAGCGGATTGACTTGTGGCTTGGCGCCAAGTCGCGTGAGTTCGCGCATCGCTAGTTTGTAAAACTCGTGCTCATCGGGCGTTTCGGCCGCGCTGATCCCGGAGCGCCATTGCAGTTCCGGCGGATGGTCAGCCATCCATGGATCGGCCTCTGCGGTTCGTCCTACAGCTTCCTCGACGGATCCCATCACGGCATTGAGGTCTTCCCCGGGTACAAGCGACAGAGCACCGAACAACCGGCACTCATCCGGAATGCGGCTGGTGGAATCGGCATCTGCAAAATCGCACCTCGTCAGCATCAGGTTGACCGACCGCCCGATCGCTTTTTCGAGACGTTGATGATGAATGGATGCACCGCGCTGATGGTCCAGCTCCCTGAGAACCGATGCAATGATGATGGCCTTGTCGAACGGATTGACCGCCCGATGGGCAAAGGCGGTGTGTGCCGGTTCGAGGGTCTGCGGAGGTCGGCCGCGAATGGTGATCTGAAACTCAAGCTGACCGGGTGAGAACGCCTTGATCTCGTCAAGGCCGCGCCCGGACTCGGCGGGATGCAGATAAAGGGCGGCGTCGGCACGCAGGCCGTCGTGAAGCGCCGCGGCTATTCCGCGCCTGTGCGCCTTGCTGGGAGCGCTGACAAGAAACAGGTCTCCCCTGAGACGGATGCCGGTTTCTTTCAGAACCGCAGCCACCTGCAGCATGATGGCGATACCCGCCAGATCATCGGCAACACCCCAGCCATAAAGCTTGCCTTCACGAACGGTCGGCGTATGCGGGTCGGTTGACCAGCCTGCACCCGTTCCGGGACTTTCGACGTCCGGGTGGGCAAACAGGATGAGGCTTTGTCCCGAACCGTCGCCTTCGATTCGGCTGATCAGGCAGCGCTCTTTTGAAGTTGAGGCGACATCCACCACAGCAAATTCTCCGACGAGCGGAACCTTTGACGGATCATATGTAAGCGGCTCAGCGTCACCACCGAAAGCGGCGATTGCTTCGGCAATGACCTCGTCCACCGCATCGCTGCCTGCCTTGGTTGTCGCAATCAGGTTCTGCAGCAGGTCAATGCTCGCTGCCTCGGCATCGCGGCAGGCCGTTTCGATTTGGTGTGGCGATACTGGTTGTTGCATCAGCAGACCCCAGTCAGTGTCCCGTTATTTCGGCCAATACATCGTTTGCAAGGCTTCGGATGTGCACCTGCATGCTGTCGCGCGCCCGTTCGCGGTCGCCGCTTCGGATCGCCTCTATGATGGTCAGATGCTCTTCGGTATCGGGGCGGAAGCGCGAGGCGAGACCGGAGAGTTCGAAAATCCGGGTTGCCATGCGCAGGTCCTGGATCACTTCAGCCAGGACATCGTTGCCGGATGAATGCGCGATCATCTCATGGAGTTTTTCATCCGCCGCCCAATGGGTTTCAGCGGGCACGGCTGGATTTGCCTTGAGCGCCAGCATGTCCGCTTCGACGTCTTCGAGCGATTCGGCGGGTATGCGGTCGATGGCCGTCGCAATGGCTTCGCCTTCCAGGAGTTCGCGAAGGCGCATGGTCTGGAAATACTCCCTGTTGGAGACGACGCGCACCCGGAAGGGCTGGTTCGCCTGTTTTTCCAGCAGCCCCTCGCTCTGCAGCAGAAACATTGCCTCGCGCACCGGCGTTCTGGATGTCGCCAGCCTTGCGGCGAGGCGGTCTTCGGAAACGATTTCGCCGGCTTTCAGATTGCGAGTCAGGATCATCCTGCGGATTGCCGCATAGGATCGGTGCGTGAGGCTGACTTCGTCTGCCATTTTGGGATCTGGTTTGGGGGGTGACGGGGACACGGCTGGCCTATTGGATTCGACAGGTGGATGTTTCGTCAGTCAGATAGCAAAGCAGACGGGCGGGTGTTTCGACAAACAGTTCCTCGATCTCGGCGTTCGTCCAACCGCGTCTTTGCATCATCGGCACTATGTTGATCAAGAGATGCCTATATCCGTGGCCACCATAGGCTGACAATCGGGTTTTTGTGCAAATGTCGTGCGAGACGGTAATCTGACCACGAAATCCCATGTTTATCAGGCCGTATATCAGGTCAAGACGGGTATAATCGGTCGGCAGGTCCAAATCGCAGCCGGCCATCCAGTATTGCGATGTCTCGATGCCGAAGAAATCCCACTCAAGCACGAATCCCTTTTGCAACAGGGTGACAAGGCGGTCCTGGTCGAAAATAGTCCTGTCCATGTGGCCAAGGACGGTGCGTTTCGGATCCGCGCCGGCCGCCAAGAGTATCTTTGCGATTTGAGCGGGCGCATCGCAATGCCGTCCCGGATGCACGGTAATGGCGACACCCGTCTTTGCCTGGACACGCGCGGCGGCAGTCAGCATTCGCTGTTCGCTCTCCTCAAGCGGCCACGAACAGCCAATCTCGCCGATAATTCCGGCGCGAATGTCGGTGCTCCAGGCACCGTCGTTCAACTGGGTTTGTAGCAGGGATTCAAGAGTTTCTATGTCCGCAGAGCGGATTTCCTGCGGCATGTATGCGTCAACGTAATAGCCCGCACCCATAATGATGTTTGCACCGGTCCGGTGAGACAGAGACCTCAAATTTTGCGGTTGGGGCCGCAAACCACCGACCGATAACTCGACGATTGCGCCGCCGCCGGCACTACAAAACAACGCCAGCTCGCGTTCCGCAACCGTGACCTCGTCCAGCACCATGTTGCATGGGTTGCGGTTCTGGAAATAGTTGGTCTGAAACCGGTTTTCCATGGTAATTGGCGGGCAATCCGTGTCCGCATCGCGCGTGGACGGATCACGAAGGTCGCAAAGGATATGTTCGTGCATCAGGGTTTTCCCGAGCTGACCCGATGTCAGGGTTCCGGTGACCGATTGCGCAAACTGGTTCATACCTTCGTTTCCTAGTGCGGCAGAATTTTTTCAAGAAACTGACTGGCGCGTTCGCTGCGTTTTTCGGTGAAGAACGCCTCGGTTTCGCAGTCTTCGATAATTTCGCCCTGATCCATGAAGATCACCCGTTCGGCCACCTTTCGGGCAAAACCCATTTCATGGGTGACAACAATCATGGTCATGCCCTCCTGGGCGAGTTCAACCATCACATCGAGCACTTCGTTGATCATTTCGGGGTCCAGCGCAGAGGTCGGCTCGTCGAACAGCATGGCAATCGGGTCCATCGCCAGTGCGCGGGCGATTGCCACGCGCTGTTGCTGTCCTCCGGAAAGGTGCGCCGGATATTTTTTGGCCTGATCGCCAAGCCCGACGCGGTTCAACAACATCTCGGCTTTCTGTCTTGCCTCGTCTTCGCTGCGGCCAAGAACCTTGCGCTGCGCCAGCAGCAGATTGTCGACGATCGTCAAATGCGGAAACAGTTCGAAATTCTGAAACACCATGCCGATTTTGGCGCGCAGCTCGGACAGGTTGGTCGCCGGGTCGCCAACGCTGATTCCGTCGACAACAATGGAACCAGAATCGAACGGTTCCAGCCCGTTGACGCATTTGATCAATGTCGATTTTCCGGAGCCGGAAGGCCCGCAAACCACAACGACTTGGCCCTTCTCGACCGCGGTGGAGCAGTTCTTGAGCACCTTGAAGGTGCCGTAATTCTTGGAGACATTGTCAAGTGTAATCATGCAAAACCTCAAAAGCGGTCAATGAGAAAAGGTTCAATGTCGATATCCGTCCGACCGAGATTGACGAGGTCGGCGGTCAGCCGGGCGACGGCCGGGGCAAGCGTGTAGCCGTTCGAGGTGACGGCGTTGAAAAAGCCGGGCATGCCTGGCATTTCCCCGATGATGGGAGCGCCGTCGATATTGACGTTCATGCCGGCCCAGCTACGGATCACGTGAAGCCCCGACAATTGCGGCAAAACGCGGTTGGCGACCCAGAGATTTCCCTCGATGCTCTCGCGGATTGTCTGATTCAGGCGCTGGGCTTCATTGTAGCGGGCGGTCCAGGCACCACCGATGACAAGCCCGCCGGTTGACAGCTGCTTCAGGCTCAAATGGCGGTCCGCGTGTGCGACGAGCTGACTGACCAGTTCCGGTGCGCCCTCTGTCACGATCATTTGCAACGGTGCGCTGTAAACGGGGATCTTCCGGCCGACCATTTTGCCGATTTCACCGGCCCACGGGCCTGCTGCGTTGACGACCCGGCGAGCCAGGATCTGGCCCCGGCCGGTGACCACCTTCCACCCGACGTTTTGCTGTTCAACTGAAATGACATTGGCGCTTGGCAGCAGGCGGGCACCGTGCCGTGTGGCCATTTCCATCACACCGTAGGTTGCGGTAAGCGGATTGATCTTGCCTTCCTGCGGAGAATATTCTGCGCCGATAAGTGACGGGGACAGGGCAGGTGCCAGTTTTCGCAGGTCGCTCGCCCCGACAATTTCCGATTGAAGTCCATACCGGCGTTCGAGCGCGGCTTTTTCCTCCAGGAATTTCATTCCCTCCTGGGTCTCCGCGACCATCAGCCCGCCGGTGATGCGAATTTCGAATTGCCCGCCGAAATCCCTGGCATATTCCTGCCAAAGGGATACGGACCACGGTCCAAGCGGCAGTGTTGCCGCGGCCGGGCCGCCGTTTGCCTCGGCCTTTTTGCCGAAATCGAACGAAAGGAGTTGCACATGCAGGCTCCCGGCATTGGCGCCCGAAGCCTGCAGATTGGCATCGTCGCGTTCGACGACGACGGTGTCGTAGCCGCCACGTGACAGTTCGAACGCCACGCTGGCCCCGACAACGCCGCCGCCGATCACAGCGATATCTGCCGTAATATCTGCAAACGGCTCTCGGGGCAGGGGGCGTGACAAGTCAGGTGTCCCGGCGCGCTGGTGACCACCCCATTCCGGCTTTTCCAACATGATTGCCGACACCGGGAACGGTTTTACCGGCAGCCTCGGGGCGAACATTTCCTCTTGGCCGCGCTCCAGGCCGGTGCGCGATGACAGCAAGCTGGCGACTGCCGGCGTGCAGTAGCGGCCCTGACACCGTCCCATGCCCAGGCGCGTGCGGCGTTTCAGGACGCCCAGGCTGCCCGCACCGGCATCAATTTCGGAATGAATTCGGCCCAGATCCAGGCCCTCACAGCGGCAGATCACCGTGTCTTCTCGAAGGTGGTCGAATGATGCCGGCGGTGCGTTGAACAGCGCCCAGAGTGCGCTTTGGAAAGCCTGGGCACGCCTGCGGCCTCTGGCGTCAGTTTTGGACCGGCCCGCCTGTTTCGTGTCAAACCCCAACTGGGCAGCGGCATTGTAACCGGCAATTGTTCCCGACGCCCGAGCCACGTCAGCGCCCGCGACAATTGCGCCGTCTCCGACCGCAAAGATACCGGATACCGAAGTTTCACCGGTTTCCGATGTCTTGATGCCAAGCGTGCCCACATGCCTTGAATCATAGATCATCTCGCAACCAAGGCTGCGACCGATTTCAGTCGATGCGACCAAGCCGTAACCGAGACACAGCGTGTCGGCATCAAGGATGGTGATGTCATCCATATCCGGTTTTCCCGACGGATTGCACGCAGCAATCTTGACGCTGCTTAGCTGATTCTTGCCGATGGCCTCGACGGCAACGCTGGACCACAGCACCGGCGTGCCGGTGCGCCGCAGGATCGCCAGATAGCCGAATCCCGTCAGCATTTTCTCCGGATCCGTCCAGAATGCCTTGATGAGATCGGCAAACTTGCGTGCGTCTGGCCTGGGCGCTGATTCAACCACAGCTGCAACCGCCACGCCGTGTGAAACGAGATCGGCTGCCAGTTGGAAATTCAATGGCCCGTTGCCCGCCACGACAACACGCTTGCCCGGCGACACCTGATAGGCGCGGGCCAGTGTCTGCGCCGCTCCAGTGGTCATGACGCCCGCTGTCGTCCATCCGGGAAATGGGACGGCCCGTTCAAACGCGCCCGTCGCCAGAATAAGCCGTTTCGGTCGGAAAATCCGAGCGCTGCCATCAACCAGGGCGAGGATCTCGTCCGGCGCGAATGCGCCCCAGACCGTTGCATCCTGAAGAAACTGTGCACCGGCTTCGGCAACCGTTTCGGTCAAGGCGGAGCCGGAGGCAAACTGCCGGTCCGGCGCAGCGGACACAACATGCGAAGGTGCGACAGGTTTGTAATACTGGCCGCCGGGATCGGAGCGCTCGTCGAGAATGATGACCGATGCACCGGCTCGGCGGGCTGCAAGCGCTGCCGAAAGGCCCCCGGGTCCGGCACCGATCACCAGAATGTCGATCTCCTGCTCCGGCAAAGTGTCCGCAATCGGGGGATCGGCCAATGGCTTCAGGGCATCGCTCTCGGTTCCCTCTGGCAGGTTCGTCCTGACATCCTCGCCGCCGCGAACCTTGGACAGGCAAGCCCGCTGGCTGATGCGCCCGTCGATCGTGACCAGGCAGCCGAAACACGCGCCCATGCCGCAGTACATTCCGAGCCAGGTTCGTGGACTGCCTGAATCTTCAGGCGGGCGTACCGCGATATCGTTCGCGGCCAGCGCCGCCGCAACCGTTTCCCCAGCCAAGGCGCTGACGGTCTGACCGTCGAATGCAAATTCGAGCGTCTCATCAACGGGGCTGAGGTTTTGTCGGCGAAGGCGCATATCAACAGTTGATCGGTCCAAAAAGGGTTCGCCATGAGTGTGTTTGGCAAACGCTAGCACACCAGGGCTGACAAGGATATTAATTTCGTATACGCTCAATATACGATCTGTATAATCAATCGCAAGTACGGCCCCGAACAGGCGGTTTCTTGAATGGACACGGCGTGCATGACTGAATTTCGCGGAACCTACACTGTTCTCATAACCCCTTTTGTCCCGGGCGGTTCCGCAGTTGACACCGCGGCGCTCAAGCAACTGGTGAACTGGCAGATCGACGAGGGGATCCACGGTCTGATCCCGCTCGGCAGCACGGGTGAATTCTTGTCTCTCAGCCGTGAGGAACGGCGCCAGGTCATCGAAATCTGCATCTCAGAAGCAAACGGGCGCGTGCCGGTTCTGATCGGCACCGGTGCCGAGGTGACGTCCGACTCGATCGAGCTGTCTCAAGAAGCGGAAAACATGGGCGCACAGGGCGTGATGATCATCCCGCCCTTCTATTCGACGCCGACGGAAGACGAATTGTTCGAGCACTACCGGCGGATCGGAGAGGCCATATCGATACCCATCATGGCCTATAACAATCCAGCGACGGCCAATATCGACATGACTCCGCGGATCCTGGCGCACCTGGCTGAAATCGATGCCGTGACCATGGTCAAGGAATCCACCCTCGAAGTTACCCGTGTCCGCGACATCGTCGAACTGTGCGGCGACCGCATGGCGGTGTTTGCTGGCATTCTTGGCTACGAGTCCTTCTGGCTGGGAGCGCAGGGCTGGGTTGCCGTGTGTTCCAATGTCCTGCCGCGTGCATCGGCAGATCTGTTCACGCTTGTTGCCGATAAGCAGGATATGGAAACGGCCCTGGCGCTCTACCGCCGCATACTGCCAATTGTCCGGTGGGTTGGAGAAAACCGTTATGTGTCCGCGACCAAGGCGGCGTTGGATGCCATAGGCCTTCCGGTGGGCGATCCGCGCGAACCCCGTCTTCCATTGCCGGAGGACGAGCGCCGGGCGCTGGAAAAAGACCTGCGAGATCTCGGGATGATCGGTCCATTGAAGACCGCCTTTGCGAGCTGATCAAAGCTATTTGAATCACAACGTTTGATTAAAAGGGAGTGAGAAAATGAGAAGACAAAATAAAATGACGCTGACAATGGCGACAATCGGGGCCGCGGTGCTGCTCTCGGTACCGATGGCAATGGCACAGGATTGTTCGCCGAAGGTTGCGCCGTCGGCGCTGATCAGCGAGGGCAAGTTGGTCATGTCCACAAACCCGACCCTGCCACCGATGCAATTTGTCGATTCAAGCGGTGAGTTGAAGGGCATGCGGATCACGCTTGGCAATGAGGTTGCCAAGCGCCTGTGCCTGGAACCGGAATATATCCGCATCGAGTTTTCAGCAATGATCCCGGGCCTTCAGGCCGGGCGTTGGGATGTCATCAACACCGGCATTTTCTGGACCGAAGAACGCGCTGGTCTCATGAAGATGATTCCGTATGAATCGCAGGCGATCAGCATCTCGGTGGCATCTGGCAACCCGCTGGGCATCTCCAAACCGGAAGACCTTGCCGGCAAATCCGTTGGTGTCGAAATCGGCGGATTTGAGGAAGCCAAGCTCAAACTCCTGGCCAAGGAACTGTCCGACAAGGGCCTTGAGACGATCGACGTGCGCACGTTCGACAATTTCGCCACCGCCTATCAGGCACTGCGCGCCGGGCAGACCGACGCAACGGTCTCGATCGACTCGACCGCCGCCGAATATGCAAAACGTGGAGAATTCGACCGGGCGATATCCGGTCTCTTTGCTACACCGGTGGCGCTGGCCATGGCCAATGACGAACTGGCAAATGCCGTGCTTGGCGTCATGAACGACATGGTCAAGGACGGAAGCTACAAGGCCCTGCTTGATGAATACGGTATTCTGGCCAACACTGGAGATCTGGCCATCCGCGGGCCTGGCAATTGAAGCGGAACCAGCTATCAGAAATGCACCCGGATCATTTTGTCCGGGGCATTTTTTTTGGAGAAAAACCCAATAGGCATCGGATATGAACAAACAAGCCTGGGACTGGAGCGGCTTCCAGGATTATCTGTTTAACGATTTTCTGTTTTACGGCGCGCTGACGACGATCGGGCTGACCGTGGCATCCATCATTGGCGGGCTGGCCCTGGGTGTGGTCATTGCATTGATGCGCATGTCGCCTCTCAGGCCGGTGACATGGTTTGCGCAGTTTTACATCTGGATCTTCCGCGGGACTCCGCTGCTTGTACAACTGCTGATCATCTATACCGGTCTGCCATTGGCCATCGGTGTCCGCTTCAGCGTGATCGAGGCGGCGTTACTGGGCCTGATCCTCAATGAGGCAGCATATCTCGCCGAGATCATCCGCAGCGGCATCCTGGCGGTGCCTCAGGGACAGAGCAACGCCGGCAAGGCGCTCGGTCTGACGCCTGCGCAGGTCATGCGCTATATTGTCATGCCGCAGGCGACCCGGATTGTAATACCGCCACTGGGCAACAGCGTGAACGGTCTTCTGAAGACGACCTCGATCACGTCGGTCATTTCGATGGAAGAGCTGCTCAGGCGCACCCAGATTCTTATCCAGGAGAAGTTCCTGGTCCTAGAGCTCTTCGCCGTCGCTGCAATCTACTACCTAATCCTGACGACGCTGTGGGATGTGGTCCAGCGGCGCATCGAGGCTCGCTTTGGCAAGGCCTACAGCCGGATTCAATTGCCCGAGGGCAACTAAGGCAGCGCCAGGGTTCTTGAATGCGCCTGATTGATGACCGAACGACCAACCAGTGCGAAGGATGAAATATGAGCAAACTTGTAATCCATGCCGGATCGTTTCGGTTCGACGCTGTATTTGAAGAGGAGGCCGCGCCGAAGACCTGCGCGGTTTTTAAGGAACATCTGCCCTACAGCGGGCAGATCGTGCATGTGCGCTGGAGCGGTGAGGGCGTCTGGATTCCGCTTGGCGACACCGATTTCGGGCTGGATTACGAGAACCACACAAGCCATCCGGCACCGGGTCACTTCATTCTCTATCCGGGCGGGATCAGCGAAACCGAAATCCTTTTTGCCTATGGCGGGGTCGATTTCTCGTCCAAGATGGGTCAGCTCGCCGGCAATCATTTCATTTCGATCACAAGCGGGCACGAAAATCTGATGGAACTTGGCAACACGGTCCTTTGGAAAGGCGCGCAGCCGATCCGTTTCGAGCCCGCGTGACGGTATCCTGCAGACACCTATGGCTCCGGGCCGATCAGGGTCCGCGCCCAAGAAAAAGGAAAATATTCAACGTCCGAAAAGGACAAACAACAGGAGGAAGTTATGGGACTTGGGAAGTGTCTGACGTCAGCGCCTGTGGGATGGATAGCAGGTTTGCACTGAGGAGACCCAGCTTTGCGGACGCTATGTCATGGCCCATGTTTACAGCGACATCGGTATCAGGCGGGCCGTCGGGCAGGGCGTTCGCTCGATCGAACATGGCAATTTCCTGCAGGAAGACAGGGCAAAACTGATGCGCGACAAGGGCGCCCATCTGGTG
>JAAEOH010000337.1 GCA_024244645.1 Hyphomicrobiales bacterium
CACCAGATGGGCGCCCTTGTCGCGCATCAGTTTTGCCCTGTCTTCCTGCAGGAAATTGCCATGTTCGATCGAGCGAACGCCCTGCCCGACGGCCCGCCTGATACCGATGTCGCTGTAAACATGGGCCATGACATAGCGTCCACAAAGCTGAGCCTCGTCAACGATGGCTGCGACTTCATCAAGCGAATATTGCGGGTGGACGAGCTTGTCTCCGGGAGAACTGACGCCACCGCCACCCATGATCTTGATCTGATCGAGGCCCTGTCGGACATTTTCGCGCACTGCCTGTCGGACGGCATCAACCCCATCGGCAATCACCGACATGCCGCCGGCATGGGTGGTGCATGAGCAGGCATCGGCGATGGCGCGATGATCACCATGGCCGCCGGTCTGCGACAGGATCTTGCCGGAAACAAAGAGCCGGGGACCGGCGAACAGCCCATTTTAACCGCTGTCCGGTGGCCGAAATTGGCGCCGCCGGCATCGCGATGTGCGCCTACGGCCATAAATCCCGGTTCGTCTTACCCCGACAACATCGGGATCCAGCCGATCGCCGGCGCCAGTGCCTTGGCGATAAGCTCGAAGGTCACCATCTTGGTGCCTCCGAAGGGTGCAGCCGGATCCGCCATCATTCCACGGTTCCCACCAACCATTCCGAATTCCAGCCGTTCGGCGAGCGAGATGGCCCGAGACAGGTCACGGGTGAAGAGGTAGGCTGCCAGTCCGTAACGGGTTTCGTTTGCGAAACGGATCGCCGCCTCGACGCCGTCGACCGAGAAAATGGTTGCGACCGGCGCGAACAGCTCATTCGAGCACACAATGTCATTGGGCGCATCGAAGCGGATAACGGTCGGCTCAAAGAAGTTGCCGGGGCCGTCCACAACCGCGCCGCCGGTCAGCAGGACACCGCCGGAGTCGACAAGATCCGAAACCATTTCAGGCAATCGGTCCCGCTGCCTTGGAGAAATAGTCGGTCCGACATCGACCTCTTCCAGGCCGTTTCCAACTTTCAGTGCCCGCGTCTGCTCCACGAAACGTTTTGTGAACTCCGGCTCCAGGCTGCGATCGACGATGATGCGGTTGGCCGCGACACAGGCCTGACCCGCATTTCTGAATTTGCAGGCAATCGCATGATCCACGGCGGACTCGATATCGGCGTCATCCAGAACCACAAATGGTCCGTCGCCGCCGGTTCCAGTGAACTGTTGACAATGTTGGCAGCACCCATTTCCAGAAGCAGACCACCGGTTTCTGTCGATCCGGTGAAACTGACCTCTCGAAGGCGATGATCCTGAAGCAGCGGTTCCGACACTGAAGACGCGTCGCCTGTATGAACGAGATTGACGACGCCTTTCGGAAATCCCGTCGCTGCCGGGGACGCAGAGGCACAAACGGTCTTCATTCTGGACAAGATTTAAGCCGCAATCGCCTCGCTTGGTGGATCCCTTGACGACGTTATTCGAACGCGCATCTACCTTCAGGATCCCTCCGACTGGGAGGCCGCGTCAGAAGGGCACCAGAGGTATTTCGCTGACATAATGCCGGCAAATACGCTGGTTTCAGCGTCACTCATCGGACCATATCTCGTTGAGATCGAGGCGGAGGCGCAGGTCGCTGCAAACGACCGGTAGCAGCATCCAGGGCGCTCGTTGCTCGCAAAGGTGCACCGGACATTTCGGCCAGCAAGGCCGGCCCCTCAAGTGCTGCGATATGGCACCGTGCGTTCGCCGCCAAAAACACCGGATCGTCGGTGTTATTTGGTGCTGTGCACCAACACTCCTACTCCCACTCGATGGTCAATGGGGCGGCTAACTCTATGATTTCATGAAATATTTACCTGCGGCAATTCGCGCATACCGTCAAAAATACCGTCAAATACGTAAGCTGTTGAAATTTTGGTCAAATTGATATCCAACAACCTCGGAATCCGGACCGTCATCTACTCAGGTCAGGATCAGCGCGCTCTGTTGTTGCTCGAGCAGGAAGTCTTCCCATCACCTCCCCTATGCCCGACTTGCGCGGTCCTTCTTTCCGTGTTTCGGCGTCAAATGAAACCAAGAGGTCCGGCAGGCCGGGCAACGCGCTTTGTCAGCGTCTCGACCGCACCAGCCGCCAAGATCATGACGGTGCCTACCGCTTTTGCCATTCCATAGGGTTCGCCCGCAAGCCACGTCGCCGAGATCGATGCGGCTACGACTTCAAGCATCAGCAAAAGCGAGATGCGCCCCGGATCGAGTCTTTGCGCGCCCCAGACCATGGCCCAGGTTATCGGGATCAAAATGAACACAACGATAGCAATGACAAACGGTATCTCCTGGAGTACCTGACTGGCAGCGGGCAATGAATATGCTGGATTTGCCAGCGCAAACAGCATTGAGAGCCCGGCGCCGCTGGCCAGACTAAGCCATGATTTTTCCAACCCATATTCCCCTACAACCCGATAGGCAAAGGTTGCCCCGATCGCGAAGGCAATTCCTGAAGCGAGCCCCATCCATTCTCCCAGACCCTGCGGAGTTGGCACAACGCCCCTGTAGTTGAGGATCACCGCAACACCGGCAAAGCCAAGCACGATCACGGCCACCCGCCTCCGGCTGAAACGTTCACCGAGAAAGATGAGCCCCAAAAGCGTTCCCCAGACCGGCGCCAGATAAAACAACAGGGTCACCCGCACGACATCACCAGCAATCAGCCCGTGTTGGTAGGTCGAGAACATGACACCGAGAAAGAAACCCGCGCCCCAGACCATCGGTCCGGCACGGACCAATCGCCCGAAACGTGCGAAGACAAAGGGCGCGAGGCACAGCGCGGCTGTGCTGAGCACAACAACGCTCGTCCAATCGCCCGTCAGGCCGGAACGCTCGATATGGCGCAGCGGAATCCACCAGCAACCCCAGGCCACTGCAGACAAAGCAACAAGCGTCGACGCCCGCGCGGCTGAAGACGAATAAGAGGCAAATGCCACTGTTCTAGAACCTCAAATGCAACAGCAATACCCTCAGGCGTGGGTACGCGATTTATCCGGGTCGTAGAACGGCAATGCCTCAACGATCACATCAATTGATTGCTCTTTGCCACGCAATTGAAGCGCAGTTCCGGGAACCACATCGGGTCGCAAATGAACCAGGGCCAGTGACTTTTTCATGCGGTGGGAATAGGCCGGGCTGTTGACGATCCCAACCTCATCGCCATTCAAATGAAGCTTGGCATCCGCTTCGAGAATTTCTGTCGTCGAGGTGCAGGAAACGCCGGCAAATTTCACCTTCTCCTTGCCCTTGGCGGCAAACATCGCGTCACGCCCCATGTAATCAGTCTTGGTGCGCGAGATCGCCCAGCCCAGACCAACTTCCCAGGGCGAGTTCACCTCACTCATATCATAGGGATAGAACAGCAAGGCCGCCTCAATGCGTATCTTGTCGAGACAGTTGAACGAACAGGCCATGACGCCTTCGGAACGGCCCACATCGAGGATATTTTGCCAAATGTGCACAACGTCGCTGCCATCTGTGAATATCTCGTAGCCCCGCTCACCGGAATATCCGGTCCGTGAGAGAATTGCCTTGCGCCCAAAGAGCGTGGTTTCGACCTGATGAAAGTATTTCAGCTCCTCGAGATCAACCGGAGTGTGGGCATTCAGCAGCCCAACCGCCTTCGGCCCCTGAAGAGAGATATCGTGCAATTCGTCATCAAACCGTATCTCGACGTTCTTGCCCCGACCGGCTTCTTCAAGTCGCGCCGCACTTTGACCCGAGCCGTGGACATAAAGGTATTTGTTGTCGTTTATGTGAAAGATGATGTTGTCGTCGCAAATCGTGCCCTCGTCAGTCAACAACGGGCAATAGGCTGATTTGCCTTTGTAGATTTTTTCCATCTCCCGGGTGGCGACACGGTCAATGACCTCGAGCGCATCCGGGCCGTTGATCCAGATCTTCTTCAGGCCGGAAACGTCGAACAGGCCGGCCGCGTCACGCACTGCGTCATGCTCGTCTTCGTCAGACGTGGCGTAGCTCCAGGCCACATCCATGCCGTTCCAGTCGTCGAGCCCGGCACCAAGTGCGCGATGCTCGGCTTCAAGTGCGGAAACTCTTCTTGACATTGTCCTGTTCCTCCTCAGTTGCTTCAATCCAGTCCGGTAGTCCGGCGGGCATGGTGTTCGGTGCGCCGCCCGGCTCAGAGCCGGCGCCTAAAAATGGTTTTCAAGTTCTTCGGCAATCTCGAACATGTCGCCGACGATTCCGTAACGGGCGATACTGAATATCGAGGCTTCCGGATCGGTATTCACGGCAACGATGTTTTCGATATGCTTCATGCCCCACTGATGCTGAACCGAACCGGAGATGCCCATCGCGATATAGAGCCGGCAATTCGCCGCCAACTGGCCGGACTGACCTACCTGACGGGCTTTCGCCAGCCAACCGTTGTCGGCGACCGGCCTTGAGCAGCCCAGAGTGGCGCCCATTTCATCCGCAAGTTCGAGGAACTGCTCGACATTGCCTTCATCGCTCACACCGCGGCCGATTGAGAGGATGAAATCCGATCCGGGGATATCGATACCGCCGGCATCCGCCGGCTCTTTCCAACCCAGATGATTGAGCGACGTTTCGCAGGCCGGGGCATCCATGGCCGTCAGCTTCGGCATGGAGGAGCCGCCGGCGGGCTCGAACACGTTGGTACGGATGGTCAGGAGTGTCGTTTCCCTGCCGGGAAACTCGAGGTCGACCAGCACTTTTTCGGCATAACCCGCACGGGTGGCGATCAAATCGCTGCCCTCGGATTTCAGTGCCAGGACATCGCTGGCAAAACCGCTTCCCAGCATCACGGCAGCAGACGGCGCAAACGACCAGGCGTCGACACTGTGAGCCGTTGCGATCAAGGATGGTTCGCGCGCCTGTGCCAGCGCAACGACGACAGCTTCCACCAGTTCCGGCTGGAAATCATTCGAACCAGCCTTGACCGTGATCACCTCGTCGACGCCCTCAACCGAAAGGGCGCCGGCCAGACCATCCGGATCGGCGGATATAATGACGACCGCCAGGCTGTCGCCCCCGGTCTTGACTGTGCGGGCCGCAGCCACCGCCTCGAGCGTCGCAGGATGCAAGACGCCGTCACGTTGCCCGGCAACAACTAAAATCTCTGCCATATCTCATGCTCCCCGCAGTTCTTTGACGATTTCGGCCAACCGGGCCGCCTGTTCGGCTACCGAGCCCTCGATAATTTCGGCCTGTCCTCTCTCCGGCGCATACATTCTGCGCACCCGCGAGGCAGCTTTGACCGTCTCTGCGGAAAGCCCCAGATCCGAAAGGTCAAGTTCGTCCACCGGCTTTTGCCGGGCCTGTCGAATACCCCGCAGCGACGCGTAGCGCGGCTGGTTGATGCCGAGCTGTATCGACAGCACGGCCGGACAGGTCACGCTCATGATTTCCTCGAGGCCGCCCTCGAGCTCCCGGTGAATAGTCGCATTTTCATCACCCGGCTTGAAATCGAGCTTGGATACCACCGCCGCGTGCGGCCAGCCGAGCAGGCCGGCCAGCGCCATACCAGTGGCGGCATGACCAAAATCGACCGACTGGGCGCCGGTAAACACCATGTCCGGGTCTTCGCGCTCAACCACTTTGGCCAGCACCTTGGCAATCGTAACGCTGTCGGCGTCGACAAGCGAGTCATCCCAAACCCGGACGCCCCGTTCCGCACCTTTGGCAAGGGCGGTCCGCAGGGCATCATCGGCGTCGTCGTCTCCTACGGTGACAATGACGACTTCAGCCTCGCCGCCGGAAGCTTCCTTGATCAGCAGCGCCTCTTCGACAGCGAAATGATCAAACTCGTTGAGGTCCTTTTCGAAAAAATCCTCATCCACATCGCGGCCGTCGTCACGCATCTCGAATTCGTCGTCAAGGACCGAAACCTGTTTAACCGCAACCAGAATCTTCATGACAACTGCTCCACTCCTATTCATGATTCAGCGCTGATGCTGCCGGAGCGCCGCCCGGCCGGTTCCACTGCCGTGCCAAGCGAGCGGCAGCGGTGAAACGAACCTGCGGCTCGGGATCATCGAGCAATTGCCGGACCCGCGCCAGTGCAAGACTGGGATGTCCGGCGGCGATGACCCGGTTCAGCGGATAAGGATCCTCCGCCAGATGAGCCGCCAGGTCCGCCGGTGCGCATTGGTTGAACGCAACGGCGCGGCGCACATCCTTGTCCGCGTGGTGCGCAATCGCATCAAGCGTTGCCGTCGGTGTCTGCCGGTTGCGTCCCAGGGCGCTCAGCACGTCCGGGTGCTGATCGTCAAGTAGCCGCTCAATTGCCGCTTGCGGCGCGTCCTCGCGCATCGCCACCCCGGAGCGCACCCATGGAGCCGGATCGCCGGCCAAAGTCATCAGGAGCGATGCCGGGCAAGCCGGATTGCGCGCTGCGCTGCGACGCACTTCCATCACCGCATCGTCGGCGAGACAACGCAAGGTGCCTTCCGGAACAACGGGATTGCGCGCAATCCAGCGGCGCACCCAGCTGTCCGGATTGGCCGCAAGCCGGACGGCAATTTCCGGCGCGAGCGACCGGCGACGAGCGAAGATGCGCCGGACTTTCGGTGAGGGTTCATAGTCCGATTCCTCGACTAGACCTCCCGCAACGGCAGCGTTGCGCGCCGCAGCCACGCGAACCCGTTCGTCGTCATCGGCCGTCAGCCGCGTCAGCGCTGAGGAGCCGAGAGCCGGGTTGGAAGCAAGCTTGCGAAGGATCAGCTTGTCTGCCGTTGCTTCTGCCTGTTCGAGCAGGCCTGCGGCGCAGTTCGGATGGGTAGCAATCTCCGCTCGTACCTGGCGGTCACCGTTGTCCCACAATGCTTGCAGGAGTTCTTCATCCGCAAACGGGCCGCGGGCGGCATTTCTGGCAATCTGTCCATCGCCGTCGGCAACAAGCCCTGCGAGGATACCTGCTGGCACATTAGGGTTGCCGGCCACAGCCCGGCGAACGTCAATCGACGTGTCGTCCGCAAGCCTGGACATCGTCGCGCGGTCAGACCGGGGATGCGCAGCCACATAGCGCCGGATGCGCTCGCAAGCATCGTCCCGCAACAATCGTGTCAGTGTCTGAGGCGGGGTCGCCGGGTTCTTTGCCAACCGCAGTTGCAGAGCTTTTCTTGCATCTATTGAAATACGATCGAGCAGATCGGGCGGAGTGTAGGCCGCCGCGGCGAAAATCAACTTCAGGCGCGGGGTCGCCAGGATAACCGCCTCAAGCGCCGGTCGGACCGACCTGTCAACAAATGGGTAGGCTCCGAGCGCGGCGTAGGGATCGCGCGCTTCCAGCACGCGATCAATCAACAGTCGAGATTCATCTGGAACGGCCATTGCCGCTGCTCCCGGTTGCGCGGTCATGCCACCTCCACCGCTTCCTGTGCCCCATCGTCCTGGCCCGGCTTGCCGGCGGTCATCGCCTCGGCGACAAGTTCGATCAGTTCCATGATCCTGAAATTGTTCTCGTTTCCGGAGCCTTTGACGCCGTCCTCCATCATGTTCAGGCATTTCGGACAGTTCACGACCAACACGTCCAGTCCACCGATTTCGGCGGCCTCCTGCACACGGATCTCGGCCGGCTTTTGCAGTTCCGGCGGCTCGGGCAGCCAGATGCGCCCGCCGCCGGCGCCACAGCAGAACGAGTTGTCTTTCGAGCGCGGCATCTCGACAAGATCAGCGCCAAGTTCCGACAACACGTGACGCGGCGGTTCAAAGCCGTTGTTGAGCCGGCCGAGGTGGCACGGATCATGGTAGGTGACCCGATAGGACAGGTTTTTCGGGATCTGAATCGTCCCTTCGCGGATCAATCGCTCCAGCACGGCGCTTGCATGCTCGATCCGATAGGTCCCGCCCAGCTCAGGGTATTCGTTCTTAATCGTGTTGAATGTGTGCGGATCGGTTGTGACGATCGACTTGAAGTCGCATTCCGCCAGGAGTTCGATATTGGCTTCGGCGATCGCTTGGAACAACCCCTCTTCGCCGATGCGGCGCACATCGTTGGCGGCCGTCTGCTCGTCCTCATTAAGGATGCCGAAGTCAACCCCGGCTTCATGAAGGATCTCGGCAAAGGCTATCGTCACCTTTTGCGAGCGCGGATCGAAAGACGCATAGTCGCCGACATACCACAGCATTTCCACCGGCTCGGCCCTGGCGTCCTTGATCGCAAAATCGAGTTTTCTGGTCCAGCGCGGCCGCTTTCGCCTGGATTCACCAAGGGCGTTGCCCGATTTCTGCAGGCTCCTGAGCGTGGGCTGCAACACTGGGTCGAACTCGCCCTCTTCAATCAGGGCACGCCTCATCTGCACGATCATCGGCAGATGTTCCACCCCGACCGGGCAAATCTCGGTGCACGCACCGCAGGTCCGGCATGACCAAAGCGTCTCCGGACGGATCTGGTTCACGCCGTCGCCACAAATTTCAATGGGCCCTTCCGGCAGGCGAACATCCGAAAGCTTGTCATCGGCCAATTCGCGCAGGCTCAGAACCAGGTCGCGCGGAGACAGTGGATATCCGGCGGCATTTGCCGGGCAGGCTTCGTGGCAGCGGCCGCATTTGGTGCAGGCATCGAAGTTCAAAAGGTATTTGTCGGTGAAGTCAGTAAGCTCGGAAAAGCCGATCTTTTCCTCGTCGACATCCGCCATGGGCAGGTGGCATTTGGCGTCCGGGTCCCTTGCCATCAAGGATCCCATGGCCGTGAAGATGTGCTTGACCTTGGTGTAGGGGATGAGCCCGATGAAGGCAAAAGCCAGGAGCCCATGGAACCACCATAGCCCCATGCGGAACTCAGCACCGCCTTCCGAACCGACTCCGACAGCCTGCAGAAAATGGGCGATGATCGCACCAAACGGCGACCACCAGCGGTAGTCCCAAACGGTTGCATCATGTTGCAACCAGACGAGCCGCGACGCCTCCAGAATATACCCGGTAACGGCAATCAGGATCAGGATCCAGAGAAATGCCCAGTCCTCGCGGCGGTAGAACGAGCGATCGTAGTCCGGGTCTTCCGGTATGCGATCGGGCCGCGCGTAATCGAGCTTCGGAAGCCCGAGCCATTTGCGCCGGTACATCATGTAGAGCAACGCGCCGATCAGCCCCACGCCGGCAACGTCCAGGATCAGCGAAAAGACAAGGTAAAAACGGCCATGCCAGAATGTGAGCCCGGTCAGCGGTCCGAGGATATCGTATTCCAGCGTGATCACACTGGTGCCGATGAACAACAGCCCAAAGCCAAAAAATATCCAGGCATGGGCAATGCCGGCGGAAGTGTCCCGGCGCTTGACGGTGCGATGCGACAGGACATCCCGCACCATCCCGACAAAGCGCTCCACAAAGGGAGACCACGCACCCGAGCGCACTCCCCTGCGGTATTTGCGGATCTGCGCATAAGTACCGTATGCGAAAGACCCCAGCGCACAGACCGCTGCCATATAGAAGACAACCATCATCCATAACGGGAAATCCCGAAACAGAATGCGGGTCACTTCCTGCGGGTCGTGCTCTGTGCCAATCATCCTCGCCGTTTCCTATCTTGTTTCGAAAAATCAGGCCCGCATGGGCGGATCGGGATGTCCAAATCCCGATCACCAGCGCCTCCGGAGACAGCCGCAATAAACCAGCCTTTCTCCACCCTATGGGCCGGGGCGACCAGTTGACGTGCGCCCCGGTATCTCCAGCCTCAGACCCTCCATTCCTGACGGAACTCGCCGTCAGGCAGATAAGCCGCGCCCCACACGGAAGCTTCGCGCTTATAGGCAATCGGGAGTTGCGGGTTGGCCTCTTCAATTTCGCGGGCAATGCGATGTCCGTCGAAGGTGGCGTCGGCCATGAGCTTCGGTGCCCAGGCATCGCCGATCACGTAAACGCCCTTGATGTCATTCTTCGTGAATTCGTCACGCCGGGCCTTCAGTTCCCGGAAGAGATCATCATTGGAGGTTCGTCCCGTCACGAGGACCAGGGTGTCGTAGTCATGCCATTCATAGGTGCGGTTCTCCTCGCGCGGGATCACACCCGGACCACGGTATTCACGTCGCGACCCGTCACCCCAGATGTTGTAGATCTGGACCCGGCCGTCTTCGACCTTGCTCACCCAGGTGTCGCCGATCACATTGACATGCAACTCATGCAAGCGGCGGTGCATATTCGGAGCCTCAAGCGTGAAGTGCATGTAATTGCCAAAACCGACGCCGTCGATCACCGTTACCTCGTGGCCCCTGCTCGCCAGCAATTCGGCCAGTGACGGTCCCATGAAATACGGATCAGCGTTGAGGATCGTGACCCTCTTGCCGGGTTCTTTTGATCCTGCAATGACCTGCTCCGGGGTCAGATGGTTTGGCTTGGCGGCATCAACACCCGGAACAGGATCATGGCTCAGGGAATTGGTGCCGTCGCCGCTCCAGGACGAACCGGTTGCGATGATCACCTTGTCGGCACCATATGTCAGCACATCATCGGCAGTCAGCGGCTTGCCGCCAAGCGCCAACTGGCTGTCTCGGTTCTTCTTGACCAGTTTGTCGAGCTGCACCTCGCGATAGTCACGATGGTAACCCCATTCGCCGAGGCCGGGCAGCGTCGCTACCGCATTGATGTGGCCGCCAACTTTCTCTGCGCTGTCGGCAAGATGCACCACATACCCGCGTTCCATCAGAACACGCGCGGCCTCCGTACCGGAAGGTCCGGCGCCGACCACCAGGATAGTGTCATCGGATTTCGCCGGCTCGAACTTCTCAGGGTGCCAGCCGCGACGGTACTCTTCGCCTGCCGTTGCGTTTTGCGTGCAGATCATAGGCGGCCCGCCAATCTCCCAGCGGGAAATACAGACGTTGCAGCCGATGCAAGTTCGGACGTCGTCGATGCGGCCTTCC
The DNA here is from genome assembly GCA_024244645.1 of Hyphomicrobiales bacterium. Classification (GTDB taxonomy): domain Bacteria; phylum Pseudomonadota; class Alphaproteobacteria; order Rhizobiales; family Rhizobiaceae; genus Hoeflea_A. The sequence goes on from JAAEOH010000337.1 coordinate 10,871, forward strand.
TCGATCTTTTGAGGCAGGAAAGGATCGGAAATCGACGGCCGCGCGCAACTGATGATGTCCAGTTCGCCGTTGCGGATCACCTCAGCCATCTTTTCCGCATCGGTGAAGCGGCCAACGCCAAGCACGGCTTTCTTCGAATGCTGTTTGACAAACTTCTGCCAGGGAATCTGGTGACCCTGGCGGTAGAAACGTGACGGCCCGGCATCCTCGCCCCATTCGGCGATATCTCCAATTTTGATATCCCAGATGTCGACCAGGTCGTCAGCCAGCTGGATGAACTTGATACCGTCGACTTCAACCTCCACACCAGCTGTGCCGTAAAGCGAATCGATGGCGAAACGCGAGGCGATGGCGCAGTCATTGCCGACAGCGTTTTTTACCTGTTCCAGGGTTTCCACCCAGAAGCGAGCGCGGTTCTCAAACGAGCCACCGTAGTTGTCGGTCCGCTTGTTGTGGTAGGGTGAGAGGAACTGCACAGGCAGGTAGGCGTGACCGCCATAGACATTCACGATGTCAAATCCGGCGTCCCGCGACCGCAAAGCCGCGTCTACATAATACTGCTGCACCTGCCGGATGTCGTCATGGTCCATCTCATGACAGTATGTCAGGGTCTCGAATTCCGAGGCGTACTGGCTCGCACCGCGCGGTGTGCAGCGCGTCTCCATGCAGGGCGCATGGGAAGATCCGTACCACATTTCGACACCGGCCAGCGAACCATACTTATGGATTTCATCGGTCATGGCACGCAGGTTGCGTACATCACCTTCGTCCCAAATTCGGGCTGATACACGATGTGTGTCATCGGATTCGGGATGAATCGAACAATATTCGGTGTTGATCGCACCCCATCCGCCCTCGGCCTTGACGCCGCGATGGGCCGCCTGGAAACCGGGCTTATCTGAACCCGCGCCGATGCAGTGCGGGCTTTGGTGGAACCGATTTTTCATCACTTTCGGACCGACCTGGATCGGCTCGAAGAGGATGTCGTATTTGGCCGGTCGCTTGCTTGCCATCTTTCTACTCCTTTAAATTGGCCGATCACAGCGGCCGTTACACTAGCCCTCGAAACTCGAGGGGTAATTGCCGCCGGCACCAACCAACAGCGCCGCTGCGAGAAACTTTCTTGTGTCATCAAACACGCTTGGTTTTTCGCCGCGCCAGCGCTCGTAGAGACGGTGCGGAGGGGGCTTGCCCTGCTCCAGGGCGGACATCGCCTCTGAGGTTTCAGCGGCGAATGCACGCATGCGGTTGCGCATGTTGTCCTGGTAAGTTTCCCAATGGCGCGCCTCCATTCTCAGGTGGAAAAGCGAACTTCGGGCGCGTCTGGCGGCCTGCATGCCGTCAATCCACGTATCGATCTTGTCCCACAGCTTGCGGGCTTTCGCGTAGCGCCGTCGCGCGCTTGCTTCGTGTCCGGCAAGCCGGTCGGTCAACGCCAGATTGGCAAGTGTGGTCGCTCTACGAGGATCGGATATTCCAAATCGCCAAAGAGCAATCCAACCGGCGCGACGGAAGCATCGGGTGGCTCCAGACCGATTGCCGGTAAGCAAGTGGGCATTCCCCTGCTCCTGCAGGCGCTCCCAGTTCAGGTCAGCCGGGCGCCAACCCGCCTTGCGGGCCATAGCTAGCTCCGTGTCGGCGTCACACGCCGAGATATGCTGCGCGGACATGCTCATTGTCGTGAAGCTCTCCTGCGGGTCCTTCCAGTGCCATGTCGCCGGTTTCCAGCACATAGGCGTAATTTGCGAGATCAAGCGCCAGCTGGGCGTTCTGCTCAACCAGCACTACCGTCATTCCCTGGGCGTTGAGTTCCTCGATAATTCCGGCAATTTCCTCGACGATAATCGGCGCCAGCCCCATTGATGGCTCATCCATCAGCAGCATTTTCGGCTTGGCCATCAAGGCGCGCCCGATCACCAGCATCTGTTGCTCGCCACCGGACATGGTCTTGGCCAATTGCCGGCGCCGTTCACGCAAACGGGGAAACCGGGCAAAGGCCGCTTCCAGGTCTGTTTCAATCCCGGTCTTGTCACGGCGCAAAAAGGCACCGGTGCGCAGATTTTCTTCGACAGTAAGGTCAGGAAAGATGCGACGGCCTTCCGGCACATGGGCAATGCCTTCGCCGACGATTTTGTGCGCAGGCAGCCTGTCGATACGCTTGCCGTTGAAGTGGATTTCACCAGCCTGCAGCGGCTCCAGTCCCGAAAACGCCCTCAATGTCGTCGACTTGCCGGCTCCATTGGCGCCTATGATCGTGACGATGGCACCCTCGGGAACACGCATCGAAATGTTGCGGATCGCCGATACCTTGCCGTAGCTGATCGAGGCATTTCGCATCTCAAGCAACATGCCGGCCACCTCCAAGATACGCCTCGATCACATCAGGGTGTGTTCGGATCTCCTGCGGTCCGCCCTCGGCCAACAACTTGCCGAAACTCATCACCGTTATCCGGTCGCACAGCCCCATGATTGCGTGCATATCGTGTTCGACGAGCAATATGGTGATCCCGGAATCGCGGAGTTTGAACATCAGCTCCATCATGCGTTTGGTTTCTTCCGGGTTCATGCCGGTAAAGGGTTCGTCCAGTAGGATGACGTCCGGTTGTGCGGCCATTGCCACGGCCATACCGAGCGCTCGTTGATGGCCATGCGACAGCTCGCCCGCCAGTTCGCCCGTGAAATCGAGCAGCCCGAAGAATTCGAGTGCCTCTTCCGCGCGGGCTCTGGCACCACGCCGGTCCTCTGCGTCCAGACCGAAGATCGCCGCGGCGATGCCGGGTCGGAAATTCATGTGCGTTCCGACGAGTACGTTGTCCAACACCGAAAGCTCGGCGAAGAGCGTCGAGTGCTGGAACGTGCGCACAACGCCGCGGCGCGCGACCTCGTGCATCGGTAAACCGGAGATCACCCCATCGCGCAAACGCACGGTGCCACTGGTGGGCCGGTAAAAACCCGAGATCATGTTGAAAGTCGTGGTTTTGCCCGCACCGTTTGGGCCTATCAGACCGTGGATAGCCCCCTGCTCGACGACAAAGCTGAGATTGTCGACCGCTGTTAGCCCGCCGAAGCGCATGACCAACTTGTCAATATGGAGAAAGTGGCCGCTCATGGCTCGGTCCTCTCTTCCACGTTGTAGCGCGCGGAATCGCCTGCACGTGAAGCTTTCGCAGCTTGAACGTTGGTACGCCGACGCATGATGTGCTGGACCACGCTTTCGAGCCCATTGGGCAGGAACAGCACCGAACAGATCAACAAAAGGCCGTAGATAAACGGCCGCATCTGTTCGAAACCCAATTCGCGCAGCACGACTTCGTTAAGGATTGACAGCACGACACACCCCAAGATCGGGCCATAGAATGTCGCCGTGCCGCCGACTATCGCCCAGGTCAGGACGAAAACCATCAGCTCGACATCGAAGCTGTTGGGGTTGATCGTACCGATGTAATGGGCAAGGAGCGCGCCCGAAAGTCCAGCAAAACCCGATGCGATCATGAATGCCCGAGTCCGGTAGGCGCGCACATCTACGCCGGCTGACTGGGCCAATTTGTCCTGCCAATGGACCGCATGGAAAGTGAGACCCACCGGCGAGCGCTCGATCCGCCACATCACCCATAGCGACAACGTGACCACCGCAAGCGCAAAATAGTAGTAACTGACCGGTTCAAAGAAATCGAAGCTGTAGACACCAATATCCAAATCCGGCATCGGATTGATCTTCTTGATCCCCTTGGGCCCTCCAAACGGGTCTCGAAAGCGCTTCCACAAAAGCCGGATAATCTCGCCCGCAGCAAACGAGCCGATGAGGAAATAGAACCCCTTCATCCGGAACAGCGGGTAGCTCAGCACCATTGCGACCAGAACCGCGGTGAGAGCCCCGAGGATTATGGAAACCGGCACATAGATCCCGAGCTGCTTGCTGTAGAGGGCAGAGGCGTAGGCTCCGACGCCCATAATCACAACGTGGCCAAGGGACCATTCGCCGGTAAGCGTCAACAAGCGGTACGAGGCAACCAGGAGAACGTTGATGGTCAGGAAGACCAGCACCTCCTGTTGCGAAAAGCTGAGGGCGTGAGGCAATGCAATCAGCAGGACTGCCAGCCCGAGCCATCCGGCAATATGTGACACCGCCCTAGGCACGGTCTGCCGTCCCGAACAAGCCGGTTGGCTTGACAATCAATACAAGCAGCATCAGCGACAGGCCGACGATGTCGGCGATCACGCCATCATAGAAGGTGGTCACGAATGTATGGACCAGCGAATAGGCAACCGCCGCCACGACTGCCCCTTCGAGAGACCCCACACCGCCGACAATTATGACAATGAATGCGGTTACGATGACCGAGTGGCCCATATGCGGGTTGACAGACACCAGCGGCGCGGTCAATGCCCCGGCGACACCAGCCAGACCGGCGCCGATGAACATGGCGATCCGCGAAGTCTGGTTGATGGAGATGCCCTGCAGCGCGGCGGCTTCGGGATCCTGCGCGCTGGCGCGCAACGCCCACCCGAACCGAGTCTTGGTCAAGAACGCCCAAAGTGCAGTCAACAATATGACCGCGGCGATGATCACGAACAGCCTCGGCATGGCCAGGTGAACCTTCTCGGAGAAAGTGATCACTTCCTGTGTTACCGGCGGCACATGTTCCATGCGCACGCCGAAACCCATCACAGCCAGGGCCTGCAGGATCATCAAAAAGCCTATCGAGGCGACCAGCCCGCCGAGCGGGTTGTTGCGCAATGGCCGAAACAGCGCCCGTTCCATCCCCAGGCCCACAACCCCGACAAACACCAGTCCCGCCGAAACGGCGAAAAGGAACGGCAATTGCAGATCGGCATAAAGTGCCACGACGGCATAGGCGCCGAGCATGAACAACTCGCCGTGGGCGAAATTGATCACACCCATCACACCGAAGATCAGGACCAGCCCGACTGCAACCAGCGACATGTAACTTGCTGCATAAAGCGCGTTCAGGCAGGTCTGTGCGAGAAGCTCAACCATGGTCTCACTCGATCAAATCCGGTTATGAAAGGGGGCGCTGCACGGCGGAAGGATCAGCGCAGCGCCCCAGGTGGCGCATTAGCCGCGCTGATTCCACATCTGCCCGTAGGCAGCCATGTGCTTCTTGAGGAGATCGCCATGCTTGGCGTACCATTCCGGAATGGACTTGAAGGCCTTTATTCGGGCCTTGCCGTTCTCGATCACCACGACCGGCCAGTTTCCGACCAACGCGTTGTCGATGCCGAACAAATCCTCACCCCACCAGTCGGCGGTACCGAAAGCATGAAGCCCCCGGCCACCGTCTTTCATCGCCGCCAGCACTGCGGCGGGCTCGGCTGTACCGGCCTTCTCGGCGCCATCTTTCCACAGGTCCATGATGGATGCGTATTCCCAGCTCACAGCGCCCCATTCGCCGGGATGACGCTTGGTGTATTCCGCAAAAAAGCCATTCGGATTCTTGAAATTAATCGCTTCGTCATTCAATGCCGGATCGTCGAAATCCGGAAACTGGAAGATAAAGCCCTCCATGAATTCGACGGACGTCTTGTCGATCATCTGATCATAGAAATCCGCCGTGCAGGAGATGATCTGACCCTTATAACCCTGCTGGAACAATTGTTCGGCGATGGGATGCACGTAATCCGAATAGCAGGTATCTAGGCAGACAATCTGCGGGTCTTTGGCGATCAGCTTCGTCACCACAGGAGCAAAATCGGTGGTCGCCGGGTCGAACAACAGCGGTTCTTCCAGCATTTCAATTCCGGCCGCTTCAAATGCCGCCAGGTAAGTTGCAACGGAAGGCAGTCCCAGAGCGTCATCCTGTGCGCAGATTACCGCGGTCTTTAAATCAGGCTTGTTTTCAGCCAGCCATTCAACACCAGTAACATTGTAGATCGGGTGTACTTCCGCAGGCGCCAGCAATGTCTCGGTGTCCGGCGCGAGGTCGGAAGGCAGCAATGTCGAGAACAGCATGCCGGTCCTGTCGGCAACCGGCTGAGCGCCCGGCCAGGTATCACCACCCAGCATCATAACGAACTTTACGTCTTCCTCGCGTATAAGCTTTGTCGCCCCGGTACGCGCTTTAGCGGGATCATATTCGTTGTCGTAGCCAACAAACTCGACCATATAATCGCCGTCGGCCAGCTTGATGCCGCCGGCAGCGTTGACCTGCTCAGCCCAAATCTGACAGCCATCGAGGCCGGGTTTGCCCCAGGCCGCTACCGGACCTGTCAGAGGTGCAAGAAATCCTATTTTTATGACCTTATCGGCCGCCAGAACGCGGGTATTAATGCCTGCCAGAGCTGCGGCACTTGCCGCAGTTTCGAGAAAACGCCGACGAGAAAGACCATCCTTGAAAATCTTTGTGTACATTTCAACTCCTCCCAGGAGTTCTTGGGCCTTTGATTTGCGCGTAGCCCTGAAGCGGTTCAAAACCACGCCTCAAATTGGTTTGCCCAATTTTGCCCGAATTTTACATTTTGGTCGTATTTGGTTTATTATGGCCTCAAGATTAAAACCAATTCTGCCCAAATTCAAGTTATTAATAACTTTTCCGGGAAATATTGCATCAATATTCAAAATTGGTTATGATTGGTCCGAATTAGAGAAAATGATTGGGATACTCTCAACAAAATCAACCGATTGCTAGGCGTATCAATATCGGACCAATTTCTGATGTTTTGGTCTATTTTGGTACAGTTTGAGCGCGGAAAACGATGGGATGACAAATTGAACCACAGATGTCACTACGATTTGAGCCGCAATTGGCTGTCAGCAGACGCTGTCGGCGAAAGGCTTGCCGCATCAACAGGAGACGACCGAGCAACATGGACGGACTAGCACAGCTGCCCTGGGACAATGATACCGATATCGAAAGGCCGGTGGCTGCCAGAACACGTAAACTCGCTGACACGCTGTTTGCTGAAATCATCAATGGCGTCTACCGTTACGGCACACGCCTTCCCCCGGAACGCCAATTGTCAGAGTCGCACAGCCTGTCGCGCAGCACGATCCGCGAGGCACTCGGGCATCTCGAGCGCCACGGTATCATCAAGCGTCGCGCCGGAAGCGGTTCCGTGGTGTGCTATCGGCCGGGTGAACCGGCATCGGCCAATGCGCCTGGTGCGCATCCCAATATGCTGGATCTCAGTGAAATCGGAGAGACGACCAGCCCCCTCGAACTTGGTGTCGTACGGTCGATTGTCGAACCGGAGATTGCCCGCCTGGCGGTCCTCAACATGTCGTCACGGGACATTCAGGGCCTGAATGCCATCCAGCAGGAGATCGATCTCATCTCAGTTGACGGTGCGCGGTTTTCCGCCCTCGACGACGAGTTGCGCATGCAAATTGCGAGGGGAACACATAATCCGCTGCTGATCACGATTTATGAAATGGTCAACTATGTCAGCAAAAACGCCGATTGGGCGGCGCAACGCCGAAACGCGCTTACTCCCGACCGGATCAGCGAATACCGTCTTCAAAACCGCTCGCTTTGCGAGGCTATCGGGCGCCGGGATATTGAAGCCGCCGTCGAGTATCTCAAAATTTCACTCGCTGATTTTCATCAGGATTTGATGCGCGGCGCATAATCCTCCGCCGTGGCGGAACCTGTCATGCGACGCTCCAGCCTCTGGTCCCACATCTGCCCGCAGGCGCGCATGTGCCGCAGGAGCAGGTCTCCGTGCTGGTCCCACCAGTCCAGAACCGACCGGAACTCGGCGATCCGGGCGCGGCCGTTCTGGATGCGCACCACGGGCCAGGAACCGACAAGCGCGTGATCTATGCCAAACAAATCCTTGCCCCACCACCGTGCTTCGCCGAACACATTGCGGGCAGTTCCCCCGAGTTTCATAGCTGAGAGCACGGCAACCGGCTCGACGGTCTGAACGCGCTCAACCGCCTTGCGCCACATTTCAAGGATCGCACAATATTCCCAGGAGACTGCGCTCCACTCCCCGGGGAAACGCCGGACGAATTCCGAATAGAACTCATTTGGCCGCGGAAAATTCACTCGCGGGTCATTGAGCGCGGGGTCGTCAAAGTCGGGAAACTGAAATACGAAACCTTCCATGAATTCCCGGCTCGTCTTTTCAATGAGCGCCGGATAGTTGTCGCAGGTGCAGGAGAGTATCTGCCCGGTATACCTGCGCCGATAGGCCGCTTCGGTGAGCAAATGGACGAAGGGTTCATATGCCGTATCCCAGCACAGGATGTCAGGTTTGGCCTCCAAAAGCACGTCGACCAGCCCATCCGGATCCCGCGGTGCGCCTTGGTAAAGAACCTCCTTGACGATATCAATGCCGGCCGCCTCAAATGCGGCCCGGTAGGTCGCCTGTGACGGCAGGCCGAGGGCATCCTTTTGCGCACACAAGGCAACCGTCTTGAGTTCCGGCCGGTTTTCGGCAAGCCAGTCAACGCCGGTAACAAGATAGATCGGATGCACCTCGCAAGGCGCAATCATATATGGGGTATCCGGCGAAAGGTCGCTGGGCAGCAGAGTGGTCGCCAGCATCTTGTTCCGCTTAAGAAAGTCGCTGATTGCAGGAACCGTATCGCCGCCCAGCATCAAAATGATCTTGACGTCTTTTTCCATGACAAGATGTTTTGCGCCGAGCACTGCCTGCGCGGGATCATATTGGTCATCGTAGGCCACAATATCGACCTGGCGATGCTGGTCGCCGATTTTGATGCCATTTTGCGCATTCACCCAATCTGCCCAGATATGACATCCTTCGAGACCTGGCCGGCCCCAGGCCGACGCATCGCCGGTCAAAGAGGTGAGCACGCCAACGCGAACAGCCTCTCTCGCCTTTACGCCCAACTTCGGCAGGCTAGCTGATAACGCCAAATCTGCGCCAAAGCGATAGGTGCTCAAGTAATCCTCGCAGGTTTTGTACCGGTTATTAAGAAGAACTCCCGCTTAGATCACCGATGAACCAAAAGGGAAACATATATTACCGCGGGACGCATTCATATCACACCACATGCATATTTTCCGACACCGTGAAATTCCTGTAATCAGAATTCATCCGCATTCAATATGAGGCGGGTTGATCCGCCGCAAAGCCCTGCGCGCCCGTCGCAGAAAACCGAGTTCAGGCGGGCCGGGTGCGCCGGCGCCAATGTCCTATAGACGGAGTGGCCCACAACATTTTTTGAACTTCCGCCCGCTGCCACAGGGGCAAGTATCATTGCGACCAATCCTGATGCCGGGAAAACCCCGATCCCTGGCGCGTGCCCAGACCATGACATCCGTTGCTCGACCGCCATGGGCGAGTCGGTGGGCGATGTATCGCATGTGGGGTGCGCAATGGTGGAAGAACCGTTTGTAGGCCGCGCAGAAATAATTGAGCCCGGGCTCGCCGCCGGCAGTTTTTGCGATGCGGTGTTTGGGGCAACCGCCATTGCAGGAGAAGCGAACGTCGCACTCGATGCATTGGCGGGGCAATTTGTCGGCCTTAGCCCGCCCAAAAGCGGTTTGCCGGTCACCGTCAACGAGCAAGCGCAGGTCGCCCTCCATAATATTGCCCAGTCTGTGGTCCGGGTAGACATAATGATCACAAGCATAGAGATCACCATTATGCTCCATTGCCAGCCCATGGCCGCAAGTCTCGGCGAAGACGCACAGACTTGCACTACCGCCAATCCATGATGAAAGGGTCGAGTCGAAAATCTGCACGGACACCCGATCCACATCCTCGTGCACCCATTCGTCGAAGGTGTCGGTCAGGAACCGCCCGTATTGTTCCGGGGTGAGCGACCATTCCGTGACCCGGGCGGTGCCGGCAAAAGCCGGTGAGACCAGCGACAGGCCGGCCTCGGTCTCATTCACGCCATGGCGTTCAACAATGGGAATGTACTGGTGAAAGCGACTGCCTATGCCCTTGAGGAACCGGTAGAGCTGCACCGGATCGTCCGCATTGTGCTTATGCAGAACCGTCAGCGTGTTGAACTCCACACCGTGTTTTCGCAGCAGGTCAACTCCGCGCCGCACCTGTTTGAAACTGCCTCTGGCACCTTTGTTGACACGGTAGCGGTCATGCAGCCTCTGCGGACCATCGATTGATATGCCGACAAGAAAGTCATTGTCCTTGAAGAATTCACACCATTCCTCATCAAGCAGTACGCCGTTGGTCTGAAATGCGTTCACGACAGTTTTGCCATTAGCGTAAGTTTGCTGCAGGGCAACGGCGCGGCGGAAAAAGTCGATACCAAGCAAGGTTGGCTCGCCCCCCTGCCAGGCAAAGGTGACAAAATCACCCGGCTGCGCGGCAATATAACTGCGCACATAGTGCTGAAGCATATCATCCGGCATTGCCTGAATGGCTTGGTAGAGCGTTTCCTTTTCCAGATAGAAGCAATATTCGCAATCGAGGTTGCACCGTGCTCCGCCCGGCTTTGCCATAATCGTAAATGGCTCTTTTGCTTGCGTTTCAGCGCTTTGGGACCGCTCTTGATTCAAGACAAACCCACCCTGCCCGTTTGGAGTTTACGACTTGACCGGTTTCGTTGCGGCTTCTTGTGTCGCTCAAGTAAGCTGAACATGGCTCGGCGATAGACAGAATCCACTATCGAGCGTCATACCGCACACCAACCGCCACATCCAGTTGACAAATTGTCGGTCACTCACCCCGCCCTTCGGGCACAGCTGTCAGGGCGTTCGCTGCTCAATTTGCTCCACTGGAGCAATTTGCACGCCTTCGGTGGTCACCCCCTACTCCCACTCGATAGTCAATTGGGCGATTAAGAAGTTGATTTCATTGCGGATTTATCTGCGACAATTCGCGCGCACCGTCAGAAATACCGTCATATTGCTAAGCTGTTGAAAACAATCCTTCATTCAACTCAACCTTTAGTTTTACCTGCTTTGGGTTCATCGAAAAATTCAAGGAATGCCAGCAACTTTTCATTCCGGCAGGTGGTGCCGACCGCGCAGCGTCCGTGGCGTGCGGATCCAGCAGGTGCGGCTGAACTGCGAATTGCAGATCGTTACAAATTGCTGAAAAGACTGTGCTCGTCGCTGACCGGAATACCGCTCCGGACCACGCCGATGACCTTGTTTTCGTGCTGCGAAAAGCACTCCAGGCTGTCCAGGGGGTTGCTGTCGACGATCACGAGGTCCGCAAAAGCGCCGGCGGCAATCTGGCCGAC
>JAAEOH010000338.1 GCA_024244645.1 Hyphomicrobiales bacterium
ACCGGTAAGTCCGGCACGGTCGTACGACCGCATTGCGCCAACGTCGCCAATTCATACGTTGCTGCGAACGTCCAAATCTGGTCTACCGAAACATGGACGCTCGGTGAGATTTCAATATAAATTCCGATTGTTTGATTTTGGAGGAGTCGCGCCATGGATCGATTCACCGGCGGGTGCCAGTGCGGCAACGTCCGACTTGTCGCATCAGGAGTCCCATACAGAGTCGGCATTTGTCACTGTCTTGACTGCCGCAAGCACCATGGGGCACTTTTTTACGCTTCCGCGGTGTTCTCTCAGGATGCAGTGGCGATCGATGGCGAAACCCGCGACTATTGCGGGCGGTTTTTTTGTCCCACTTGCGGGTCGTCCGTTTTCGCACGCAGCGCAGATGAAATCGAAGTACACCTTGGAGCTCTGGATGCCCCTGACCAACTGATGCCAACCTACGAAAGCTGGATCATCAGGCGCGAGTCCTGGTTGCCGCCATTTCCGGTCACGAAACGATACGAGCGAGATCGTGACGCGAAAGATGGCTTTGAGGAATAGGTTTTCGTCGCCCTTAACGAGGCGGTCATTCGAATAAAACGCATAGACAACAGCTTTATCCGCATTGCTGAAATTGGATGTCCGACAGAACCCTGAAAGCCGAGCTGAGTTCGTTTGATGACTGATTTGAGCCCTGAGTTGGCGTCTCACCGCAGCAGAGTGTCAGCGGCGGACATCCGAAACAACTCATTCAACTCAAATACCACTGCCTCATTTATGATTCAGCTCCTTGATGCGCGCCAGTGCTTCTTCTCTGGTTGCTACAATATTGGGATTGAAATCGTCGGCATGGGCTCTTTTCTTGATATCCTCTTTGGTTTTTTCGTTTGGGTCAAACCGCACGGTTCCAAGCGAGGATGAAGAATTTAACTGCCCGCCGCGCACCGCCCAACTGTGCCAGGCATCAGGAAGGATCTCGGTATTTTTGTAATTGACCAAAAAGTACCATTTTTTCTGGGTTGCAGAGATTTGTTTATCAATCTCGTCGTAAAATTCGTTCACATCAGCACTTCTTGAGAAGATGTAATCGGAAAAATCCACCTCCATGATTTGCAATTCCGGATGGAAGGTCACACGCTCAGACAGCGGCCTGATTTCTTTCGGGACCGAAGGAACCAGCCTTTGTTCAAATTCATTGTCCGGTATTTCACTGCGCAATTGTGCTAAATAGGCAAGCGCGTCATCGCGTGCGCGAAACAGATTCGGATCGAAATTTTCTTTTTTTGCGCTTTCCAAAATCTCCTCACTGGTATCGCTGGATGCAGCATAGCGCGCGCTTCCCAGCGAATAGGATAGATTGGTATTTTTGCCGCGATGTGCATAGGCAATCCAGGCTTCCGACATGATCTGGCAGTTGAGATAGTTCACAAGGAAAAACCATTTCTTCCCAGTATCGTGCAGTTTGCGATCAATAGCGTCATAGGCCTGGTGAACCGTTGCCGAAACATCAAAGGTTACATTTGAAAAATCGACTTCCATAACCTGGATTTCAGTATGGAATTTGACACAATCTTCGAATCTATTTGCAGTCATATCGCCCTCCAACACTGCCCAACTTTAGCAAGGATACCTACAGCCGCAGTGAGTTTATTGCCAGCCCAAGACATATTAGAAATAAGTCCTACAACCAAGGGATAAGCGAAAAGAAAAGTGTCAATCCGACAGCATTGTGTTTGTTCCATGTAATCACAACGTCGGCGTACTGTAGAATTACATTGGACATCTTATATATACTCAACAATACTTAAGATAAAACCCATTTAGATTTAGAATTATTTTGCAAAATTTATCCAGAAATAACGGAACAACAATTACTCTGCAGTTGATTTGCACTTTTCAGGTGCAACTGAGTGATAGCGATTACTTTGATTTGCCCGGTTGACAGTCATCCCTGAATGGATAGCACGGCCCAATCGCGACCCTGCTCTGGCTGGTTCAACTGTCCGCATTATCCGCGTTGCGATCATCCATCTCTCTTGGGATTGCGCAATGTGCTGGCGCTGCTTCGCAACACGATGGGATCGCACCGTCCGCATGGTCATCCACGCAATCTGTATCGCTGCGGTAGTTGGATCCGGACCATGGTACCCGATCCTAGTTCTGCTCTCCGACCAGCCCCTTGATCAGCCATTTCTGCAGGATCAGCACAACCATCACCGGCGGCAGCATGGCCAGGATGGCCAGGGCCATACCGTAATTCGTCGCCGTACCAAAGCGCTCGATGCCCCTGACCAGGGTGAAATTGCCCTCGCCGGTGGTGGTGATCATCAGCGGCCACAGATACTGGTTCCAGCCCTGCACGAAGGTGACGGCGAAAAGCGCCAGCACCATCGGCCAGGAGACCGGCAGCAAAATATCGATCAGAAACCGGGTAGGACCGGCGCCGTCGATGCGCGCGGCCTCATGCAGCTCATTGGGAACGGATTTGAAGAACTGCCGGAAGAAGAATGTGCCGATCGCGGCAGCCAGCAGCGGGACAATCAGACCGGTGTAGCTGTTGAGCAGTCCGAGCGTGTGGACGACCATGAAACTGGGCAGGATCCGGGTTTCGATCGGCAACAGCAGGCTGGCAAAGATGACCCAGAAAAGAAAAGAAGCGAAACGCAAACGAAAATAGACGAGTGCGTAGGCGGACAGAATTGACAACAGGCACTTTCCCAGTGCAAAGCCGAGTGCAAGTATGGTCGAGTTCAGTGCCATGCCGCCGGCGGTGATGGTCTGGCTGAACCCGGCGTTTGCCGTCAGGACCTGGCCATAGACCTGACTGAATTCCGGACCCCAGCTCATCTGCAGACCCTGTTGGGAAATAACTGAATTCTGGTGGGTTGAGGTTAGAAATATGGCTGCCACGGGGAGCAACATCAACAGCGACCCCGCAATCAGAACCAGATGGTCAACCACTGTTCGGGTGCTGCGTCTGCTTGCCATTGGTTCGTTTATACCGATGCCGCGAGAGGATCAAATTATTTCAACCATTTGAGGTTGTTTGTGCCATCAGGGCAATCCCTCCCGATTTTCGTTTGTGAAATTTTTTCTATCATAATTTCTTCATTTTTTTGACATTCGCCCGTCACTTGCCATAGCGTAGTTTCCGACGTCCGCGACCGGCAAGGTACATTGTCGTTTCGGGGTCATTCCGATCAACCCTGGGGAGGCCGGTCAGGAGAACGGCATCAGCGGACCGGCGGTGGAATTTGCACAGGTTGTCACCCAGACGCGCAATATTGCCGATACGTCGCTCTCCGTGGTCGGCCCCATAGCGACGGAATGGATGGAAAACGCCCTGTGCTTTGCCGGCCCCCCTGAAACGCCGCCCGCGCCCGGCAGCCGGTTTCGCCGGACGGACAACCTGTTGGAAGCTCACAGCTAGTCACCCCGGTATCGAAATGGCTTTAGGCTGTGTGCGAAGAACTCGAGGAACTCCAAAGCGAGCATGGACGTCGGACCATGGGTCGCTCGGACAAGCGAAAGAACATGCAGCACTTCGGGGCGAAACGGGCGGATCAGGAGCCCCCGATCCTGATGCCCTCGGGCATCCATCTCACTGATGATCGAAACCCCGCTACCCTCGGCGACAAGCATGCATGCAGCGGTGAACTGTCGGGTTTCTATCCAGCTGTTGATTTTTACGTTGCGGGAGGTAAAGGCATCATTGAGTTCTTTAAAGAAGGCACTATCCCGCCGGGTGTGAATGATTTGCTCATCTTTCAGGTGTTCCGGTTCAATCACTTCATGTTTTGCAAGCGGGTTTCCGTCAGCCATTACACAGACCGTACGCATGGGAATCTGTTCACTCTCGAGTGCCGGGTGGTCGGAAAAGCCGTCGGTGATGCCGCAGTCATATTGCTCGCCGATAATCCACTCGAGAATTCGCTCAGGTCTGTCCGGCTCCAGGGTGACCGTAACGCTTGGCCGGTTTTCCAGGAATCTCGACAGCACGCCGGGCATATGGCTTGTGGCGAACCCCGGCAAACAGGCGATACGAAGATGACCGGCGATACGATGCGTGATGTTGTGGGTCAGCTCATCGATATGGTTGAGGCTGTCGATCAACCTCGATACCTCACGCAACAGAAAGCGTGATTCCTGTGTTGGGATCAACTGACCCTTTGTTCGTTCAAATAGCTTGAACCCGACACTTTTTCCGAAGCTGCCGATGAGTCTGCTAACGGCGGGTTGGGAAATACCAAGCTGCCTGGCAGCTTTCGTCATGCTGCCCGACTGGGAAACCGCGCGAAAAGCCTCAAGCTGACGTAACCTGACGGACATGTATACCCCTTGTGTTTCTCGAACTGGCTGCAACAAACAGGCGATGCCGGTGTGTCACAGGATTGATACAGACTGTCGCCATCATGGATGTGCACCGATGGACTTGTGAATCGTCTATGAACCAACTTCAATCATAACATCATATTATAATATATGATCAGAAATTTCACTTGAATTATGAAAATGGATGTGTTGCCATTGGTCCGGGAGAACAAAGCGCTGACGCATGCGCCGGTGCAACACTCCTTCGCACAAATTCGCATGTTGGGAGGAAAAATCATGAAAACTATTCTAATCAGTTCGATGATCGCAGGAGCGCTGACCTCGGCAGCGCTTCCGGCAATGGCCGCGACCGAGATTCAGTTTTGGCATGCCTTTACCGGACGGCTCGGCGAGCTTGTTGCCGAACAAGTTGAAACCTTCAACAACAGCCAAAGCGACTATAAGGTGGTGGCGTCGCACAAGGGCAATTACTCGGAAACGCTGAATGCGGGAATTGCGGCCTTCCGTGCGAACGAGCAGCCGGAATTGCTTATGGTGTTCGAAGTCGGCACAGCGACCATGATGTCAGCCGAAGGAGCAATCAAACCTGTTTTCGAAGTCATGTCGGAGGCAGGTGCAGACTTTGACTCGGACGCCTATATCGGTTCAGTCAAGGGATACTACACCACGACCGATGGCCAGATGCTGTCGCTTCCGTTCAATTCCTCGACGCCGGTGCTCTGGGTGAACCGGGATGCGCTGAAAGAGGCCGGCATCGATCCTGATACCGATCTATCCACATGGCAAAAGGTTGGTGATGTTCTCGACAAGCTGAAGGCTGCCGGAAGCGAGTGCCCGCTGACAACCGCATGGCAGAGCTGGATTCATCTGGAGAACCTTTCGGCCTATCACAACACCCCGTTTGCCACGAAGGATAACGGCTTTGCCGGTCTCGACACAGAACTTGCATTTAACGGACCAGTGCAGGTGAAGCACATTCAGACGATGGGTGACTGGGCCAAGGACGGCAAGTTTATTTATGCCGGACGCCGTAACGAAGGTGGCGCCAACTTCCGTGCCGGCGAATGTGCGCTCTTCACGGAAAGCTCGGCCGGGTACGCTGGCATAAAGGCTGATGCCAAATTTGACTTTGGTGTACGCCCGTTGCCCTATTGGGAAGGCGCGGATGGTGCTCCGCAGAACACAATCATCGGCGGCGCTTCGCTCTGGGTGATGGAAGGCCATGATGCGGAGGACTACAAGGCTGTTGCCGCGTTCCTCAATTTCCTGTCCTCCACGGATATTCAGGCAAAATGGCACCAGGATACCGGTTACTTGCCGATCACCATTGCCGCGGGCGATAAAACCAAGGCCGATGGTTTCTACGATGCAAATCCCGGAACCGACATTGCGGTGATCCAGATGACGGCCAAGCAACCGACGGCGAATTCCAAGGGTTTGCGGCTGGGATCGTTTGACCAGGTCCGAGGCATCATTGACGAGGAACTGGAAGGCGTTTGGTCGGGCGACAAGAATGCCCAGGATGCGCTCGACAGCGCCGTCGATCGCGGCAATCAGCTGATCCGCCGCTTCGAACAAGCCAACAAATAAGCACCTCCCTAATCTGTTGGCAAACTGGCAGCGGGTCCTGACCCGCTGCCAGTTCCTCGAAACGGAGAGTTGGTCATGGAAAAGCACGTCACCTTCAAGGGCTGGCTTTTACCGCTTTGCCTGGTTTTTCCCCAGGTCCTGATTTCGGCCGTGTTCTTCTTTTATCCGGCCGGACAGGCGGTTTGGCAGTCCCTTTTCATCCCTGATCCGTTTGGCCTGTCCTCGCAATTCGTCGGACTTGGTAATTTCGAGTTCCTCTTCGGAGACAAGTTTTATCGCGCATCCTTCGTGACGACCGCAATCTTCTCTACATTGGTCACGGTGGTCTCAATGGTCCCTGCGTTGTTTCTCGCCGTGCTGGCCGACCGTCTCATCAAGGGCGCGGCGACCTACAGAACGCTTTTGATCTGGCCCTACGCTGTGGCGCCCGCTGTGGCCGGCGTTTTGTGGCTGTTTATGTTCAACACCCGTGTTGGTGTTGTCTCATGGTACCTGGGACAACTCGGCTATGACTGGAACCATGTGCTCAATGGGACAGAAGCCATGGGGCTTGTGGTCGTTGCTTCTGCCTGGGGGCGTATCAGCTACAATTTTCTGTTTTTCTTTGCGGCCCTGCAGGCCGTACCACGTTCCGTCATTGAGGCTGCAGCCATCGATGGTGCGAGATTTTGGCGCCGCTTCTTTACGATCGTCCTGCCGCTCCTCTCGCCAACAACTTTTTTTCTGTTGGTGGTCAATATTGTCTACTCATTTTTTGAAACGTTCGGCGTGATACACACTATCACCGCCGGCGGGCCGCAGCAGGCGACCACCATACTCGTGTACAAGGTTTTCTCCGACGGCTTCGTCGGGCAGGATCTTGGATCGTCCGCCGCGCAATCGGTGATCCTTCTGATAGTGGTCGGCGCGCTGACGGTTCTGCAATTCAAGTTTGTTGAAAAGAGGGTGCACTATTGACCACGCAAACCGTCAAGACTGTACCCGTTCCAGGCGAACCGGCGCCTGGTATGGTGGAGAAAAGGGGCAGCACGCTTTGGCTCACACACGCACTGATGATCCTGGGTGTCCTGTTTATATTCTTTCCGATCTGGCTTGCCTTCGTGGCTTCGACGGTCACCCAGCCGGAGATCGTAAAACCACCCATGCCGCTTGTGCCCGGCAGTCACTTCTTTGAAAACTATCGCAGTGCGCTTTTTTCCGGTGTCAATGTGCCGGTGGCGACCATGTTGTTCAATTCGCTTGTCATGGCGCTTGGCATTGCCATCGGAAAAATCGCCATCTCTCTTCTGTCGGCCTTTGCAATCGTTTATTTCCGCTTTCCGGGCCGCACGACTTTCTTTTGGCTCATCTTCATCACCCTGATGCTGCCTGTGGAAGTGCGCATCGTTCCGACCTACGAGGTTGTTGCGGGCTTCGGTATGCTGAACAGTTATTCGGGTTTGATTTTCCCGTTGATTGCCTCCGCAACGGCGACGTTCCTCTTCCGCCAGTTCTTCATGACCATTCCTGACGAGTTGGCTGAAGCGGCGCGTGTGGATGGCGCCAGGCCAATGCGTTTCTTCTTCGACATCATTATCCCGATGAGCCGCACAAATATTGCTGCCCTGTTCGTCATCTTATTCATTTATGGCTGGAACCAGTATCTTTGGCCGCTGCTGATTACCACCGATCCGAGCATGAACACGATCGTGATGGGCATTAAGCAGATGTTTCCCTCCGGTGACGATACCGCCGACTGGCCGGTTATCATGGCGACGTCCATTCTCGCCATGGTCCCGCCGGTGATCGTCGTTATCTCAATGCAAAAGCTCTTTATCAGCGGGCTGGTCGATAGCGAGAAATAAAACAATGGCAACGGTCGAACTCAAACAAGTCAAGAAACGCTTTGGGCCGGAAGAGGTCATCCATGGTGTCAGTGTCGACATTGAAGACGGCGAATTCATTGTGATCGTCGGTCCATCCGGTTGCGGCAAGTCAACTCTGTTGCGCATGGTTGCAGGGCTGGAGACCGTCAGCGAGGGTGAGGTCGCCATCGGCGGGATGCGGGTAAACGAGAAGGAACCCATGGACCGTGACATCGCGATGGTATTCCAGAACTATGCGCTCTACCCGCACATGTCGGTTCGCCAGAACATGGCTTACAGCCTGAAAATCGCGGGAGTCGCCAAGCCTGAAACCGAGCGTAAAGTACAGGAAGCGGCAAGACTGCTTCAGCTTGAACTCTTTCTGGACCGCAAGCCGAAACAGCTCTCCGGGGGACAGCGCCAGCGGGTAGCCATGGGACGCGCTATCGTGCGCGAGCCAGCGGTATTTCTGTTTGATGAACCGCTGTCCAATCTTGATGCCAAATTGCGCGTGCAGATGCGGCTTGAGATTAAGGAACTTCAATCCAAACTCGGCGTCACGGCGCTGTATGTCACCCATGACCAGGTCGAAGCCATGACCATGGCAGACCGGATGATCGTGATGAATGGTGGAACGGCGGAGCAGATCGGCACGCCACTGGATGTATACGAACGGCCGCAGACCGTGTTTGCAGCTCAGTTTATTGGCAGCCCATCCATGAATGTTATGGATGGTTCCGTCGCCGACAACAAGATGACATTGGAAAGTGGCGCGGTGTTTGATTGCAACAGCACTCACTGTGGCGAAGCCAGGATCGGCATGCGTCCGGAGCATGTGTTTGTAGACAGCAATGGGCCGTTGAGACTGCAGGTGAGTTTCGCTGAGCCGCTTGGAGCAAACACGCTGCTGCACGGACGTCTGTTGGGTTCTGATTCGGCTTTTACGGCAAGTCTTCAGGGTGTCCATCAGGTGCCTGCTTCGTCTGAGCTCGTCAACCTTTCTATCGCGTCTGACAATATCCATGTCTTTGACAAACAGGGAGGGCGGCGGGTCGACTAGAGCGACAGGCGGTTGGACCGGATCATGTGACGGTGGAACCGGCGCACTCGACGGGACACGCTTGATAAGGAGGAAGACTTTGCAGCGCACAGAAGCATCGGCGGCTCATTTTTCGCTCCCTGATCTTGTTGAACCGGTCCGGTGGCAGAGCCAAACGACGGCCGATCCGCTTGGACATGAAACAAAATAGGCAGTCAAATGATCCAACGCATCAGCCCCTCGCTCCAATGAGAGTCGCACCGACATTCGACGGTTTGCGTTCCGGTCCCCGCCATATCCACGTTCACGGACATCGCGGAGCGCGCGGCATTTTGCCGGAAAATACGCTCGATAGTTTCCGTTTCACCTTTGACATCGGCATTCGGATCATAGAGTTCGATATCCTCGCAACGTCGGATGGCACGCCTGTCATCACACATAATCCATGCCTCATGCCGTTTTCGACCCGAACCGAGGACGGCACATGGCTTGAAGGAAACGGACCGCTAATATACGAGAGCACCTATTCGGAACTGAGTAAGTTCGATGTGGGAGGGCTCCAGCCCGGTACAGACTATGCCAGTCGCTATCCGGATCAGGCTTTCATGACCGGACTTAAAATACCGCGCTTTGATACATTGTGTGAATTGGTCAACGAGCCCGGATATCAGGACATCTGGATGAATGTCGAGATCAAGTCGGATCCGCGCCATCCGGAAAACACCCCTCCCATTCCAGCATTTGTCGAGCACATTCTGCGCGTCGTGTTTGACAAAAGGGTCAGCAAACGGATCATCCTGCAATCCTTTGATTGGCGCATCCTGCATGAATGCGCACGGCAGGCGCCGGACATCCCTCGATCCTATCTGTCATATGCGCCGAAGCCCTATGCGCCCATGGCGGTCAATGTCTACGAAGGATCGCCGTGGATGGACGGGCTTAGCCTTGCTGAGCAGGGAAACAGTATACCCGCGCTGATAGCAGCAGACGGCGGGCGCGTCTGGAGCCCGTACCATGAGGATCTCAATACGGAAGACCTGGCAGCCGCGCGCAAGCATAATCTCGTCGTCAACATCTGGACCGTAAACGAATCCTGGGACATCGACCGGATGATCGATCTGTCTGTCGACGGCATCATCACTGATTATCCGGGCCGTGTGCAACGGCGGCTCCTTGAGCGCGGCCTGACGTGGCTTCCGCCCGACAATCAGGGCACTGATATGGGTTCTGCCGAAAAAATTGCCGGAGGTCAGACATAATCGAATTGGTGTGATCATCCTGGCGGACATATCCCGTCATAATCGACGTCGAAAACCAGATCGACAGAGGATGGACAGGATAAATGCAGAAACCGTAGCCGCTGCCGCGACATGATCCGGATCGAGCCGACTGAATTTCGTTTGCGGGTTCGCATATGGGGCTCGGAGTGAATATCAGATCGATCGACCCAATAACCCGATTTCGCATAGGGATTGCCTCATACGGATTCGGGCAGATAGAGTTCGGGCTGCAGAAAGTGTGCGCTGCCGGCTTCCTGCGACTGACCTAGTAACACGTCAGTCATACTTGAAACCAGCCGGTCGCTAACGCTGCGCGCCGGGATTCCGATGACCATGGTCAGATACCGCGTGGCCAGCGCCTGGTCGGCAAGGCGCCTCATGGACACTAGCGAACGCAGACCTTTCTGGCCGGACTTCGTTATGAGCGGTTGACCGCGCCTTGCGTGTTCGACGGACTGATCAATGGCGAGAAGTTCCTCGTCTATGTCACACAGATCTTCGTGCCCACGCTCAAGCCCGGCGATATTGTCGTTCTCGACAACCTGGGAAGCCACAAGGGCCATAACGTGCGCGGGGCCATCAGGAAAGCGGGCGCGCACCTCTTTCTCCTGCCGCCCTATTCACCCGACCTCAATCGGATCGAGCAGGCGTTTGCCAAGCTCCAGCACATGCTGCACAGGGCACAGACAAGGTCGTGCGATGAAACATGGCTCAAAATCGGAGATCTGACCACCAAATTCACCGCCGACGAATGTAAAAACTATATTGTCAATGCCGGATATGCTTCAAACTAAGATGAACATGCTCTAGCCCGCTTCTCTCACAGCGCGACGCTTGACGGTTGAATGTGGACGTCGATTGGGCGTGCTGAGAGTTCAGGTGGACAAGAGCGAATTCATCGGTGGCCGCTATTGGCGGCGGTTTGAGTTTCAGCGATTTATCCTGTG
>JAAEOH010000339.1 GCA_024244645.1 Hyphomicrobiales bacterium
ACAACCAATCCGACACATGCGTGCAGCGGTGCCACAAAGGCATCAATCAGACTGCGAACAGAAGCGTGACCCGGATGAGCGACAAAGGCCCAAGAAGGAAGAAGAAATGAGCTTGACTGAAACGCCCAATTAGAGAAGCAGACAAAACCAATTCTTTTACTTTGGCCTATTTTGGGCTGCTCGAATGTCGCGAGTGGTGCGGTGGGTCGGAGTGGTTCTGAGGAACCGCTATGTCTGCTTTCAATTTACCGATGGTCATACCAGCCAAGAAGGCCTGGAACCACGGACGTATCATCGGTCAAAAAAGACCGCTTCTTCCAAAGCATGTTTGGGCAATCCGTGTTCGCCTTGAGTTGGCCGGGGCTGTCCGCGATCTGGCTCTGTTCAATCTGGCTGTCGGCAGCAAATTGCGCGGTTGTGACCTCGTTCGATTGAAAGTGGCCAATGTTTATGCGGCCGGAGCGGTAAAAGAGCGAACTTCAATCCTGCAAAGCAAGACCAAATCGTCTGTCCGTTTCGAGATCACTGATGGAACTCGGAAAGCGCTCACGGATTGGATCCGTCACCATTTGATGTCTGGACACGAACACCTGTGGCCAGGACGCTTTCATGATCGTCCGCACATTTCGACTCGGCAGTACGCCCGCCTGTTGAAAGACTGGGTACGCTCAAAAGACTAAAACACAGCCACCACAACTCAGCTTGCCCACAGGCCCCGCCCTGCTGCGTCAGCCATCTGGGGCACTCCGCAGTGCGGACCCTATGGACAACCTTCCGCAACACCCAAGTGGTGTGTTTTTACTCCGGCGCCCGGTGGAAATTTACTCCGGCGTTGACACAATTCAACGATATCGCGATGGATTCGCCATTCTTTGACTTCAATCAACACTGTGGCATGCCGAATTGTTATCAATTACACCGCGCGCAACCAGTGAGGAGACGGAATGGTAACTGCCGAACAACGTCCGGGCGAAGTGGCCTTGCCCTTCGATCCTGCTGAAATAGCAGATAACGCAAATCTGATTTTTCTTGGTAAGATCCGATCCCCTTGGCGGAATCGTTCGGATTGCCCCAGGAACTTAATGCAAGCCAGAGAGCGAGGACAAAGAGCCGTTATTGAATTGGACGAGGTGTGGCACGACGGGCTGAATGGTCTACACAATCAGTCCCGAATTCTGGTGTTGTATTGGATGCATGAAGCACGACGAGATCTGATCATTCAAACACCCCGGCACAAATCTGAATCCACTGGAGTTTTTGCACTGCGTTCACCGGTTAGGCCAAATCCGATTGCATTGGCTGCTGTCAATGTTGTTGAACTCAATCAGGCGGAAGGAAAGATAGTAATTGATGCGATTGACTGCCTGGACGGTACGCCGGTTTTGGATATCAAGCCGTGGTTTAACACAATCGATAGTTTTGCCGAGAATTAGAAACAATCCACCCACCACAAACACGACGATCAAGCGAAGGCTATTCCGAGCCGATTTTGATGAAAAAGTCGCTTTTGTATCTGCTTTTGGAATTGGATTGAGTGGCCTTGTGAACTGTTTTCACACTGGCATTGGGATGAGTTTTGCGAGTTTGCGGAGGTTTTGGGCTGTTGCTGCGAGGTGGAACTCGTCTTTAGCACCGTTTGGTCCTCTCAGTCGCAATCGGTCGAGCTTCATGATCCGCTTGAGGTGGGCAAACAGCATTTCTACCTTCTTTCGTCGCTTTTGTGACTCGACATACGCGTCGGTCGCATAGTTGACGCAGGTGCAGCATGCAACGAATGACAACTGTTCCCCCAAACTCGCCGTTAAGTGCCATGTCGTGTACCTATTGGCTAAGGCGATATCGGGTATTGCGACAATGATGGTTTGATTGTTTTTGACGTCACAACAAACAGAACTGCAGTGGGGTCGGTAATAGTCGGGATTGGATTTATCATTATCTCGACGTTCTACATTTAATAATTCGCCTTCCGATATCCTTCCGAATTTCCAATTTTGGAAGACGGCAGCATAGGTTTCTATTTCAATAGGCTGTAATTATTGAGAAAATTGGTGGGTGAGCACGGGCTCGAACCGTGGACCCGCTGATTAAGAGTCGTTGTCCCCTTTTTTCTACAAAATACGGTGGAACACGCGTTTACTCTATAACAAGCAGATTTTTCGATATAAATTTGATATTCTCCAAGCGCAGTGATACGATAAACCTCTTGGAAGTACGCTTACTCATGCTTACCTGACGCTTACCTGTTATTTTGGAGTTGACCAGATGACGAAAAAGAAACTGACGAAGTCGGTGGTCGAGGGGCTTCCGCCCGCCGAGGCTGATTATGTTGCCTGGGATGCGGAACTCCCCGGGTTCGGGGTTCGGGTCAAGCCATCCGGCATCAAGAGCTACGTCGTCCAGTATCGAAATCGGAAGACCGGCGCTTCACGTCGAAAGACCATTGGCCAGCACGGCCCGCTACTCACCTTCCACAAGGCGCGGGAGCAGGCGCGGATCATCCTGGCGGATGCTCTCAAAGGAAATGACCCGATCGCGGATGATCGCGCCATACGTGGCGCTCCCACCATGAAGGAACTCGCGGCGGATTACCTTGAGCAACATGCCATCCCGAAGAAGCGCCCGAGAAGCGTTGAGAATGACCGATCCATGTTGGACCGGATCATATTGCCGCGCCTTGGGAGCAAGAAGATCAACGCCGTTCAGTCGCAGGACATTCACGCCCTTCATGTCTCAATGAGGGACAGCCCCTATCAGGCAAATCGGGTCCTTGCCCTGATGTCGAAGATGTTCTCGCTTGCAATGAAATGGGGTTGGCGGGGCGACAATCCGGTCAAGGGCATCGAGCGGTTCCACGAGGAACGTCGCGAGCGCTGGCTGTCGGACGAAGAACTCGGCCGGCTGTTGAACGCCTTGTCGACACATCCGAATCATCGCGCGGCGAACGCTGTCCGATTCCAACTCCTCACCGGCGCGCGGATCGGAGAAGTGCTCTCGGCGCGCTGGTCGGACATCGATTTGACCCGGGGCGTTTGGATCAAGCCTTCCCACCATACGAAGCAGAAACGGACGGAACACCTTCCCCTGTCCGCTCCGGCATTGGCGCTGCTGGCCGAGATGCGGGAGCGGGCCAACCCAAGGGAACGTTTTCTCTTCCCCGGCAACGCGCCAGACAAGCCGTTGCAGGGCATCAAGAAATTCTGGCGCGGCATCACCGAACAGGCGGGCCTTGACGACTACCGCCTTCACGACAACCGCCACACTCATGCATCGCACCTGGTCTCCAGCGGTCTCAGTCTGGAGATCGTCGGCCGGCTTCTCGGTCACACCAATCCGTTGACGACGAAGCGTTATGCTCATCTCGCCGACGACCCGTTGCGCGCGGCGGCCGAACGGTTCGGCTCCAAGATGGACGCTCTCCAGGACACCCGAAAGGCGGACATCGTCCCCATCCCGTCACGAAGGTAACGACCCGGGCCGTTTTTATGCGACTCCGAGAATCCAGCCCTCGACCTCGGCCACCGATCGCTCGGCCGGCGATAGATCGGGGTTTAGGAAGGCCGCAAGACTGTCATCCCTGTCGGCGCGAGACAGCCACGCCGCGATGCTGTAGGCGTCGTGCTGATCGCCGGTGCGACCCTCGCGGGCGAAACTGCGGGACCAGAGCGCCGGATAGACCTCGGCGACGGCGGACTTTCCTTGCGGAATGTCCCAACCGTCGAAGGGCCAGAAATGGACCCGCTCGCCCAGTTCACGGCGAATGAAGCGCAGCCAGGGAATCCCGGCATGGGTGGACTTGGCCGCCTGCCAGAAGGGCCTGGCCACCGGCTTCATCACCGCATCGGCGCTTGTCCATGCATTGCTGGAAGCCCGCGATGACAAGCAGCTCCTGCGTCTGCAGAAACAGTTGGCCAAATACAAACTCCTGATCATCGAT
>JAAEOH010000340.1 GCA_024244645.1 Hyphomicrobiales bacterium
CCGCGTCTTCAACTCATACGACGACATCGTCGACCACTGCTGTGACGCCTGGAACAAGCTCATCGATCAGCCCTGGAAAATCATGTCGATCGGACACAGGCAATGGGCACATAGGTCATGATCAACGGGATTTGGTATAACTATTCCGCCGATGATGTTGCTGACCAACTCGGAGTTGCGGCGATCGCGCAGAGAAGTCTAGTTATTCCACAGTGTGGCGACTGCAACGTCAACGTGGTGATATATTGCGCCAACAATTTGACCATTACCAGCACAACCCAACTAGACGGAAAAAAGGTTCGAGCCAACAGTACACCAAGCAGGATCCTTCAAGATCTTGGGATGACCATAGTCGCCCTCCCTGACCGTGAGGTACTTCCGGCGATGCAAGTCGGTCTTGTCGACTGCATCGCTTTTCAAGAGCTCCAAACGATGACGGTGCAAGCTGGAAGTTCGTCAGCAGCGCCTGGTGGCGATGGCACGACTTGGAATGTCGACAGTGAGCTCAACTCAGTCAAGGTGCAGAAGTTGTTGGCTTCCGACGGTACTCCCGATGATTGGTTTGGTCATTCGGTCTCAATGTCGGATGACACGTTGCTTATCGGTGCGATGGTGGACGATGACAATGGTGACGCTTCTGGCTCGGCCTATGTCTTCACGCGCGATGCCACTGGTATCTGGACACAACAGGCTAAGTTGACAGCCTCAGACGGCGCGGCCGATGATAAATTCGGTATCTCGGTCTCCGTGTCGGCGGACACAGCGCTAATCGGCACATGGAGTGGCTCGGCCTATGTCTTCACGCGCGATGCCACTGGTATCTGGACACAACGAGCTATGCCCGAAAGTTGGTGACGGGCTGGTCAGGCGGCGTTTTGGATTTGCTTGATGCCGTTCTCGAATCTCACTCCTTGGATGACCTCGTCGAGGTGGTTTGATCCATCGAGCCTGCGCCATTTCTTCCTGGCGCTC
>JAAEOH010000341.1 GCA_024244645.1 Hyphomicrobiales bacterium
CTGAAGGTCATCGGCTGGGGGTGGTTCTATCTGTCAACGATCCTGGACGACTTCTCCCGTTACATCATCGCCTGGAAGCTCTGCACCACGATGAAGGCGGAGGATGTCACCGACACCCTTGAACTGGCCCTGCAGGCTTCAGGTTGCGATCAGGCCAATGTCGTTCACAAGCCCAGGCTGCTCAGCGACAACGGCTCATCATACATTGCCGGTGATCTGGCCGACTGGTTGGAAGACCGCAACATGGAACACGTTCGTGGCGCACCCTACCATCCGCAGACCCAGGGCAAGATCGAGCGCTGGCACCAGATCCTGAAGAACCGCATCTTGCTGGAGAACTACTTCCTGCCGGGAGACCTGCGGGTCAATATCGAGGCCTTCGTCGAGCACTACAATCATCAGCGCTATCACGAAAGCCTCGACAATCTCACGCCCGCCGACGTCTACTTCGGACGCGGCCAGACCATCCTATTGGAAAGAGAAAGGATCAAACGAAACACAATCGAGCACCGGCGTTTGCAACACCGCAGATCCGCCGCATAATGGAAACCAATTGATGAGCCAAACACTCCGTTAGCTCAGGCTACCGTCTGTTCCAAATTATCTGACAACGGACAGTATTGAGCAGGTGAGGCGCACATGTCGCGGCCGCGATCGAGTTGAACCGCGGTCAAAAAGGAGTTCCTCCGTCAGTTCATTCGGATTGGTCGCCAGAGCGCCGAAAACACAGCGCCGCTGCGACCAGGGCATGCTCGCCC
>JAAEOH010000342.1 GCA_024244645.1 Hyphomicrobiales bacterium
ACATGATTGACATCTCAGGAGGCAAAGGCTGAGGAAAGCAGTCTCATCCAGATCATTTGCCCTCCTGAAGAACCAGGAGGCACCATTCCACTGGAAGTTTGGGATTGCACCAATGGCTGGAATAGCTCTGGTTTTGACTCAGCAGCAGATGTCATTGCTGCCATTGGAGGCCATGTTGCAACACCATTTGAACTGGGGCTGGAGATGGTTCGATCACTTCTTGTGATGCTGCCTAGCGAGATTGAAGCACCCAACAAGTACTTGATGATGATTTGTATTCACCACGCCATTACCGATGGCTGGAGTGCTCAAATTGTTCTTCGTGATCTTCTTACAGCATACAATACATATGCTGCTGGTGCTGAGGAGCCGACAGGGTTGCCACATCTACCTGTGGAGTATGCTGACTATGCTGTGTGGCAGTGGCAGCACCTTGAAATGGAGGGGCAATTGGAACAGCAGCTGGATTATTGGATGAAGCAGCTGGCTAACACACCAACACCACTGAACCTCCCCTTTGACCGACCACGTTCT
>JAAEOH010000343.1 GCA_024244645.1 Hyphomicrobiales bacterium
ATGAAGGCTTTGCGTGTAAGGTCAGAATGGTTGAGGTAGCCCCTTCCTATGCCATGACCCCCAATGTAGAGCTCACCCAACACACCCACTGGCACTAGCTGCTGGTGTGTATCTAGTACGTAGTAGGTAACATAAGGTAAGGGGAGCCCGATGATGTTAGAGGATGCATGATCCGTGCTTTCATCGAACTCCATTGCAGTGCAACCGATGGTAGTCTCTGTGGGTCCATATGAAATCACAAAGTGCTTGACCTTATCCTGCCACGTTTCCAACTGCTGCTGGGGTACATGTTCTCCAGCAAGTGTAATGCTCACCACTGAGGGGAGGGCACACTTGACAACAAGCTCAAAGAGCGATGGCGTCATGACGAGGTGCGTAATCTGTGAAACATGTGAAGCGTCAAACAAACCGTAGCACACCTTCGAGCATGTGTGTAATATTTCCTGAATGACAAGTTAGCCAGCTCACCTTCACTGTGTTGATGAGTAGCTCTAGTTCATCCAGAAATGCACGCTTTGGAGCAACTACCAGAGTCGCACCCATTGAG
>JAAEOH010000344.1 GCA_024244645.1 Hyphomicrobiales bacterium
AGACGCGAGCCTCCCGCAGCGACGTGGCGCGGGCGTCCAGCGTAGGCTCGAGTGAGTCGAACGTTGCCCGGGTGAATGCCCGCACGACTTCGTCCTGAGCCCAGGTCGACGCGTAGGCAGCCCACTCGCTCACCGACTCGGACAAGTGCCCCACCCACCGGATCCCGCGGGCCCGACCCACCTGATTCGCGATGCGATGCGACGCGATGCAGGAGCGGGGGCACAGCTCTCGATGGATTCCATCACCCATGTCGGGCTTCACGTTGACGAACCCGCCAAGAGGGACCAGGCCCGGTGTGGGAGAGATCTCGGGTATGGACTTCCATCGTCGGCGTGAACCTACGTCGTTGCCGACCGGACCGTCAGACGATCCACCGAGGACGCCCGGGCCCAACCGCCACAGACCGACGAGCTGGACCTAGCCGTCCGAGAAGAGATCCGCCATGCGCCTATCGAGCTCTGACCGGACCCGATCCGGGAAGAACCGGCGAAGCGTCCAGAGCAACTTGGTGCCTC
>JAAEOH010000345.1 GCA_024244645.1 Hyphomicrobiales bacterium
ATACTCTCCTTGGGTGCGACTCTGGTACTTGCTCCAAAGTTCGCATTGTTGGATGAGCTGGAGCTACTCATTAACACAGTGAAGGTGAGCTGGCTGGCTTGTCATTCAAGGAATATTTTACACACACTACAAGGTATACTATGGTTTGTTTGACACTCACATGTTTCACAGGTCACTCACCTCGACATGACACCATCACTCTTTCAGCTTATTTCCAGCTGTGACCTTCCCTCAGTGGTTTGCATTGCTCTTAGTGGAGAGCACACACCACAGCACTATGTGGAAACGTGGCAGGACAAGGTCAAGTACTTTGTGATTGACTACGGACCCACAGAGACTACCATTGCTTGCACTGCAATGGAGTTTGATGATAGCACAGAGCATGTATCCTCTAACATTATTGGGCTCCCATTCCCTAATGTTACCTACTACGTACTAGATGCACACCTTCAGCCATTGCCAGTGGGTATGATGGGTGAGCTCTACATTGGGGGTGATGGCGTAGGAAGGGGCTACCTCAACCGTCCTGACCTTACTCGCAAAGCCTTC
>JAAEOH010000346.1 GCA_024244645.1 Hyphomicrobiales bacterium
CTGCGATCTGCGTAGCGGTCAGGTGACGTCGACATCCATGGTGCGCTATCGCGGCAACGATTACTCAGTGCCAGTTGCCTATGGCCACCGTGAAGTCTGGATCAAAGGCTTTGTGGGCCGTGTGGTGATCGGCTGCGCGGTCATCAAACGCAACACCAGTGCAGCCAGGCTGATATCAATTACCATGACGGGAGAAGGCTGATGGGGCGCATTCCTGACATGGATGACCGGCAATTCCCGA
Source organism: Hyphomicrobiales bacterium (assembly GCA_024244645.1). Classification (GTDB taxonomy): domain Bacteria; phylum Pseudomonadota; class Alphaproteobacteria; order Rhizobiales; family Rhizobiaceae; genus Hoeflea_A. The sequence goes on from JAAEOH010000346.1 coordinate 242, forward strand.
TCGGTGATGATGATCCCATGACATTACTGGAGGCCTGTCAGATCGTCTTCCGTGGCACGATCAAGCCTGCCACATTGCGGGCCGAGGCCGCCCGTGGCAATCTTGTTGTCGAACGCATAGGCCGGAGGGATTTTGTCACTAGGGCCGCAATACAGGAAATGAGGGAAAGATGCCGCGCCCAGCAAAAGGTGCCCGCCTCTGGTTTGACCGAAACGCAGGACTGTGGTTCATCCGAGATGGAACGAAGAAGCGCGGCACTGGCTGCGGCATTGAAGAGCGCCAGGGAGCTGAGGAAAGGCTCCGGTCATACATCGCGGAAAAGTACGAACCGCCAAAAGAAGGTCGTGCGGTTGGTCTCCTCGTAGCCGATATTCTCACTTACTACGCCCGGAACGTGGCTCCCGGCCAGAAATCGAATGCCTCGAGCTACGCTATAGAACGGCTAGTGGAATGGTGGGGAGGTCGGCGAGTTTCCGATGTGAAATCGTCGACATGCAATGCATATGTCGAACATCGCATGCGCCAACCGATTCGGCAGGCAACCAAGACCGACACCCCGAAGATGACAAGCCAGGAGACGGCCAGGCGGGAGCTGACGGTGCTTCGCGCCGCCCTAAACGCATGGCATGCGGAGACGCCGCTCGATGCCCTTCCCGTAGTCACGCTTCCAAGGCAGTCGCCACCACGCAACCGGTGGCTTACCAGAGCGGAAGTCGCTCGACTCCTGAGGGCGACACGGCAGTTGGAAGATGTGGATGCCGGCCGGGCACTCCGGCGTTTTATCATCATTAGCATCTATACTGCGACGCGGTCAGGTGCCGTCAGGCGCCTCGGATGGCTTTCGAACACACTTGGCGGTCATGTCGATCTTAATGCCGGCGTGATGCATCGTCGCGGCATTTATGACGATGAAACTCGGAAAAGGCGGCCACCCGTCAGAATACCGGGCAGGATTGCTGGCAGTCTTCGACGTTGGCGGGCAGAGGATATGCGCAAGAGCGCTGTTCGGGATCCGATTCCGTTCGTTATCCACTTCCGGGGACGTCCGGTAACGAGCCAGCGTCGATCATGGACGGCGGCGTGTAATCTTGCGGGCCTTGCCACGGATGTGACGCCGCACATCCTGAAACACACTGCGATCACGTGGATGATGCAAAGCGGCATCGACCCTTGGGACGTGTCCGCCTACGCCGGCACCAGCCTCAAAATGATCGAGCAAGTTTATGGCCACCACCATCCTGAATTCCAGAGTGGCGCTGCCGAGCGCATTGGAAAGCGCAAGTGATCGTGGTTGTTTCTGTCATCGTTTCTGTCATGAACGAGACAGACAAAATGCTAAGTTATTGATTTTATGGTGCTGCCGGAGAGATTTGAACTCTCGACCTCTCCCTTACCAAGGGAGTGCTCTACCCCTGAGCTACGGCAGCGGGTCAGGACGCGGTGCTATTGCCATAGACTTATCGCGAGCGCAAGGACCAATCCGCAGACGCTCGCAACGTTTTTCCGCCACGCCGCCATTCGCGCCGTTTACCATGCCGCAATTGCCCGATTTGTGCCATGCAATTGCCCTTTGCCTCAGCCCCTTGAATGCGGTATGTCCGGTTGATGGGACAAAACAGCGACAAGGCAAAATCCAGGACTCCGGCTGAAATCCGAAAAGAGCGGCTGGCCGGTGAATTGCGCGCAAATCTCCAGCGCCGCAAAAAGCAGGTCCGCGCCCGGCGCCACGGCAACATTGACGAGGCGTCAGGCCTGCCGGCCGCCGGCGGGCAAAAGCGGCCATAATCATCCACCTGGGACAGGCATAAGTCGTTTAAAGGCAAAGAAGGCGGGCAGGGGCCCGGATCGCGCATGGATCGTATCAGAATTGTCGGCGGCAACCGCCTCAACGGCGTCATTCCGATTTCCGGAGCAAAGAACGCGGCCCTGCCGCTGATGATTGCTTCGCTTTTGACCGACGACACGCTGACGCTCGAGAATGTGCCGCATCTGGCCGATGTCGAGCAGCTGATCCGCATCCTCAGCAATCACGGCGTCGACTACTCGGTCAACGGCAGGCGCCAGCGCCAGGACAGCGGCTATTCACGTACCATCCATTTCACCGCCCGCGACATCGTCGACACCACCGCACCCTATGAGCTTGTCTCGAAAATGCGCGCCAGTTTCTGGGTGATCGGCCCACTGCTTGCACGCATGGGCGAAGCGCGTGTATCGCTGCCGGGCGGCTGCGCCATCGGCACACGGCCGGTCGATCTCTTCATCGACGGCCTGAAGGCGCTGGGCGTCGATATCGACATCGAGGGCGGTTACATCAACGCCCGCGCGCCCAAAGGCATTCAGGCCGGACGCTATGACTTTCCCAAACAGTCCGTCGGCGCCACCCATGTGCTGATGATGGCGGCAAGCCTTGCCAACGGCGCGGTGGAAATCCACAACGCAGCGCGGGAACCGGAAGTCACCGATCTTGCCGACTGCCTCAACGCCATGGGCGCCTGTATTTCAGGCGCCGGAACCTCAACTATTTTGATCGAAGGTGTCAGCGCCCTTTCCGGTGCGCGTCACCGCGTTTTGCCTGACCGCATCGAAACCGGCACCTACGCCATGGCCGTTGCGATGGCCGGCGGCGACGTCGTGCTTGAAGACACCAGCGCCAGCCTACTGGATGCAGCGCTCGACACGCTTCGTTCCACGGGCACCGAAGTGACACCGACCAATTCCGGCATCCATGTGCGCCGCAATGGGGCCGGTCTTGAACCGGTCGATGTCACTACCGATCCGTTTCCCGGTTTTCCGACCGACCTTCAGGCGCAGTTCATGGCGCTGATGACGCGGGCAAACGGAACGTCACGGGTCACCGAGACGATTTTCGAAAACCGCTTCATGCATGTGCAGGAGCTGGCAAGGCTCGGCGCCGACATCGCCCTTTCGGGGCAGACGGCAACCATTACCGGTGTCGATACGCTGAAGGGCGCTCAGGTCATGGCCACGGATCTGCGCGCCTCGGTCTCCCTGGTGATTGCCGCACTTGCAGCCGAAGGCGAAACCGTCGTCAACCGCGTCTATCATCTCGACCGCGGTTTCGAGCGGCTGGAAGAAAAACTGACCCGCTGCGGCGCGACGGTTGAGCGGCTCAGTTCATAAGCGCGCCAGTCTCGACTGCGCATCCGACCGACAAGACAATTGCACCGAACGCCCTGAACGACTATCTACCTTGCAAAGGGCGCAGCGCGCCCTGCAAACCGCCCGTCAGCGGCGTGTCAGCACAAGGGTCGTAAATGGAACTTCTCAAACTCATCGCTATGGACAAGGAGGACCTGTCCATCCTGTCCGCCTACATGCAGGATGCCGTTTTCAAATCCGGTGATCTCGACTTCCTGGCGCGGGAAAGGCGGTTCATGCTGGTCGGCAACCGTTTTGTCTGGGAAGATTCGCAAGGTCGGCGCAAACGCAGTTTCGAACGCCGCCGCTCGGCGCTGCATTTCAATCGCGTCGGCGCTGTGCGCTCGCGCGGTTTCAAATCCGGTGGCGGTGATGCGGTGCTGTCGCTGCTGGCTGTGAATTTTGTCCCCGGCGACAACCAGCCCGCCGGACGCATTGAACTGATTTTTTCCGGTAATGCGGCCGTCGAGCTCGAGGTCGAGTGTGTCGAAGCCCAGTTGAGCGATCTTGGCGCCGCATGGCAGACCGAGTTTCGTCCCAATCATCCCTTATCCGACGTTTAACTGCACGATCCCCAAAAAGGCGACTTCAGGAGAGCAAATTGGTCCGCAGACTGAACCAGAAAGACAGCGGGTTTGAAGATGCATTCAACGCCCTGCTTGCGATGAAGCGTGAGGTCTCGCAGGACGTCAACGATGTCGTCTCGGAGATTATCGCCGACGTCCAGGCGCGCGGCGACGCTGCGCTGATCGATTACACCCGCAAATTCGACCGGCTGGACCTGCAACAGGCTGGCATTGCCGTGACAGAAGCTGAAATCGACGCTGCGGCGGACGCCGTTGATCCGGAGACTTTCGAGGCGTTGAAGCTCGCCCACGAGCGCATCCGCAGCCATCACGCAAAACAGAAGCCCGTTGACGAATTTTATGAAGACGTTCTCGGCGTCGGCCTCGGCGCGCGCTGGACCGCGATCGAGGCGGTTGGCCTGTATGTGCCCGGCGGCAGCGCCAGCTATCCGAGCTCGGTTTTGATGAATGCGGTACCGGCGAAGGTGGCCGGCGTCGAACGTATCGTCATGGTCGTGCCATGCCCCGACGGAGAGCTCAATCCGCTGGTTCTAGGCGCTGCGAAACTCGCCGGCGTTTCGGAAATCTATCGCCTCGGTGGTGCCCAGGCCATCGCCGCGCTTGCTTTCGGTACGCAAACGATCGCACCGGTCGCCAAGATTGTCGGACCCGGCAACGCCTATGTGGCGGCGGCAAAAAAACAGGTCTTCGGCACCGTCGGCATCGACTTGATCGCCGGCCCCTCCGAAGTGCTGGTCCTTGCCGACGAAAACAACAATCCCGAATGGATCGCCGCCGATCTGCTTGCCCAGGCCGAGCACGACACTGCCGCGCAGTCGATCCTGATGACCGACAATGACGGGTTTGCCGATGCGGTTGAAGCGGCCGTGGAAAGCCAGCTAAAAACCCTGAAACGGGCCGATATAGCCGGTGCCAGCTGGCGCGATTTCGGCGCCATCATCAAGGTAAAGGATATTGTTTCAGCCATGCCGCTTGCAAACAGGCTGGCACCGGAGCATCTGGAGCTGGCGGTCAATGATCCGGACACGTTGCTGCCGCTGGTGCGCAACGCCGGCGCCATATTCATCGGCTGTCACACTCCGGAAGTGATCGGCGACTACGTCGGCGGATCGAACCACGTCCTGCCGACCGCCCGCTCGGCGCGGTTTTCCTCCGGACTTTCGGTGCTTGATTATGTCAAACGCACATCGGTACTGCGGCTTGATGCGGAGCAGTTGAAGGCGCTCGGGCCGGCAGCAATCGCACTTGCCAGAGCAGAAGGCCTTGACGCCCATGCCCGCTCTGTTGCAATTCGAATGAACAATTAGGCCACAACGGGGTCTGAAGGGGAGCGCAGCGTGCGCTTCTGTTTGGTCTCAATGCTCAGGAGTTCGCCTTGTCATGGCAGATGACAATGCATTCAGGCTTTCGGAGGTAACGCTCGATGATTCCATCGGGCGTTCGACCCCCGATGTCGAGCATGAGCGCGCCGTTGCGATCTTCGATCTGATCGAGGAAAACTGCTTTGAACCCGTCGGTCACGACGGCGGACCCTACAAGCTGAAACTGTCACTGGTCGATTCGAAGCTGGTTTTCGGCATTTCGCTGGAGGATGAACAGCCGGTCGCCACCCATATTCTGTCGCTGACGCCTTTCCGCCGCATCGTCAAAGACTATTTTATGATCTGCGAAAGCTATTATGAGGCGATCCGCAGTTCCACACCCAGCCAGATCGAGGCCATCGATATGGGCCGCCGCGGCATCCACAATGAAGGCTCGCAGACCCTGATGGACCGTCTGAGCGGGAAAATCACAATTGACTTCGACACGGCACGTCGGCTCTTTACGCTGGTGTGCGTCCTGCACTGGCGTGGCTGACCTTGGCGCTCGTGGAGGATCATGAGGAAAGCGACGCCGACGGGCCTTCCGCGCCGTCTTCGGTTCTGTTCATGTGCGGCATGAATGCCATTCGCTCTCCCATGGCTGAACTTCTTTCGCGGCGCTATCTGCCACCCGGCACATTTGTCGCGTCGGCGGGTGTCAGGCCCGGCGAACGTGATCCCTTCGTCGACGCTGTGCTGGAGGAAGTCGGGTTGGATCTTGGCCGTCGTCAGCCGCAGACGGTGGACGAACTGGAGGACGACTATTTCGATCTTGTCATCTCACTGGCGCCGGAAGCTCATCACCGGGCCCTGGAAATGACCCGGTCGAGCGCGATCGAGGCGGTTTACTGGCCGACGCCCGACCCGACGGTCGCCACCGGCACCCGCGACCAGATTGTCGCTGCCTATCGCAGCGTGCGCGATCACATTGAGATGATGCTCAGGCAGCGCTTTTCAAAGACAACATGACCAGCAAAAGCCGGTTTTTCTGCCAAATGGCAACGGATGTCACATGAATTGAGAGTACAACGCGCAATTTGGTTCACAAACAGCAAGTGATTGTGTAGTTTCCCGCGCAATCAGGGCGGCAAGGCGGCCCGAACCCAACAACAGGATGACATTGACTATATGGCTAAGGAAGAAGTCCTCGAATTTCCAGGTGTCGTGACCGAGCTGCTGCCCAACGCGACATTCCGGGTCAAACTTGAAAACGAGCATGAAATCATCGCTCATACGGCGGGCCGCATGCGCAAGAACCGCATTCGCGTACTGGCCGGCGACAAGGTGCTCGTCGAGATGACGCCCTATGACCTGACCAAGGGCCGCATCACCTACCGGTTCAAGTAACGCCGTTTTGCTTCCGCGCTGAAAACATGGTCCTGCCACACAAGCTCATATTGGCCTCCGGGTCTCCACGACGGCTCGAATTGCTCAATCAGGCAGGCATTGAGCCCGATCATCTTTTACCCACCGATGTGGATGAAACACCCGGCAAATCGGAGCATCCCCGAACACTTGCCCGTCGCCTGTGCCGTGAAAAGGCCGAGGCTGCGCGCAAAGCCCTGAAGGGCGATCCCAACTGGCCCAATCGCTACATCCTTGCCGCCGACACAGTGGTTGCGGTTGGCAGGCGTGTCCTCGACAAGGCCGAACTGATCAATGACGCATCGACCGCGCTCTATTATCTGTCCGGGCGCACCCACAGGGTCTATACGGGTCTATGCCTTGTCACGCCCAATGACAGCGTCCGCCATAAGCTCGTCGAGACCCGGGTGCGCTTCAAGCGGTTGTCGCGCACGGAGGTCGAAAGCTATCTTGCTTCGGGCCAGTGGCGTGGCAAGGCCGGCGGCTACGCCATACAGGGGCTGGCGGGAAGCTTCGTCGTCAAGATCATTGGTTCCTACAGCAATGTGGTGGGCCTGCCGCTGCTCGAAACGGTCAACCTGTTGACCGGAGAGGGCTACGACGTGCATGCCGGCTGGCTGAAATCGGGTTGAAATCTATGGCGGAACGCGGATCCGGTTCGAGCAATGTCGAGCCATTGAGAAAAACAAGACCGTGCCCGGAATGTGGCAGGGCGTCTGTTCGTGCCAGCTATCCGTTCTGTTCGGAGCGCTGCCGTAATGTCGATCTGAATCGCTGGCTGCAAGGCTCCTATGCCATTCCGGTGACCGAGGAAGAAGAAAACCAGAACCCTTCCGAAGACGGCGATTGACCCCCGCAGCAGGGTCATCGGCCGTGACGGATTCAATCCGTCAAAAAACCGTAACCTTCCCGTCAAAATCGTCTGGACACCGGCGTCGGACATGTTATAACCCGGCTCGCCTGATCGGGGCTGCCAACATTTCCCGATTGCACAAAAGGCCGATGCCCAGATAGCTCAGTTGGTAGAGCAGCGGACTGAAAATCCGCGTGTCGGTGGTTCGATTCCGCCTCTGGGCACCATTTTTCTTTAAATATCAATAAGTTGTGCGTGGCGTTGTATTTTACAATCCGCTCAATTATCCTTGCACAAATCTTACACATATTTGCACAATGGAAGGGAGTGTTTGAACCATGAGTGACAAGCACACCATTCTCGGCGGCAAAGTGCACATATATAAACGCCCTGAAAGCCCAATCTGGCAATGCTCAACTTATTTGGCTGGTAGGAACCGGCGAGTTAGCACCAAAGAATCTAGTCTCAGCAAAGCAAAAGATTTTGCAGAGGACTGGTATTTGGAACTGCGTTCTAAAAAGAGCCAGGGTGAAATTAAAAACGAAAAGACTTTTAGCGACGCTGCCAGACAGTTCGAAAAGGAATACGAGGTGATGACTGAAGGCCAGCGTAACGAGAAGTACGTGGCCGACCACAAGGCTCGTTTGCGCAATCACTTAAAACCCTTCTTTGGAAGCAAAGGACTATCTGAAATCAAGCCAGGCTTGGTTCAGGAATACCGCCTCCAAAGAATGCAAAACCCACCGCGAGAGGACGCGCACAAGCGGTTTAAAGTCCCGTCTCGTACTACTCTACACAGTGAAATCGTAACGCTGCGGCAAGTGCTCAAAACGGCCGTGCGGCACAATTGGATCGAAAGTGTGCCTGATCTGTCTATGCCCTATCGGCAGTCGTCCAAAATCAGCCATAGGGCATGGTTTTCACCGGATGAATACAAGCAGCTTTATACAGCAACCCGGAAAAACGCTTCAGAATCAAAAGACAAGCCGTGGGCATGGGCAGCGGCGCAGCTTCACGACAAGGTGCTATTCCTTGCCAATACTGGCATTCGGCCAGACGAAGCCACCTGGCTTGAATACCGGGACGTTGCAATTGTCGATGATGAGGACACAGGCGATACAATTCTGGAAATCGAGGTTCGCGGCAAGCGCGGTGTTGGCTTTTGCAAAAGCATGCCGGGTGCAGTGGTGCCATTTCAGCGTATGGTGAAGCGTAACGAACCAGAGCCAATCGACAGGCTCTTTCCGGTGGATCACAAACGCCAATTCAATCGAATTCTTGATGAGTTGAATCTGAAATTTGATCGTGACGGCAACCGTCGCACTCTCTACAGCCTTCGCCACAGCTACATCAGTTTCCGGCTCATGGAGGGCGCGGACATTTACCAAATCGCTAAGAACTGCCGTACCAGTGTGGAGATGATCGAGAAGCACTATGCCATCCATCTGAAAAACCAGATCGATGCATCAGCGGTTAATGTACGGCGATCCCGCTCCCTGTGATACAGCTTCAGTTTCCGCAACAAGTGCCGTTTCACTGGCAAGGAGCAGTAAGTTTCCTCGCTCACCAAAGAGCAGGACAGGGGCATTCTGCCTTCGATACCGCGTTGTTGGGACAGCCTATCCAGCAGCTTGGAGTGAGGCAACGGCTGCGCCGTCCTCCGCTTCGCTGCGGCCCCTCGGGTGCATCACCCCAACCAGCCGGCTTGTCCTGAAAACGCCAACGCGGCTCCGAAGAGCAGATTCCTTTTTGCCGGCCCCTCATGATTCTCAAAGGGACGATAGCCGTCGTTTGTCGCAATGCGGTAAAAGACAGCTTCGAATCCAAATAGATGATTTGTGCGGTCGCTATAGAGTGTCCAAGGGGGGGCAGCGGACTTTCGCTGCATGCGCGAACATTGCCGCCATTTTGGATCGAAGCTGACTTTCAGGGGAATACACGCGGATCATCTTTGGCCGCCGCTGGATGTCAGTCCGAGCCGATGCAACATGAAACTAGCAAACGATTACTTATGCGTTTAACCTCCACAAAATGCTGGAATTTAAGTTTGTGCAGTCGTGGTACGGAGATTTAAATGATCCATATTTTGAGATTTCCAATGCCTTTTAATCAAAATTTGGTCTTAGGTGCGTATTGCCAGATTCGATAGAGCCACTGGAAGCAATACAATTGGCGCTCGATGCGATCCTAAATGAGCGCTTTGCACTCCTTGCTGGGGCAGGTCTATCGATGGCCGAGCCGAGTTGCCTTCCGAGCGCGTGGGACTTGGCCCAATTTGCAAAGGATGCATACAGCGCGCGCTATGGAGCCGATCGTCCAGCGCTATCTGACGATATCGAAGAACAAGCGGAGTTCTTTTTTCATAGAAGCGAGTTAGGCACCGTCTATCTAGCCACACTTATCAATCCCCACGCATTCGCCGGCCCACCAAATCGCGGCCATGCTTCAGTTGCTGATCTTTTGCTCTCCGGTGCTGCAAAGTTCTGCGTGACAACCAACGTGGACACGATGATTGAGACTGCGGGGCAGCAGTTGCATGGCCAAGTCGGCGTTGGGCTGGATGGCCATGGGGTTGCCGCACTCCCAGCTGAGCTCCCGCCGCTCTTGAAAATTCATGGCTGTTGGCAAACCGATCGTTCGAACACTGTGTGGGCGCCGAGCCAGTTGGATGCTGAACCGGTCAAGTCTATGGTTGAACGAAGTTCAGACTGGCTAAATCAGAATTTGCTGAACAAAGACTTGGTAATCATTGGGTATTCTACAGATTGGGATTATCTGAATCTAATATTGGCGCATGCGTTGGGCGCGATCAATCCGTCACGGATTATCTTCGTCAATCCTTCGGGTGAAGAGGGCATTCGAGAAAAAGCGCCAGATCTCTATGCGATCGCAGCGCGCGCTAAAATTGAGTCTTACTTCGTTGAGGTCTCGGGGAACGTTTTTCTGGACTCATTGAGAAAAGAATTTTCGCGCACTTTCGTCCGCCAAGCAATTTTTCACGGTCGGGCGGAGTTTCAGGAATTATCTGGCGTTGAACCGACCGAAGCTCAACTCGAACCACCGGATGTCTCCAATCAAGATTTTTGGCAGATGCGGAGAGATCTACTCGGCTGCCTACCAAATGATCCCGCCCATCGACCTAAGCCGTTCCACGATCCTCAGATTGGTCTGACGATTCTCCAACTTCGCGCTGCCGGCGCTGAGAGTGAAGGTAGCCACTGGCGGTTGGACGATCGATCCGTTCGCGTGATCAGGGGATCCGGTCAATTCCTCCATAAGCTCAGAGCATCGTATGATGCAAATGTTGCGCCCGCTGTGTATCCGGATATCGTGATCGCGGTTGGTGCAGAGAACGCATCGCTTCCTTCGAGCATTGCAAGAGAGCCGGACGGGAGTATTGCTCGGGGCGGTTCCACCAAATGGGTTACTAGGATTGAAGCAGGAGAAGAATTGGGGCTGAATTGAAACTCTTGTCGCAAGCGAAAGACGTTCTGGCTCAGGCTGGATTTGCTGCACATCCCAATTTGACGGGTGATGCCGATAGTTTTGCTTTTGAAAACAACACTATTCTTGGCTTTGCAATTTGTTTTGAAGAGCCTTCGGAACTGATTTCGGACTGGCGCATTCGCGCAGAGCAGATACTCAAGCGACGCCAGTTTCAACTTCGCGCTGCCGGATCCAAGTCTTGGAACCTATACCTCGTATTGCTCGCAGAAGCTGACGGTCAAGAGAGTCAATTCGTCGAGCTAAACCTTATTGAAGAAGATCTGCAGGGAATGCGAAAGATCGCAAGATGCGGACTTGCAGATGTAAACTTGGTGCGAGAAGCGCTATTGTCGATTTTGCCAGTTCAATCATCGCCGATTTTAGAGGCGATAGATATGAAATCGGAGATTCAAACCCGTACCTCAGAAGTCAGCGAAAGCATCGTCGACGCATACCTATCGAAGGCAGAGATTGCGATGGTCCTTCAGCACATTGAGGATCAATCATGAAGATTAGCTACGTCGAACTATCTGGATTTCGGGGCTACCGAACGAAAGTCAGGATCGATTTCGCGGATGAATTCACAGTCATTGACGGGCGAAACGGAGTCGGCAAGAGCACGATTTTTGATGCAGTCGAGTTCGCGTTGACAGGTCATCTCAGCAAATATCGCGATGCAAAGGCATCTGGAGAGAGTGTTTCGGACTACATTTGGTGGTCAGGAGAAGAGAGGACTGACACTCGATATGTAGAGATTGGCATCAAAGGCAACGAATCGGAAACGATCGTTCGCCGCACACCGTTCGTTGAGCCTTCAAAAAAAGACATTGAGGAGCTTGAGGACAAGCTAGTGGATTTGTCCAGGGCGCCAAAAAATCCGCTTCAAGAGCTGTGTTCGGTATCAATAATTCGCGATGAACACATTGCCAGCTTAAGCCTCGATCTCAAAGAAACTGAACGCTACAAACTCTTAAGGCAGGCGATTGGTGCGAACGACTCCGAGTTCTGGGTTGAACGGGGTAAAGCTTTGGCGAGTGCTGCGAAGACTAAGCGCGAAGACGCCGCACGCGATATTGAAAATGCAACGGCACGACTGGCGGCTGCACAAAAACGCATCGACGAATCTAGGAGAGCTTTGGCCTCCGACTCCGTTATCTCAGCCGCTCTCACTCGGGTAAGTGATCTTTTGGACGAGCAAATTGGGTTGGAGAACGGAGCGTCTAAGGCCAGGAGCGGAATTGCAGAGTCGAGATCGCAAATCGAAAAGCTCGAAGAATTGTTAAATCTTTCGTCCGAGACCGCTGAGGCGGCAAATTCAAAAAAGGAATATGAAGCGGCCTTGTCTAGTAACACTGCGGAGCTCCGCAAGCTGGAAGCTGAAATTGAGGACCTTCCAGAAATCGAATCCGATCACTCTCACGATGAAGTTGCTGAGAGGGCCCGTCGCCTAATCTCGCTCGTCGAGGCGGGCAAGTCGCTGGGCCTTCAGGATAACCGATGTCCAGTCTGTTTTGATAAACATACCAAAGAGAGTTTTGCAAACGGATTAGAGTCGGTCCAGGCATTGGCTTTGCAACTGGATCAAACAGCAAGTGAATTGGCTTCAGCGATTGAGCATCGTCGAGATATTGAAGATCGTGCGCAACAGAAAAAACAGGAAGTTGGACGGATCGCAGACTCCATAGAACTCGCGGAGAAATTTGTTGCCAGCTTTGAAGAAGCTTGTCTCGGTATGGGATTCGCTACTGCCGCCACGCAGGAAGAAATTGAAGGCCGGCTTATAAAACTATCGAAAACAGTGGAAGATTTAAGCCAGAGTCTACGAGTGCTTGAGACAGCCAGTTTGAACACAGAGTTAGGCCGATCTGAACGATCAGCGTCAGAAGCGAGTGAGGAGGTCCACCGCGCTCAAGAACGATTTAGTCGAGCGCGCAGATCAGAGGAAATTGCAACCTCACTAAAAGAAGCCAGCGTTCGAGCGGCCAGCGAGACGCTGGACCTGCGTCTGGAGCGCGTATTACCCCTGATGTCAGAGCTCTACAAGAGACTGCGTCCGCATCCAATTTGGCAAGATATCGACTATTCGATCCGTGGAGATGTAAGACGGTTCCTTAGTTTGCAGGTGGGCGATGGAAAAAACCCTCAGTTCATATTCTCAAGTGGTCAACGTCGAGCAACTGGTATTGCCTTTCTGCTTTCAGTTCATCTTTCAATCGCCTGGAATAAACTCAATTCGATTTTACTTGATGATCCAGTCCAGCATGTAGATGACTTTCGAGCGGTAAACTTGGCGGAAGTATTCGCCCAGCTAGTATCTTCAGGCCGACAGGTTATTTGCGCTGTTGAAGACCCAGCACTGGCAGATATGCTGTGCCGAAGGCTGCCTGTAAGAACGCAAACCTCCTCTATTCGATATCGGCTTGGAAGAAATCAGGATGGAACGGCAGGCGTCAAATCGCAAGAGCAGCTGCGGCCTCTGATTGTGGACGCATTTTCGGAACAGCAGGAAGGTTTAGTTAGCTGAGCAACGATTGTCCGGATTCACGGGCCGCACAGCAGCATCTGAGGCGAGGATCGGACGGCAGGAATGGGCCGTCCTCAACGGCCGCTTGTGATCAAAGGCTTGGCTTGAAGCTGCACCGCCGCATGACAGGTCGGAGCCCACTGTCACCTTCCACGTTGCAGCGTGCGGCTTTTTCGTTTCGAATAACCAAGATTTTCGACGTTGGTTGGACAGAAAAAAGGCCGGTGCGATGGATGAGTTTGCTGACCTCTACGAGAAGCTCCATAAACAGTGTAGCTACCATTCTCGGCACCTCGGGCATCTGAAAGCACTTATCGAAAACGATGATTGGATGCGGGTCGTGGATGGCTCAATGTCAGGGCGCGTTTTGCTACTTGGAAACAGTGAGATTACTAACGCCCTAATTCTGTTCAACACCCGGATGTTTGATACGGGGCCTGATACGATCACAGTCCACAGGCTGGGTAGAATGGTACCGACTGAGCAAGAAATCGAGCAGCATCATGCTGCAAGAATGAAAAAAATCGGGTTCGAATATCCTGTTGATCGTTATTTCGTGGCTAGAGAACAGTTCATCGCAGCTAATCGGGAATTGAAGGGGAACAGCACAAGTTCAAAGTTGAGGTCTTTGAGGGACTACACTTTAGCCCATAATATCGAGCCAGAAACTGAGCCGGAAAAAGCAACTCTCAATGATCTCTTGGAGTTAACAGAGGCTGTGACCGATTTAGTGGACTTGGCCGGATACATCGTGACGAGTTCTAAGGGAGTTTATCGAGATTTTTCAGGCCGATCCGAGAAAGAAACTAGGATGCTTTATGCAGCGCTTCCGGCACTTGCGACTGCAGAAAACGAATAGAGCTGGAAGGCGGGGTTGTCCCGTCACCGTGAATTCGCCACCTCTGGAATTTCGCGCCTGCAGCGAATGGCCGGAACGACGGGCCGCACCGCAGTAATCCTGTATGCTGTCGGAGGGCGGCTTAGGGCCGGTTGTTGACGAATGGCGATTTATCCGGCAATCTGAGCGTGGCCTTCAGTGCATGCCGGTGTGCCCGCCACGCAAAGCTACGCAGCACTTCGTTGTTATGTGAGCACCCAGACCAATTGCAGGATCTGGTTAGTAGCGGGCACCTAGTCGGATCCCAATTTTGGGAACTGAACCATGACTAAAAAAACTGAAATCGATCAATTGAAACTGCTGGCAAAGCGCTTTGCACATGCCGAGCGTTCGAATCACCGCGACGCTCTCGATGCAATTGCTGCCGAGCTGAACTTTCCGCATTGGAAGGCACTTACTGTTAAGGCCAGTCAAGGCTGGATTCCGAGCGAGGAAAACCTAACAAAGGTGGACGCTTTTGTGCGCGAATACTTCCCCTCTCTTGGGGGCAAACCACAATTCATTGAACAAAGTATGTCGCGGCCAATTGGGGAGCCGATCAAGGTAGGTAAGATCGACGGCCATGCGTACCAGGTCTTTGAATTCTCCGGTGACATTCGCATGGAAGGCGATGGGTGGCGCATCCTTATCGGCGAGGCGGATTTCTCGCAGCCAGTGGTTGAGATTGAGACGACGCACAAAGAGACCAGTCCAGCCAAAAATCGCGGCTTTGTAGACAAGGCGCTTGAAGTTGCTGAAACACAGGCCGTGAAAGCTCGTGCGGGGATTGCTTCTGATTGGCCGCGGCGTTCTACCAAGCCCAACGCCAAGGGCGAAGTGGTGCATCCTATTCATGGCGATAGGGCAGCGGAGTGGTTTTGTCTTCATTGCGACGGCAAAATGACCGGGGCTCAAATCGCTGAGAACCTGTGGCATTGTCCGAGTTGCGGCGCGTCCCCGTTGGATATCTTTACCTCTCCATGGTGGCTGGAAGGCAGTGATGTGCAGCCGACAGCCGTTGAATATGCCAAGGATAGGAAGCGGCCAGAGCCCAAGGTCGAAGTGGTGGACTCTAGGCCAACTCTGCGGCTGGATGAGCAAAGCATTTCGTTGTTACTTCGCATCGCACTTCTTGAAGATGCGAACACGCCAGGGGAGCGTCTCGGTGCTTTGCTGGCAGAGATCAATGTCGATGACGAGAACGACGCTTGGATCACCTTCGACGAAGACCTTTGGCCTGACGACAAAGACACTGGATCGGCGATTGCAGTAGCGGACAAACTCGGGGTGAAGTTGGAGTTTGTGATGACATGCATGACATTCCCCTTCACTTGGCCCGGATTGGGACACGTCACGACTAGCACACGCGAGTATGTGGAGATGATGCTCCATGCCTATGAAGAGCATGGGGTAGTTCTCCGCGAAGGAGTCGACGAATGAACTGAGTGAGCGTTGGGCTTCGCGGCAGATCGTCAGTCGCGGAGTCCATTTGGCGTCCCCCCTTCCAGCCATGGAATTCGCGGACGCAGCGAACGGCGGCTTCGGCGGGCCGCACTGCAGCATCAAGAACTACCTCTGGAGGTCGGCTTTGGGCCGGATCTGCCAAATTGACCTATGTCTAAAATGTCCGCGTTGCGGACCTATTACAACAAAGTGGAATGTCGGCTTTGGGCAGCTATCATAGTAGGGAGGGTTGGGCTAATCCTCCGACACCCCATCAATCTGCAAGGCTCGCAGCGCCAGCGACAAAGCCTCAAAGATAATCGTCCGGCGCGGTTCTTCGTCCCACAGCCTTCGGCGCTTTGGCACCCACGGTTTCATTTCCGGGAAGCGGGCCGCCAATGCGTCGGCTTCATCGTATTTGTTGGCGTATCTTTGGACGCGGTCTGCGCAGGCCCATTCTACATCCGCAATTTGCGCGGCTTTCCAGATCGCGTTGTTGAGTTCGCGCGACCGTTCACCCTTGTTGCTGTTAGTGGCTATTCGCTCAGTGATGACCAGTTCCGGCTGGTAGTATGCAATCCACTCGGTGGTGAATCCTTGGGCCGCTGTGGTCGAGGCATTGGCCTGCAGGGAGATGCCCCAGTCGTAGGGTGTACCGTCAATCAGAAAAACATAGCCGACCTTGGATGCACAGACGGCGATTGAGAGCAC
>JAAEOH010000347.1 GCA_024244645.1 Hyphomicrobiales bacterium
CAACTATAAAGTGAGCCGGTATATCGCCGAAGGCGACACGGTCGTCGCCGTGGGCTCGACGTCGTGGCGGGTCCGGGCAACCGGCAAGGACTTCGAGACGCCGAAGGTCGATGTCGTGCGTTTCGAGGATGGCAAGATCGTTTCGTTCTTCGAGTATTACGATACCGCCAAGATCCTCGCCGCCACGACCCCATAACGACCGCTGCCCGGAGTCTGTTCCGATTTGGCGACGACGCTTCGCTGCCGGTCCTCACGGCGTACGAACGCACTGGATTGCATAATAGACGGTGACCCGAACGATGCCCTGATTGTTGGGTTGGGGGTCGCATTTCCAAACCGTGTTGAGGGCGCGGAAGGGCGCTTTCGCACAGCCCGCCGCGCACGGTACGCTCTGGTCATGGAGCGTCGCCAGCCGCACGGCGCGTTGCACGAAGGGCTAATAATTGACGCCCTGGCAGGTCGCCGCCGGCCGCGTATGTCGCACAATCTCCGTTTTGCGACGTGCATAGGGGATACAGTTCTCTTGGCGGTGGAGCGGTAGTACATTACCGAGAATTTGGATATCATCTGGGGAATGTCGGATTGGTGAGGTCCACTATGAGCACGAGCCGTTTTTCCTGCAACGAGTTATCCATTAACTACGAGCAACTTGTGCAGCTTCATCAAGCCGGTGATCTCGAACTCGGGATCGAGGACGGTGTTGCCATTCAAGTCTCTAATAATCCTGATTTGAAACCGAAAAAAACGACTGCATCTGCCGCATTCCATTTTTGGAATTGGGTTGGTTTTGGGATTTTCGGTTACTCGATATATTTAAGCATTACAAGCAATTGGTGGTGGTTTATCCCCGGTCTTTTTTTGCTTTCAATGATATGGAAGGCCAATAAGAAATCAAACAGTGAGAACATATTGGATGCGGCTCTGCATGATGCTGATTTCTATGAGAAAATCCGCAGCCTAGGAGGATGGATATATCAAATTGAGAAAAGCGAGGCCGAAAAGTACAGGCCCAGCTAAACAAACAATTCCGTTGGATGGCATCAGACAGTGCCTTTGACTTTCGCTGGGTGCCACAAGCGGACTGACAACCAGCTGTGCACAACGTTAGCATGGCCAGAGTTCAATGCTCGGGGAAACACTATGGTTAACACTATGCGGGAAGAAGTTTACAAGCATGTCCAGTCCTTCGGAACGTGGGCAAATGCCTTCTATTATGGTGCGCCCGCTGTGGTGCTGCTTGCCGGCATGTACATTCTCGATGTAGGCACTGCGTGGTGGACCCCAGTCCTAATTGTGTATGGCATTGTGGCACTTGGCAATTGTATCGCGTATGGGTTCCAGTCGGCAAATATGCAGATGATTACAATTTCCGATTATTGGGAGAAGAAATTGCACGATAATGGATTGCATTGATCGAACCCGCTTTTGCACATCTTTCTCATCACTCCTGTCGTTCTAGCAAGTTTGTATTGGGTCTGGCCCGGACCTAAACTGTCACCCCCACGCACGTGCGGTATGCGTCTGCCAGCGGACGTCGGACGTGAGTCGCACAATATTTGTTTCGCGCCACCATAAAGCGCTACTTGAACATATTTATGGCATTATTGAAAAACTCGTTGGCCACGCTTTCGAGTCTATGTGCGATCTTTTCTTGATCTGCTCTCGAATCGAATTCGGCAACCTTTCGAGTAGATTGCCGAAAGTGCTCGCCATCAACGCGAGCTTGGGGAGGCAACGCATCTATCTCTGAACATCGCCTGAAGATGAATGCGCTCATCGAGCCAGGCGTTGAACCTACTTGGATTTCGTAATCGGTGATGGCTGCATTGATGGCCTTAATTGCAAATTGAGTAGTTGCCCAGCTGTGTTTCTTCACGAGGGTGTTGTTAAAGATGACTATGAGGACATAAATTTGGTGTGCCAGCGCTTCCGTGTATAGCCAAGCAGATGCTGGCTCATCCAGCCCGTATTCCTCTGCATCTTGCACATGAAAGAACCCCCCGCTTAAAGCGGCCTTAGTACCGCGCTGCAGGGCTTCAATTGTACGCTCCTTTTTCGATTTACCGAACATATGACTGTCTCACAATTTTCTTTTCGCGACGTTATGCAGCAGCCCTCTGTTTCCTTCGCCGGCCGAAGAGGCCCAGCATGGCAAAGCCGGATAGGAAGAGGGTTGGGCGTAGCACAATCGAACATCAATCGAAAGCGGCGCCATTGTTCAAGGGATAATGGACCAACCGCGTAGCTCGCTCTCAACCACAGAGAGGTAACGCCAGCAGTCTCCGCGAGGGAGGAGAGTTCCCTCATGCGCGAGCTGGTTCCTTTCATCTACCATTTTGACCACAGCCTGGAAGTCGACCCATGTGAGCTGATGCTCAGCGGCCTTAACCAGGGCGCCAAGGAAGTATGACTTGCATTCGAACACATTTTCATTACGCATTTGGAGAAGTGCCTCATTGAGCACGGAACATGCGTGTAGGAACGGCAGGTTATGAGCACAGTCGGCCGCAAAGTGGGAGTATGTGCCGCCAACGGCGGCACCGGCGAAAAGGTGCCTCTGGATTTTGTCGCGTAACGCCAAGACTCCAGCCCACTGCATCTGGATCTCGCCAAGTATGGCCGCGTTTTTTATCATCGTGGATAGCCAGTTGCGGGCTTCTGGGCGATCTTAGTGTCCGGCATCACACCCAATGGATGGATGGTCCGGTAGGCGTCCGAGTCCTGTTGCGTTTGCTGAAGGTCGACGACATGGCTCGCGTACTCGATTCCCAACTCCTCGAGTGCCCACTTTGCTCGCTGCGACCACGTCGGCGGGAACGTGCTCGACGGATCGATGAGCAATGTGTTGACGATGGGGAGAATGAGCCCTTGTCCCATGACATCGACGAAGACGACCAGCAGGAGCGAAAGGCGCAGCATCAGCATTGTGTATCCCCCAAGAATGCCGTCCCCAAAGTCACGATCATCGGCAGCCGCTGCCCGGCGAATTCCGCGATACGGATGAGGACTCCCCGGTTTCCGTCCCCGACAACGGAAAACAGTAGCATATGGAGCATATCCGAACGACCGCCCGGTAATGGCGACAGGCGATCATTCCCGGACCGCGCCGAAAGCTGGTTCTAGCACGCCGGGCACGCGCCCGGGGTCTCGATCGGGACCGACGCGGCGCCGGGTGGGCGACGAAATCGGCTGCCAATGATAGGATCGGTTTCCCCTGAACACGCCGGGAGTTCGCATCATGGGCAATGAAAGCGCCAACAAGGAGATTCTGAGGATCGCCTACACCAAGTGGCACGAAACCAGGGGTGGCAGCGTCGATCATTGGCTATCCATCATGGCCGATAAGATCGATTTCAGATCCTTGGCCGACGGAGAAGGCGGTTTGAATTTCACCAAGTCGGTCGAGTCGCGGGCGGACATGGAGGGCTATTTTGCCGGCCTCAGCGAC
>JAAEOH010000348.1 GCA_024244645.1 Hyphomicrobiales bacterium
AGCGGTTGGGCTCCTTCCTGACCAGTTTGGCAGTCTCTTCCGGAAAGTCCGCATCTGTAAGGTGGCATGCAGCAAGGTACTCCTGGAAAGTCCTGTGCGGAAACGTGTAGATGCCGACTCCACGAGGTAAAAGGATCCCCGCCCGGTCAATGAGAAACTCTACCAGCTTGGAGGGGTTCACTTCGGGGTTGTTGCTCAGCGCCATTAACCCGGTTACCAGCTCAGACTCCTGAATGTCCGCGGTACCTGTCACTTCAGGCTGGGACATATGTGCCCTGAAGGCAAGCCTGTTGAGTAACGTGCGTACCTTGCCCCGGTCCACCTTCAGCCATTCCCCGATACTGGGCTGCAGGACCCTGACGGTTCTGTCAGCCTCACAAACTGTCTTGGGATTCACCCACAAGTCAAGTAGCAGATTTACGGTATCGGCATACAGCTCCTCACGTCGTTCGGGAAGAGTACCGCCCCGCCATGCGTGCAGGCTGGCCATAAGCGTCAGAAGCAGAGGCCTCTCTGCCAGCGCCCGCAAACGGTCACTCCCCCGGACTGCACATTTGAGCTGTTCCGCCTTCCCCCTCGCGTCATCCCTGTCGGTGCCGCGTATGTTCGCTGTATGATCATACCAGTGATCAATAAAGTTGTTGACCTGCCCCTTGCTGAATGGTGCAAGAAGAGTCTCTGAAAACCCCGGCAAACGCCAATCCTGTTTCTGGTAGGCGTACGTGCGGCTCGTAACGAGAAACCGGCAATGGCGGAACG
>JAAEOH010000349.1 GCA_024244645.1 Hyphomicrobiales bacterium
ACATTATTGGCGAAAAATGTTAAATACTGAAACCAATACCAGTTTTATTATGGTGCTATTTGCTCATAACAATCGACACACTCGACACTTAAGTGTGCATGACTGATTAAGTGACCCACAGATTCTGCTGAGGAGGCATATAAGTATTGAATGAGTACGAATGGTTCCTGAGGGAATAATAAAATGTTACTTATTTGTACGGATAAAAAATGGAGGGACGAAAACGGTAAAAAATGGTATGTTGCAATACATTGCTAACGATGGAGATTTACCTGGGCTTCGGGCTTTAGGCACTTAATGAAATTTTTTTGACCATTATTGGCAAAATATTCATTAATAGAGTTTTTCATTATGTCTGACCCGCCCGGATGACTCGGTTGGTCGGGTAAGCACTAAATAATAAATTTTAAATAACAAACAAATCCCAACCCTAGTATCACAACTCCTGACCTCGGTGATTTTACAATGATACCAATTTGTAGGCGCATAATGGGTGACCCTTTTTTCGTTTTCATTCTATTGAGCGTCAGAGCCCTTATAGAAGAGGTTTTCTGTATCTATATCTTTTTCTTCTTCTTTGAAATGGTAATTCCAAAACATCGTCGTTAAGTTTTTCAAAATTATTTTTCTTTTCCACCAACTTTTTTAATAATTGACAAAATAACCAAGCACTCTTGCCTTCAATTATTTCAACGTTAGGCTTTTTAACGTATTCCAATATTTTTTCATGACATTTTTTATTTCGAGTAAGATCTGCAATTAAGTCCAAATCTTTTTTCATAATAAGATCGAGGTAATTTTTTG
>JAAEOH010000350.1 GCA_024244645.1 Hyphomicrobiales bacterium
AGGGTATCTTCGGTCATGGCGGGCGGGATTTTCTGCTGTTGGTGGATGATCTTGTTTCAACACCAAAATCATACGATAATTCAACAGCTTAATCCATGCCCGCCAACCAAACTGATCAGCCCGATGAATAATTCAGGATAGGCGGTTCTTTTAAGTGATCACAATGCCGGCTTGATCGATTGAATTTTACGATATTCTAATATATCAAAAGCCGATCCGATCACAGTAAATCGTCTTGCAGCGGCAGCGCGGTCCACTAGAATCCACGATCCATAACCATGCGGCCCGCGGACAGCCGGGTGCTTGCATTCACACCGCCGGCCAGAATACAGGATGTTTCATGAGCGTTGGCCAATCTGCTGCTTCATCTGAGTCCAGTGCGGCACTGGGCCTTGCCCGCCGCAATGCGGTGGTGCTGGCGGCGGCGAATGCATTTATCGGGGCCTGCGCTCCCATTGCGATATCCCTTGGCGGCATCGTTGGCGATTATCTGCTCGACGAAGACAAATCCCTGGCGACCGCGCCGGTGACCGGGTTCAATATCGGTGTGGCGCTCGGAGCCCTTCCGGCAGCCTGGCTAATGCGCCTTGTTGGCCGCCGTTATGGGTTCATGGGAGGCGCGGTGGTCAGCTGCATAGGCGGACTGGTTGCCGCAACGGCGCTCTTCCGCCTGGATTTCTGGCTGTTTGCAGCCGGACTTGTCATCGTTGGCATGGGCGGAGCATTCGTTCAGCAGTTTCGCTTTGCCGCAGCGGACAACGCGCCCGACAGCTTCAAGGCACAGGCGATTTCCTGGGTGCTTATCGGTGGTATATTCGCTGCGATTATCGGGCCTCAAACGGTGATATTCACGCGCGACTACTTTGAGCCGGTTTTGTTTGCAGGCGCCTATGTGTCGCTTATCGGCCTTGCGCTTATCGGTGCTGTCATTCTGTCTTTCCTGCGGGTGCACGAAAATACGGTACTTCTGGAGCATGAAAACGAAGAGCCGGCCCGGCCGCTTGGCGAGATAATTTCCCAGCCGCGTTTCCTCACCGCGCTCGCCTGCGGCGTTTGCTCGTTTGCGCTGATGTCCTTCATGATGACCGGCGCGCCGCTTGCCATGATCGGTTGCGGCTTTTCGACGGATCTTGCCACCCTGGGGATCCAGTGGCATGTGCTGGCTATGTTCGGGCCGAGCTTTTTCACCGGCAAGCTGATTGCCCGCTTCGGCCGTGAAACCATAGTTGCCACCGGCCTCGTCATTCTGATCGTTTGCGCCTTCATCGCCAGTCTCGGCATTGAACTGTGGAATTTCTGGCTGGCGCTCGTCCTGCTTGGTGTCGGCTGGAACTTCGGTTTCATCGGCGCGACGGCGATGGTGACGACCACCTACAGGTCATCGGAAAAGAACAAGGTGCAGGGTGTGCACGACGTCATTTTGTTCAGCACGGTCGCCTTCAGCTCGCTCATGTCCGGCCAGGTACTGAACGCGTTCGGCTGGGACGGAATCAATATGATCATGTGGCCGATTGCGGTTGTCTGCCTGCTTGTCCTGGGCCTTCAGGTCAGAAGCGACCGCAAAAACGGCATCAAAGTCGGCTGAAACTCCCACTTTAGGCTGAAACCGGGTGAGATTCGCCAACTATTCCTTGACTGTTTGAAAAGCCATCGCCAAAGTCCGCGCCGATGCGGCGGCCGGTGCAATTCCGGCCCTATGCCGCTTGTTGTAACAGCCGGGTTCGGGGGACCTTGCCCGGCGAACTGGAGGGAATGGCATTGTCAATACTATTTGCTGTCATCGCCTGCGGTCTGCTCTCTATAGTCTTCGCCATCTGGGCGACGCAATCGGTGCTAGCCGCCGATCAGGGGAACGAGCGGATGCAGGAGATCGCTGGCGCTATCCGTGAAGGCGCGCAGGCATATCTGAACCGTCAATACACGACCATTGCGATCGTTGGTGCAGTTGTTTTCGTCATCACTTGGCTATTGTTGGGCTCACTTGCAGCAATCGGCTTTCTGATTGGTGCGGTTCTCTCGGGAGCAGCCGGCTATATCGGCATGCATGTTTCTGTCCGCGCCAATGTGCGGACCGCGCAAGCGGCCTCGGACAGCCTTGCCGCTGGCCTGGACATCGCTTTCAAATCCGGTGCGATCACCGGAATGCTTGTTGCCGGTCTGGCGCTGTTGGGCGTTTCCATCTATTACTACATCCTCACCGGTCCGCTCGGTCATTCTGTTGCCGATCGCGTCGTGATCGATGCCCTTGTCGCACTTGGTTTCGGCGCTTCGCTGATTTCGATTTTCGCGCGTCTTGGCGGCGGCATCTTTACCAAGGGTGCTGACGTCGGCGGTGATTTGGTTGGCAAGGTTGAAGCCGGTATCCCGGAAGACGATCCGCGCAACCCCGCAACGATTGCCGACAATGTTGGCGATAATGTCGGCGACTGTGCCGGCATGGCTGCCGACCTTTTCGAGACCTATGCGGTGACGGTTGTTGCGACCATGGTCCTTGCGGCGATATTCTTTGCCGGATCGGCAGTGCTTGATTCTGTCATGCTCTATCCGCTCACCATATGCGCGACCTGTATCATCACCTCCATTGTTGGCGTTTTCTTCGTCAAGCTTGGCACCAACGGATCCATAATGGGCGCGCTCTACAAAGGGCTGATCGTCACAGGGCTTCTATCGATTGTCGGCCTGGCCATCGCCACCCAGGTGACCATTGGCTGGGGACAGGTCGGCGACAAGGACTTTACCGGTCTCAACCTTTTCTTCTGTGGTATCGTCGGTCTCGTCGTGACCGGACTGATCGTGTGGATTACCGAGTACTATACGGGAACCAACAAGCGCCCCGTTAACTCGATTGCACAGGCATCGGTAACCGGCCACGGCACCAACGTTATCCAGGGTCTTGCCGTGTCGTTGGAATCAACGGCTCTGCCGGCCATCGTCATCATTGCCGGCATCATTGCGACCTTCCAGCTGGGCGGCCTGTTCGGCATGGGTATCGCGGTAACAGCCATGCTCGGCATTGCCGGCATGATTGTTGCGCTCGACGCCTTTGGTCCGGTGACCGACAATGCCGGCGGCATCGCCGAAATGGCGGGGCTTCCGGCTGAAGTGCGCAAATCGACTGACGCGCTCGATGCCGTTGGCAACACCACAAAGGCGGTGACCAAAGGCTACGCGATCGGTTCTGCCGGCCTGGGTGCCCTTGTGCTGTTCGCGGCATACTCCAACGATCTTACCTTCTTCGCCAACAGTGCGGAAAAATTCCCGTATTTTGCCGATGTCGGTGAGATTTCGTTCAGCCTGTCCAATCCCTATGTAGTTGCCGGTCTGATCTTCGGTGGCATGATCCCGTACCTGTTCAGTGGCATCGCCATGACGGCCGTTGGCCGGGCAGGGGGCACGGTCGTTCAGGAAGTGCGCCGGCAGTTCAAGGAAAAGCCGGGTATTCTGGAAGGCAAGGACCGTCCGGACTATGCGCGGGCCGTGGATCTGCTGACCCGTGCGGCGATCAAGGAAATGATCATTCCGTCGCTTTTGCCGGTCCTGGCGCCACTGGTCGTCTATTTCGGCATCTACTTCATCTCGGGATCCAAGGCATCTGCCTTCGCAGCCCTTGGTGCATCGCTTCTGGGTGTGATCGTCAATGGCCTGTATGTCGCCATTTCGATGACATCGGGTGGTGGCGCATGGGACAATGCCAAAAAGTCCTTCGAAGATGGATTTGTCGATGAAGACGGGATCAAGCATGAAAAGGGAAGCGAGGCCCATAAGGCCTCTGTGACCGGCGATACGGTTGGCGATCCTTACAAGGATACTGCCGGACCGGCGGTGAACCCCGCCATCAAGATCACCAATATCGTGGCGCTCCTGCTGCTTGCCGTTCTGGCACACTAGCGATTCGGCAATTGCGGACCAAAGTCCGCCAAACAGAAAAACCCCGCGCTTGTCGCGGGTTTTTTTGTTTGGTGCTCTGTAATTGCCTTTGCCACTGAAGGGACACCGGCAAACCGGTTGATCAGGCAATTGCCGGCCCAGAATCAAAAAGGACCGGCGATGCCGGTCCTTTGTTATGACAATCTGTTTGCGGCTATTGGCTCGTCGGGCCGCTGCCGCCGCCCAGAATTTGCCTTGCAGCACTTTCACCGGAGCTGCCGACGGAGGACAGGACGCGGGAGAGGAAGGTCTCTTCCTTGCCACCTGTCGATGTCGTGCGATGTATCGTGTCGAATACCTTACCGTCTTCCAGCGTATAGTTTGCGATGTTGGTGACCGTCCCCTCATCATCGAAATAGACAGCCAGGATGGACTGTTCGACAAGACGGGGCTTCAGAAACATCGCAGCGCGCTTGCGCTTCTGCGAAATGTAATAAAATGTCTCCTGACCGTAATCGCCCCTGGTTGTAGGCGATCCGAGTGAGAGCAGGACCTGTTCCTTGCTGGAACCCGGCGGCACAAGTTCGAGGGTTTGCGCATCGACCACGTAGCCTTGCGTCAATACCTCACTGTTCATGCATCCGCTCAGAACGCCCGCCGAGAGGGCGAGTGCGACGCCGCTGTTTAAAATAAACCGCCGACTGGTGTTGAATGTGAGCCGCTTCAACAGTATCTCCCCTGTCAATCGTTGATACGCCGTTGCTATTCGCTTCCGCTTCGGTAAACCAGCAAGGCGTTTGATGCAACCGGTCAATGAGAACCAGCCTCATCCAATGAAGCAAACCACGCCGAAAATATGGCAACAAAGGAAAATCATGATCCTCGCGCATTTTAACCGAAAACGGAAAAATCGCGAAATTGTCGATGGCCTGTATCGGCATCTGACATCAATTGCCCGCAATCCAGCCTATTACGCCGACATGCAAGTGCCGGATTCTGTTATGGGGCGGTTTGAGATGTTAACACTGGCTGTGGTGCTGTTTCTTCGCAGAACCCACGATTCCGGCCCGGCACTCAAACAACTGGCGCAGGATGTGATTGATACGTTTTTTGAGGATATGGACCATTCGCTGCGTGAACTTGGCGTCGGTGACGTTTCTGTGCCAAAACGCATGAAGAAACTAGCGCGCATGTTCTATGGACGGGCGCAATCCTACGGCAACGCCCTCAATGACGGCAACACCGGTGAACTGGCTGAAGCACTTCTCCGCAACCTCTACCCGGCAGATCGGAAAGAAACAAATACGACAGCTCATTCGATCGCAGTCGATATGCGTCCGCTGGCGGCCGCTATTTTCAATCTCGAAGCCGCGTTTGCGACGCTGAGTGAAAATGATCTGCTTACCGGCCGAATACCAATTGATGTTTGAATCCAGCTCGCAAGAAATACATACAAATGACTGAAAATAAAAAAGAATCCTTTCATTATCGAGTTAGTGTTGGACATGTTTCCTCTAATCCATTCACCGTCGCCTTGGAGGCCGACGAGCGCGAACGGGCAGCTCTTGCCGCAAAGTGGGGCGTGCTCAAGGTCAACAGCGTCGCTGCCGAGCTTGAACTGACACGCTGGAAGCGCGACGGTGCGCGCATCAAGGGTCGTGTGCAGGCCAACATCGAACAAAGCTGTGTCGTGACCCTCGAACCGGTCGCATCGAGCATCGACGAACGGATCAATGCGCTGCTTGTTCCTGAAGGTTCCAAGTTGGCTCGGATCAAGACCGACGACAGCGGGGAAATGGTGATTGATGCCGAGGGGCCGGATATGCCCGAGACCTTTGTCGGCGACTCGATTGACCTGGGAACGGTGTGCGAGGAATTCGCTGTATTGGCAATTGATCCCTATCCGCGTAAAGAAGGCGCGGTTCTAGAATCTCCGGAACAGGCGACGGATGAGGATGCAAATGCGCCTTCTCCCTTTGCCGGCCTGGAGAGTTGGAACAAAGGCAAACGTGGTGCGTAACAGATCTGTTGCGGGTCTGGTTGTGGCTATTTCCGCACAGATGCGACGCCCCGGAGACAATTCTGTTGTAAGCAAACACAAAACGAGTATTTTCAGCGCGCCGGAGGGATGGCTGTCCGTGCGCGCAATAAGGCACGATGAGGGACTTGTAGATTGATCACAGTTGCTGTGGACGTAATGGGAGGCGATGTTGGCCCGGAAGTGGCCATACCCGGTCTCGCCAAGTCTCTCGACCGCTATCCCGAATTGCGATTTCAGCTCTTTGGGATCGAAGAAAAGTGCACACCTATTTTGGATCAGTTTCCAAAAATGAAAAACGCCAGCGAGTTCCACCATTGCGACGTCGCGGTGCGCATGGACGACAAGCCCAGCAAAGCCCTGCGCCATGGACGCTGGCGCTCATCGATGTGGCGCGCCATCGAAGCGGTCAAGAATGGCGAGGCGGAAGTTTGTGTTTCGGCGGGCAACACCGGTGCGCTGATGGCGATGTCCCGCTTTTGTCTGCGCACGATGGCAAATATCGAACGCCCGGCAATTGCCGCCATCTGGCCTACGTTGCGGGGCGAAAGCATTGTGCTTGATGTCGGAGCGACGGTGGGAGCCGATGCCCAGCAGCTGATCGATTTTTCAATGATGGGCGCTGCCATGGCACGGGCGCTGTTCGAGATCGACCGCCCGACGGTCGGTCTGCTCAATATCGGCGTCGAAGAAATCAAAGGCCAGGAAGAAGTCAAGGAAGCCGGCCGGATTATCAAGGCGAGTGAACTTCCGGGAATGAACTATCACGGTTTCGTCGAGGGCGATGATCTCGGCAAGGGGACCGTCGATGTCGTCGTGACCGAAGGTTTCTCGGGCAACATTGCGCTCAAGGCGGCAGAGGGAACCGCCAGGCAGATTGGTGAATATCTGCGGGCGGCCATGAGCCGAACCTGGATGGCAAGGCTTGGCTATCTCATGGCGAAAAGCGCCTTCGACCGGCTGCGTGAAAAAATGGATCCGAACAAGGTCAATGGCGGTGTTTTCCTGGGGTTGAATGGCGTCGTCATCAAAAGCCATGGCGGCGCCGACGCCGATGGATTTGCAGCTGCGGTCGATGTTGCCCATGACATGGCGAAAAACAACCTTATTTCTAAGATTGAAAACGATTTAAAGATCTTCCACGCGCGCATGCCGGTCGACGGTGAGATGGTGGAGGAAAATCAGGGGTGAGTATGATCCGATCTGTCATCCGTGGTTATGGCGCATGTCTTCCAAGGCGAGTCGTGACCAACAGCGAACTGGAAGGCGTCGTCGACACCACGGACGAATGGATAATCCAGAGAACCGGCATTCGCCAGCGCTATATTGCAGCTGACGATGAGACCACATGTTCACTCGGCGCCGGAGCTGCAAAGGCGGCCTTGCACAAGGCCGGCCTGACCGCCGCCGACATAGATCTGATCATCGTTGCCACCTCAACACCGGACAATACATTTCCCGCCGCGGCGGTTGAAGTGCAGCGCCGGCTTGGCATGAAGCACGGCGCGGCGTTTGACGTTCAGGCGGTCTGTACCGGCTTCGTCTATGCAATGACGACGGCGGACGCATATTTGCGTGGCGGGCTTGCCAAACGCGCCATTGTCATTGGCGCTGAAACATTTTCACGCATTCTCGACTGGGAGGATCGCGCGACCTGCGTGCTGTTTGGCGATGGTGCGGGCGCCGTTGTGCTTGAGGCGGTTGAATCGTCCGGCAGCTTCGAGGATCGGGGAATTCTTGCCGTCAAACTGCGATCCGATGGCAGCCACAAAGACAAGCTTTTTGTCGATGGCGGACCATCCACCACCAAAACCGTGGGTCATCTGCGCATGCAGGGGCGCGAAGTGTTCAAACATGCTGTCGGAATGATAACTGACGTGATCGAGTCGGTGTTCGAGGCGACCGGCATGGATGCCGATGACATTGACTGGTTCGTGCCGCACCAGGCCAACAAGCGCATTATCGACGCGTCGGCGAAAAAGCTGGGTATCGACCCGAATAAGGTGGTGATCACCGTCGAGCGGCACGGCAACACGTCGGCGGCCTCGATACCACTGGCGCTGGTGGATGCGCTCGATGACGGGCGCATCAAGAAAAACGACATTGTTCTGCTTGAAGCGATGGGCGGCGGCTTCACCTGGGGAGCGGTTATGGTGCGCTGGTAACACAGTTCACGGAAAAAGTACGACTTTCATATGGTTATGATTGCGCTGCAACATAATCGCGGCTTGACCGGACCGGTTTACGTCAATACTGTTTGCGTGCTTGCGAGCAGCACCTGAAAAGAGAATCTGGGGACGGTTGTAATTCAATGGGTGGAAAAACGGTCACGAGGGCGGATCTGGCGGAAGCAGTATTCCGCAAGGTGGGACTTTCGAGAACGGAATCTGCCTCCCTGGTCGAGATGGTGATAGACGAGATTTGCTACGCCATCGTACGCGGTGAAAGTGTCAAGCTTTCCTCATTCGCAACATTCCAGATTCGAGACAAGAATGAACGGATTGGGCGCAACCCCAAGACCGGTGAAGAAGTGCCTATTTCGCCAAGGCGAGTCATGACATTCAAGGCGTCGAACGTTTTGAAAAAACGGGTGCTTGACGCCCACGTCAAGCGCAAGAATTCGGGAAATCCCTGAAGCAATCCACACACTTTGTTCCTTTTGCGCTTGCAAGTTCGCTCCGCAGACGCTGCAATAGCGACTCACGACTCGGATATTCTCAGTTCGTTACGACAAGACAATGAAACAGCCTTGTGAAAGCGGCCGTCACTGCGGCTAGCGGGATTGCGGAACAATGGACAAGAGCCCCGACGCATTTCGGACGATAAGTGAAGTGGCGGACGAACTTGACCTGCCGCAGCACGTGTTGCGATTTTGGGAAACCCGGTTCAATCAGATCAAACCGATGAAACGTGGCGGGGGACGCCGCTACTATCGGCCTGACGATGTCGATCTTTTGAAGGGCATACGACATCTGCTCTACGATCAGGGCTATACGATCAAGGGCGTACAAAAACTACTGAAGCAGAATGGTTCGAAATTCGCCGTTGCCATTGGGTCGGGAGAGGTGACGGCTGCGGAGGCGCTGGCGGCCTACACAAAGCCGGAGAGCGATGACGCACCAAAACAGTCCGCCGACCCCGGATTTGACAGCGATCAGATTGTCGGCCATGCCAAGGTGCCGGGCGATCGCGGACAGGGAAATCGGGCGCTCAGTGACGCATCCGGCTCCGGAGAAGGGCAGGGCGCATCGAGTCTTTCCAAGGAAGACAAGGAATTGCTGCAGGAGGCACTCTATGATCTGCTGGAATGCAAGCGATTGCTGGATCAGGTGCGCTGAACGCTACGCAATAGTATGATTTTTCCGGGTTTTGCGGGCCGCCAGACCGGACCACACTCCCGGCAACAATGGTGTCGCGTTTGGGATGAGTCATGGAAACCGAGTTTACCCCGGGGCTTTCGCTGGCCGGGGGATTGCTGATTGGTTTGGCAGCATCGATATTCCTGCTGGCGACCGGGCGGATTGCAGGCGTCAGCGGCGTTTTGTCAGGATTGTTGCCGCCGGTTGCAGGCCGCGAGGGAGCTTCGACCGGTGTCGCTTTTTTAGCCGGCCTGAATACTTGCCGTTCCACTTTACATTCTCCTTGACGGACGGGTGCCGGAACAAACAATATCCGGTAACCTGCCGCTGCTTGCTGCTGCAGGATTGCTTGTTGGCTTCGGCACGGCGCTCGGCAGTAGCTGTATCAGCGGTCATGGTGTTTGTTGCGTTTCGCGTCTGTCGTATCGCTCGATTGCCGCAACTTTGACATTTGTGCTTACGGCTTTTGCAATGGTCCTGATATGGCGTCATTTGCTGGGAGGGTCCTGAGATGCGCCCGCTCTTCGCGCTTTTATGCGGTCTGGTTTTCGGCATTGGCTTGATCATTTCGGGCATGATCGACCCGGCCAAGGTGAAGAACTTCCTGGACCTCTTCGGCACATGGGATCCAAGTCTCGCTTTTGTCATGGCCGGTGCGGTGGCTGCTGCGGCGCCGGGTTATTGGCTGAGCGGCAGACGGATCAAACCGTTTTTCGCGGAGGCCTTCCAGAAACCGGCGAATACGGGCGTCGACAAACGACTTTTGTCCGGCGCAGCGGTCTTTGGCGTCGGTTGGGGGCTAGGCGGATTTTGTCCGGGCCCCGCCATGACGGCCCTGTCGCTTGCCGCGCCGGGTACCATTGTGTTTTTTATTGCCATGCTCGCCGGCATGTGGATGGCCAAGCGTGCACGATCCGCCGACCGGGCGGCGACCGCGACCACTTAATTCAGCATGGCTTCACCTTTATCAGACTTGCTATTTCTGAGCATATATTCTAGTACTAGAATAATGGATGAAGAACTGACAAATGCAGAGTACGCGGTTCTCGGCCTGCTGATCGAGCGGCCGTGTCACGGATACGACCTCGACCGTACGATCGAGGAAAGGGGCATGCGCGAATGGACGGAACTCGCCTTTTCCTCGATCTATTTTCTGTTGGCCAAGCTTGAAAAACGCGGTCTGGCCGAAAGCTGGATTGACCCGCAAAAGAAGACCCGGAAAATCTATCGCCCGACGGCAAATGGCCGGACCGTTTTTCAAAACGCCACGGTGCGCGCGCTCGCCGAGCCGCACCCGTTATATCCGTCCATCCTGCTGGGGCTTGCCAACTGGACCAGCATTGACCGGAAAACGGCGATCGATGCGCTCGAAAGCCGGCGCGCCGCGCTGACCGCAATCATTGCACGGGTTTCCGCGAAGGCGGAAAGCGGGCTACGGCTCCCACCTCATATCAACGCGTTGTTCGACTACAGCACCAGCCAGTTGCAGAGCGAGATTGACTGGCTGCAGCGAACCACAAAACTGCTTGGAGACAGCCATGGAAAAGATTGACTTCAAAAAGACGATGAAATCCCTGTTTGCACCATCGGCAAAGGGTTTCGCAATCGTGGATGTACCGCCACTTCAGTTTCTGATGATCGATGGCAAAGGCCGTCCGGATCCGGACCCGCAGACCGAATATGCGCAGGCGCTGGCAGCGCTCTACCCTGTGGCCTATAAATTGAAGTTCCTGTCAAAAAAGACACTCGGTCGCGACTATGTCGTACCGCCACTGCAGGCGCTGTGGTGGGCGGATGACATGAGCGTATTTGTTTCCGGCGACAAGGATCAGTGGCAGTGGATCGTCATGATCATGCAACCGGACTGGGTCGGGCAGGCGCATGTCGACGAAGTGTTGAAGACGGTCGCCGCGTCAAACGATTTGCCGGCGCTGAAAAAACTGCGCATGGAGACCTATCGCGAAGGCCGCTCCGTGCAGATCATGCATATCGGCTCCTATGCCGATGAGGGGCCGACCCTCAAGAGGCTGCATGAGGAGTTCCTGCCGGACAACGGCCTGGTCGAAAACGGTCACCATCACGAGATATATCTCGGAGACCCGCGCAAGACGGCACCGGAGAAGTTGAAGACGGTTTTGCGTCAACCTGTTCGTGCCCTCTGAGCCGCATCTGGTGCCGGATGAGTTCTGGCGGAGCGGTCCGCAGCGCATTATAAGGCAGCATGAGCACTGAAAACCTGGCAGATGGTGATCCGGTCACACTTGATATTGGCCGCACGATGGACGCGAAAAAACGCAGCCGGCGCCCCTATGTAATTGCCGCGGTAATTCTCGGCGCGCTGGCTGGGCTTGTTGCCGTGTTCTGGATTTCCCAGCAGCTCTCAGTCTCCAGCGAGGCTCGTCGTTCTGCTGACCGCATGTCGCTTTATCTGTCGACGCTGGTTTCAGCGCTGGAAGAGCATCAGCACCTGCCGTTCATTTTGTCCTGGGACCCGTTGGTCGTTCAGGCCGCTGAAGGGGGTGAGACGAATGAGCTGAACCTGCGGCTAGAGAGTTTTGCCGCTGAGGCCGGTGTCGATGCGGTGTATCTGATGAATCCCGAAGGGCTGACGATAGCGGCGTCAAACTGGAATGAGACACCGACATTCGTCGGCAACAATTACGGCTTTCGGCCCTATTTCAAACAGGCACTAGCGGGCAGCCGCGGTGTGTTTTTCGCCATTGGCGCGACCACCCAGGAACCCGGCTATTTTATCTCGGAGCCGGTCTACGCCGCGTCGGGCGAGATTGCCGGCGTTATTGCCTTGAAGGTTGATTTGACGCCACTGACCCGCGCCTGGCGCGAGGGGGGCGAGACGCTGCTGGCCGCCGACCCGCGCGGTGTGGTCATTCTCGCCTCAAACCCGGACTGGAACTATCGCACGCTCGCGCCTTTGACTGAAGGCGACCGCAGTGAGATCGCCGCAGAACGCCAGTTCGGTGACGAAGCCCTTACGACGCTGGATTATGACGCCTCATCGCGATTTGGCATTGCCGTCGATGGAACTCGCTACATCCAGACCGTCAGGGATATCGGCCATCTTGGCTGGAAGCTGCACTATCTCGCACCGCTTGCCCGCATCAATGAACAGGCCTGGCAGTCCGTCATACTGGCGGCAGCTGCTTTGTTGTTGATGACGGTGGCGTTTTTGCTGGCGCGCGCCCGGCGTGTGCGGATTGCATTGTTTGCCTCACAGGAGGAACGCCGCGGGCTGCGCACCATCAACCGCAAACTGGCGGAGGAAATCGAAGAGCGAAGGGCTGCGGAACGTCGCCTGGAACGGGCGCAAAAGGAACTGCAGCAAGTCAGCAAACTCGCTGCTCTCGGGCAACTCTCGGCCTCCGTGACCCACGAACTCGGCCAGCCGATTGCGGCGATGCGAAACTATCTTGCCGCGGCAGATTTGCCCGGCAACGGCATCGATGGCGAAGCTCGGGAACTGGTGGATCACCTCAATGGCATTACCGCCCGCATGGAGCACATCACCGCGCAGCTGCGTTTCTTTGCCCACCGTGAACCGGAAAAACTGACTCATTTTGATCTGCGTGACGTCATCTCTTCTGTTCTCGCCATGATGCAGTCGGATATTGCCGGCAAGAAAATAGCCCTCGTTGTTGATATCCCGGACGAACCCGTCCGCGCCTTTGGCGACATGTTCCGCATAGAGCAGGTGTTGGTGAATATGATCCGCAATGCCATGGATGCGGTGGCCGAAACGAGCGAGCCGGAAATACGCCTCGTCCTGAAAACAGAAGCCGGTGAAGCGCGGCTCAGTGTCGCTGACAATGGACCCGGGCTGAGTGAAGAGGCTCAGAGCCGTGCCGAGGATCCGTTTTTTACCACAAAGCCATCCGGCACTGGCATGGGGCTCGGACTTTCCATATCCGCGTCGATCCTCAAGGACCACGATGGCAGGATGACATTCTCCAATCGATCCGATGGCGGGGCCGTATTTGTCATGACGCTGCCTCGGACGGATATCGGCGCATCTCAAATATCGGGAGGCGCAGGTGGATCGGTCTAAAGTGTTCGTGATCGACGACGATCGCACCATGCGTGAATCCCTGTCGCATCTGTTGGAGCGCGCGGGTTTCGAGGTGACTGCCTTTTTCAGGGGAGCGGATGTGGTGCCGGCGCTTGCCGAACGCCGGCCCGATATTGTTCTGACCGACATGAAGATGCCGGGCCTGTCTGGAATGGATCTGCTCGATCACATCACGAGCGAGCATCCTGATTTGCCCGTGGTGCTGATCTCGGCCCACGCCGATGTGCCCTTGGCTGTCGAGGCAATGGGCAGGGGTGCTTACAATTTTCTCGAAAAGCCGTTCGATCCGGCGCGGCTGATCACCGTGCTCAGACATGCGGCTGAAAACCATCGTCTGACCCGTGCCAACCGGCATTTGCGGGCTCGCCTGTCGGATCTCTCCGGACTTGACCGGGTTCTCATGGGCGCAACGGATGTGATGGTGGCGTTGCGCGAAGAGATCCTTGAACTGGCCGGCGCCCAGATGCCGATCCTGTTGATGGGTGAGACCGGAACCGGAAAGGAGGTCGTTGCCAAGGCGCTTCACGATCTCGGCACGCGTTCGGGCGCATGTTTTGTGGCGGTCAATTGCGCCGCGCTCCCGTCCGCTGACTTTGCCCGTGCGATGTTCGGCGAGGAGAATGGCCGGGAGGCCGGCTATTTTACCCGCGCTGATGGCGGCACGCTGTTCCTCGACGAGTTCGATGATCTTCCGGCCGACCAGCAAAGCGCTCTGTTGCGGGTGTTGGAAACCGGCGAGTTTGTTCCAACCGGCACCACCGAACCGCGCAGGGTCGACGTCCGGGTCATATCCGCCAGCAACAACAATCTCGACGACGCGGTCGGTGAAGGCCGGCTGCGTGCCGATCTCCTCTACCGGCTCAACACGATTACCCTCGCACTGCCGCCGCTGACAAAACGCAAGGATGATATTCCGCTGCTGTTTTCGCATTTTCTGCAGCTTTATGCCCGCACTTACGAGGTGCTGCCGCCGGACCTGTCGAGCGAAGATCTCGCAGCGCTTTTGTCGCATGGCTGGCCGGGCAATGTGCGTGAATTGCGCCATGTCGCGGAACGCAGGGTGCTTGCGGCGCGCCGTGGCCTGGGATCAGTCGCCGAGGCCATTGCGCCGGCCGGCGAGAGCGATGACGTGCCGGATACGCTGCGCGAAGCCGTCGCCGCGTTCGAGCGGCGCATGATCGGCAAGGCGCTGATTGCCCATGAAGGCCGCATGGACGCGGTGGCCGAGGCCCTTGGTATCGGCCGACGCACGCTGAACGAGAAAATGGTCAAGCTCAATCTCGATCGCACCGATTTCGTTGAATAGCCAAACTAATGCTGTGTCATGCCTTTGCGCAGGCGCACAGGACAACCTACATTGAGGACAGGCAGGACATTTATGTGGGGAGAACCAGGGTGAAGGCAAACAGGGGTGCGGGACGCATCAGTCTCACGGTTCTGCTTTCGACCGCGATTGCGACACTGATATTGCTGTCGGTCGGGACGGTTCTTTTCATCACTGCCGGTGCAAATTTCCGAAACACACTGGAACTGCTCCAGGGATCCGGCAAATTGACCATGGGCAATCTGGAAATCCGCCTCAGGGATT
The DNA here is from genome assembly GCA_024244645.1 of Hyphomicrobiales bacterium. Classification (GTDB taxonomy): domain Bacteria; phylum Pseudomonadota; class Alphaproteobacteria; order Rhizobiales; family Rhizobiaceae; genus Hoeflea_A. Next base: position 14,937 of record JAAEOH010000350.1, read on the forward strand.
ATGTCGATCCCGCCGAAGAGCTGGCGGAATTTGTCGTCAGACTTGTTGAAGAAGGCCAGATCGACCTTGCCGACAAGAAACAGCTGCGCGACACACTGCTCGGCTCGCTCGGTCCATCGCCGCAGGTCTCCGGCGTTGCCATATGGGACCATGAGCGCAATCCGGTCGTGGTTCTGGAAGACATCGACGGCTCCATACACTCGACCAGGTCCGGAACGATACCGACTGATGTCCGCAACCAACTGGCGTTGACAGAAAGCGAAGTTCCGAAAAAACCAACCTGGACTCAGCCCGCTGCAATTGAAGGCATCACCTATATCAACATGCGCACCGCGCTCTACAAGAACGAAAAATATGTTGGCGCGTTTGCGACCGGGATTGATGTCGAGAACCTCTCCACGCTCGTCAACGAGGCAAGCGGCGCCCTGGGAATGACAGCCTTTATTCTTTACGGCGACAAACATGTTCTTGCGCATCCGAGGATGGAGCAGCTGGCCGAACGCTCAACACTCGACAAGGAACTCAATCTTCTGTTCCTGCGCGGATTTGCCGACCGTGTGCTGTCGGCTTTTCCAAGCCGCAATACGGATTTGCCGCCAGCGCCCGGCGATTTCGAAAACAGCATCGTCGAGTATAACGACCAGGGCTATCTTTTTCTGACCAAGAAAATCACCGGCTACGGACCTGAACCGTGGCGGATCGGCGTTTATGCAAATGTCCAGGCCGTCGGCGATCAGTTCATCCGGCTGCTCGGCTCCACCGCCGTCGCCTTCCTGGTGCTGATCGTTGCCGTTATTCTGGGCATATTGCTGGCCCGCTATCTCGCCCGTCCGATCGTCCAGCTGTCGAAGGCCGAAGCCCAGGTCGGTGATCTCGATCTTGAAAACATCGAGATACCCAAGACATCGTTCATCCGCGAAATCAACGATCAGATCCATGCGTTTCACAGGATGATCGACGGGCTGCGCACGTTCGAAACCTATGTGCCGAAAGCGCTGGTGAGACGAATTATTTCGCAGGGAGGCTCGGATGCCGTGACATCGGCGGAAAGCAATCTGGCGCTGATGTTCACCGATATCATCGGTTTCACCAAAATGTCCGAAAACATGGCGCCGGGCGAAGTTGCCCAGCTCCTCAACGATCACTTTGCCATCGTCAATGAATGCATCGAAGCCCAGGGCGGCACGATCGATAAGTATATAGGCGATGCGGCGATGGCGTTCTGGGGAGCACCCGATGCCCAGGATGACATGGCGGCTCGTGCCTGCCGGGCGGCGCTTGCTATTATGGCAAAGATGCAGAGCAGTGAAGGCGATATCAGAATGAAGATATCGATCCACAGCGGCCCGCTGATCGTCGGTAATATCGGTGCACCGGGTCGTATCAACTATACTGTTGTTGGTGATACCGTGAACACATGCAGCCGTATCGAAGATGTCTGTGACAATGTCGATGACGGCAAAGCCAGGACAATCATCCTGGTCAGCGACCAGATTGTTGCCGAGGTAGGCACAGAATTTGCGTTTGAACCCGCCGGCAGCTTCATGGTCAAGGGCAAATCCGAGCCCGTCGAAGTGTTCCGGCTTTTGGGCGAAAAATCATCGCCCGAAGGGGTTGATGATCCGGATCCCGTTGTAAAGGAAAAACTAAAGACAGGTGGTTTGAAGTTCGGCTGACGCTTTGCGACGGCGTCATGCTGCGTTACCCGCATTTTGTCTGACATTTGACCTTGTGCTTTTGTGAAAGTTCAAATGATGTAGTTGCTTCATTTGGTTGAACAGGAGCGGGACGGGACATGGTTCGAGAAAAGAAATCATATGATTTGCATGTCGACTTGCCGTCCGGTGTTGAGCAGGCAGACATATTCGCGGTGGTGGAACGTGCCTGCGAAACAATCGGTCTCTACATTTCGCACATCGGTAGCTATTCACGAAATAAGTACCCCAACTCGGTTCATTGGCACTTCAAGAGAGACAAAAAGGAAGCAGGCTTGATCGACGCGACATTCCGGGACGTCAAATCGCTCCTCTCGCTCATGATCAGATACAGCGAACCCGAATGGGTTCACAGCACCGCACCGCTATTGCAGGCGGCGCTGGAGCGCGAGTTGCAGCGCCAATGTCGACGCTGACCGAAGAACAATATCGCGATGACAGCAATCTGGCAGCACGAAGCCGGCTGCACGCCAGATATGCCCGCATCAACTGGTTCGAATGGGTTGTTGTGCGCATGGCGCTGCCAGACAGGTCAAGCGTGCTTGACACGGGGTGCGGTGCCGCATGGTTCTGGTGCAGCCGGGCACCAGACGGGCTCGACATAGATCTTACACTTTGCGATCAGTCGGCCGGTATGGTTGCGGCAGCGGCAAGGAATATCGGAAATCTGGAATGGACAGGTGGCGTTCGCACACAGATAGCCGATTTGCAAAAACTGCCGTTTGAAGACCGGACTTTTGACCGGGTCATTGCAATGCACATGCTCTATCATTTGCCCGACCCCGAAATCGGAATCATGGAGTTGAAGCGTGTGTTGAAGCCCGGCGGCCGCGCGTTCATATCCACAAATGGTATGGACCACATGCGTGAACTGCACGCACTCGCGGCAACGGCCTATGGCGCGTCGTCAACCGATCCTGGCGCGGTGGCTTTCAGCATTGATCAGGCTGAAATGGTTATGAAGAGGCATTTTGCCGATGTTGTCGTACACCGCTGCAACGACGTTCTCGATTGCACTGAACCCGATGATATTAAAGACTATCTTCTGTCCATGCCGCCGGGCGACGGTCTGGACAATCAACAGGTCGCCGCACTTGAGCTTACGATTGCAAAGGAATTTGATGCGGGAGGCGGTCGATTTCTGATCAGCAAACAAGCGGCACTCATCGAGGGGACGAAACTGCCATGACCGATCACAAGACGATCGCCGCCTACGATGCCCGGGTCGAGGACTACGTCAAGCTTACCCAGCGCACAAAGCCGGATCCGACTCTTCTGGGCTTCATCGCCCGGGTCATTCCCGGCGGCTGCGTTCTCGATCTGGGATGCGGACCAGCCGCATCGTCGGTGGTCATGCGCGATCACGGCCTGCGGGTTGACCCGGTCGATGCGTCGCCCGAAATGGTCAGTCTGGCCAATGGAACGCATAATATCGGCGCCCGACTGGCCAATTTTCATGATATCGATGACGAGAGCACCTACGATGGGATCTGGGCAAATTTCAGTCTTTTGCACGCCCGGCCTGACGAATTCCCGATCCTTTTGAAGGCACTTCATCGGGCACTGGTTACGGGCGGTGTCTTTCACATCGGCATGAAGCTCGGGCAGGGGGCCAAGCGCGACAGCCTTGACCGGTTCTACGCCTATTATTCACAGGATGAACTGTCCGCCTACCTGGTTCAGAGCGGATTTTGTGTCGACGGCTTCGCGCTTGGAGAAGCGCCCGGTCTCGCCGGAGATATCGAGCCCTGGATCACAATGACCGCCACCGCATAGGACGATGATTGATACGCCGCCCTGAAAGGCACGCTTATGATGAGCAAATTGTTCGAGGAAATCGATTATTGTCCGACTCCCATCGGAGCGGTCAGTTTGCGGCGGCGGCGCATTCTGTCACTGGACGTAGACGTCTTCGAGATCATGCTTGGCGACGAGCATCTGATGTCGAGCCTCTTTACCGCATCTGAAGTTGCGCTGGCGCGCCTGTCAATTGCGCAATTGACGGGCGACGGGCTGGACGTGGTCGTCGGCGGTCTCGGCCTTGGTTATACGGCCGGTGCAGTGCTTGAACATGATTGGGTCAGTTCCCTGACGGTGGTCGAAATGCTGGAGCCGGTCATTCGTTGGCACGAAGAGGAACTGGTACCGCTCAAACCGCCGCTGAAGGAGGATGCGCGCTGCACCATTGTTCAAGGCGACTTCTTTGCACTGACCGCGTCGAAGGACGGATTTGACGGTGACGCGCCGGGGCGCAAATACCATGCGATCCTCATAGACATCGATCACACGCCGGATCATCTGCTCGATCAGCGAAGCGGCGGTTTTTATTCGATTGAAGGTCTTCAACGCCTGACCACTCATCTGCTGCCGGGCGGCATTATGGGCTTGTGGTCCGACGCTGTGACCGATGACGCGTTCACCGGGCGGCTTTCATCCGTTTTTGAAGCCGCCTGGGCAATGCCGGTCACCTTTCCCAATCCGCTACAGGACAACAGGCCGTTCACGCAGACGGTTTATCTGGCCCGCAGGGCAGCATAATCACAGCTTTGCCGGTCAGCGCATTCCCATTAGGTTTGCGATCAGCACGGTTTCCTCGTGCTTCAGCCGCTCTGCGATCTGATGCGCCTTGTCTTCTTCATGCTCGAGGTGGGCTCCGACCACATGCGCACAACGTTGCGATGCGCTGACTGCTGAATCGATAACGGCCTGCTCGACGATCTTGGAAATCTTTGCGCGTTCGTCTTCAGACAGAGATATCGTCAGGGCTTCGCTGATTCGGTCGACCGCCTTGTCCGCGATGGGTTGAAGTGGCATGGTATCCCTCACTGAATTGAATAAATTATTGTATCGATATTTCGATGTTAGCAGACTCGCCGAAGGCTGCAAATGGCTGCTTGTGCAGGGCTAGCTCGTTTGAAGTCGTGGGATCAGACCATAGTCGAATCTTCAAATTTGGGCATTTCGCAACCACATATAGGGTGGCGGCTTTGAATTACGTCTTGACGGGAGGCGCTTTGAGGTAAAGCCATGACAGTATTGAATTCAACCAAAGATATGCTGATCGAGCGTGGGCTCCATGCGGCCGAAGCTCGGGGTATTTCAGCAAAACAAGATCTGGGCGCGTCACACCGACGAAAAACCCGACGTTGCCGCGAGCCTGATGTATAATCCGGCGCCTGCACCGGATGTCTCCACCGGACCGTGATCTTGCCGCACTCTCCATCGGCTCGGGTGACGAACCGCAATACCGGCTGCTTGATGCAACTTTTAGGGACGGGCTCTGCCTTTATGATATCGATGAACAAGCGCTCGCCGTAGTCCGTTCGCGTATTGAACGCCAGATGCTGGAGAGTGTTTCCCTTTGCACAGGTGACTACACGCGGGACTTTTGCGACCCGCAAACCGCAGCCAAGACCCTTCAGCACAAAATCGCCCACGACCCATTTGATCTCGTTACGCTGCACCATTGCCTTTATTATTGCGATGTTGCTGACTGGCCCGGCTACATCGAGGCCATCTACCGCAGTGTGCTCGCGCCATCCGGCGCGATGCATCTGGCGATGATGTCGACGCGTGAAAACCGGAAGGGGACAACGACCTGGCTGTACAACCATTTTGCCGCCAAATTCTTTGATGCAAAGACCGATAATGATCTGTTGATCCTGCGCGATACGCTAATTGGACATCCGTCCTTCAAGGGCGCGGATATATCCAGCGAGACACATGAGGTACACTTCTGGGTCGACAATTTCGAGCGCTATATGTCCGTCGTCTGGATGATCCTGCTCTATCCGGACGGTCATCGCTACGATATCGACCAGCGTGTCGAGATCATCGAGTTTATCATAGAGCATTTCTGGCGTCCGCAGCGCCCGCTCGTCCAGTCTCAGGACTATCTGACTGTTTTTAAACCGGGTTAGCCGCGTGCCTTAGAGCACGTCTTGTGCGCAGGTTTTATTTCATTGGGATGCCACATATGCTGGTGGGATACTCAGCCAGATCTCATCAAGCGGAAGAACTGAACCGATGTCCACGGCTCCACACTTTGAAATAGACCCCGCAGCGTTCTGGAGCGATCCCTATCCTGATCTTGCGCGGATGCGGCAGGAAGCACCCATTGCCTACGTGCCGCAACTGGGCGCGACGGTCTTCACCAAACGCGACGATATCTTCACCTGCGAAAAGAACATCGAGGTCTTCTCGTCAGACCAGCCGGGCGGGCTGATGAGTGTGCTGATGGGCCAGAACATGATGCGCAAGGACGGTGATGCGCATATGCAGGAGCGCAAGCAATATTATCCGGCCGTTTCGGTGCGCACGGTTCGCGATGTGTGGAAAGGATAGTTCGAGAGCCATGCGCAGGCAATCCTTGATGCGCTTGAGCCTGTCGGGTCCGCCGATCTCGTCTCACACTATGCCATGCCGCTCTCGGCCCAGTCGCTCAAATCCATGACCGGGCTCGTCAATATGCGCTTTGAGGATATGGATGCCTGGAGCCAGGGCATGATCGACGGCATCGCCAACTACATCGGTGATCCGGAGGTCGAAAAGCGCTGCCACGCGGCAACGGAGGGCATTGACGCTGCCATTGACGACATGCTGCCTGTGTTGCGCAAGAACCCGGATCAGAGCCTGCTTTCCGTCATGCTTGAGGCCGGCATGGCGCTCGACAGTGTCCGAGCCAATATCAAGCTGACCATTTCCGGCGGTCAGAACGAGCCGCGCGACGCCATTGCCGGCTGCATCTGGGCGCTTGTCACGCATCCCGAACAGCTGGCGGCGGTACGCCGCGGCGAGGTAAGCTTTCAGCAGGTGTTCGTGGAATATTGCCGCTGGGTATCACCCATCGGCATGTCGCCGCGGCGGGTGGCGAAATCCCATGCGTTCGCGGGCGTGACCTTCGAACCCGAGGAGCGGATATTCTTCATGTTCAGCTCCGCCAACCGGGACGAAACCTATTTCGATGGGGCTGACCGCTTTGATGCGACCCGCGACACGCAAAAGAGCATGCCGTTTGGCGCCGGGCCGCATTTTTGCGCAGGTGCCGCCGCATCCCGCTCGATGGTCGCCGAAGTGGCGCTGCCGATGATCTTCGACCGGTTGACGGATTTGCAGCTCAACGGCGATGTCGAGGTCGGAGGCTGGGCCTTCAGAGGGCCGCTGAATCTGCCGGCGGCCTGGACTGTTTGACGGTCGATCAGCCCGTGTCTTCATGCACGCATAACAGCTTTTTGGCAGTAAAACGATCTTCGGACGGATATCCGTAGGCGTTATTGATGTAGATGACACCATCGCGGACGGCCCGGCGGTTGATGTGACTGTGGCCGTAAATGTGGATCGACGATCCGACACGGCGGATCTGTCCTTCAAGCAGATGCGTGCCGAGAATTGGAAACAGAAAGCGCGCGCGCTCCGGGGCAAAGGACGGCATCAGGTCGATCCGCGGCATGAAATGGGAAAAACTGATCACCACCGGTTTGGATGGCGGGGATATCGGTTCGTTCAACCCGGTGAAATGTTCCGTGACGTCGCGCTCAAAAGTGCCGTCGGGCCATCTGCAGGCCCGGTAATCCATCCATCTGCGCCTGAGTTCCGGTGAAGGTTCACCGAAGGAATAGTCATACCAGCCGAGAAGCGGGACGATGGTCGTCGTCCTGCCGTGGAAGGTATCAAGCGATGCGCCGCTGTTCTCGACGACAGTGCGCACTTTCTGAAATTTGTCGAATGAGTTGGCGACATCCTTGCTTCTGAGTACCCAGAGGTCGTGATTGCCCGGAACATACAGCACCTGTTTGAAGCGCTCGGCCATTGAGCCGATCGTCCGCTCGATGCGCTCCAGGGAATCGGAAATGTCACCCGCCAGTATGAGCAAGTCGTCCTTGAAATCGGCACGCGACAATTCGGCTACCCATTGCGCGTTCTGGCGATAATCAACGTGCAGGTCGGAGGTCGTAAAAATCCGCATTATTCACACTGCACATGCGCCACTTGCATACCTCTGAGTGAGTGGCAAAAAATACCTGCGTTTTCGGGAAACAACATCTGTTCAATGTTGGTCTCACCCCTGCTTATGTCAAGCACAAGCCCTGCCCATCCACTCTGCGGAAATCCGCAGGGCAGGGTCCCGACCGCCTGCGGATAACATCGAAGATCGGACGGCGATCCTGTGCGAAAATCACCAAGCGCAATTTTTCACGGGAGGACAAGATGATCCGCAAGACGCTAACGCTCGTAACCCTGACCGCAATGAGTGCGGTAATCGCCGGCGAGGCTTTCGCCACCGAATGGAATGTATCGCTGTGGGGAAAGCGGCGGGCTTTTACCGAGCATGTCGAAAAACTGGCTGAACTGGTCTCGGCCAAGACCAACGGCAATTTCACCCTGAACCTTTCCTATGGTGGTCTTTCGAAGAACCGGGAAAACCTCGACGGCATCTCCATCGGTGCTTTTGAAATGGCGCAGTTCTGTGCCGGCTATCACGCCGACAAGAACCCGTCGATCACGGTTCTGGAACTGCCTTTCCTGGGCGTCGATTCGCTTGAAAAGGAAATCGCCGTTTCAAAGGCCATCTACAATCATCCGGCGACCAAGGAAGACATGGCCCGCTGGAACGCCACGCTTTTGATGCCGTCGCCATTGCCGCAATACAACATTGTGGGTGTCGGCGAGCCGCCGAAAACCCTCAAGGACTATAATGGTCTTACAGTGCGTGCGACCGGCGGCATCGGCAAGGCAATGGCAGCCGTTGGTGCCGTGCCCACATCCATGTCGGCTTCCGAGGTGCGCCAGGCGCTCGATTCGGGTGTCGTGAAGGCCGTTGCATTCGCACCGCATGCGCATATGTCGTTCGGCACGGTCGAAACGGGCAAATGGTGGACGACCAATCTCAATCCCGGAACCGTCAACTGCCCGGTTGTCGTCAACACCGATGCGCTGAACGAACTGTCTGAAGAACAGCGAGCCGCATTGCTCGGCTCGGTCGATGAGGCACTTCAACATTATGTCGACAACTACAATGGCAAGACCATGGATGCCTGGGGGCCGATGCTGTCCGACAAGGGCATTGAATCGGTCACCTATACCGACGTCGAACTCGCTGCATTCCGCAATGCCGTGGCAGGTCCTGCGGCCAAGTCATGGATCGAGGAAAACAATAAGCGCGGTTTGCCGGCGCAAGAGCTCTACGACCTGACGGTCAAGACTGTCTCGGACAACTGAGCTCGTCCTTATTGCCCGCATCCGCTGAACCCGGATGCGGGCAGTTTCATTCACAGGGAGGGGATGATGTCGGGAGCATCATCGGTACTGGAGGACGGCAGCCTGCTCAGCCGCCTCGACCAGGCGCTGTTCTGGCTTGAACGCCAGCTGGCGCTGATCGGCGGACTTGCGGTTTTTTCACTGATGGTGCTCGCCGTCATCAGTGTCTCGGGGCGCAATTTTTTCAATCAGCCGCTGCCCGGATATGTCGACTGGATCGAGCAGGCGATGCCGCTGATTGCTTTCATCGCCGTTTCCTATTGTCAGCGTCTGGGCGGTCATATCCGCATGGACATCGTCATCGGCATGCTGTCCGGACGGGCGCTTTGGCTCGCCGAATTTGTAACAACCCTCGCCATGTTTATCCTCATGGTGTTGCTGGTCTGGGGCACTTACGCCCATTTCGACCGCTCTTTCGATTTTTCCGCGCCGCTGTGGAGCCGCGACAGCTCGATGGATATCGCCATACCGCTGTGGCCCGGCAAACTGATTGCGCCGATTGCATTTTCGGTGCTCTCGCTGCGTCTCTTCCTGCAACTCTGCGGCTATGCGCGGGCCATAAGAACCGGCACGTCAACGCCCGTCGCGGTGCCGCTGATCGAGGATGCTGCGACCCAGGCTGCCAATGAGGCCAAAACCGTATCCGGCTTTGACAACGGCGAGGGCGGCTAGAGCGTGTCTTGCCCAAACGGAACCATTTGATGGCGGACAATCGGCACACTCGGCTAGGCGCGTCGCGCAGCGCGATGTGGTGCATCGGGCAAGCGGCGCAACGACGCCGATGGGCCGATTGTCCACCACCCCTGAAAGGAAAGAGCATGTTGAAACACAAAACTGCATGGGCCGGGCGATTTTGCCCTCTGACTGC
>JAAEOH010000351.1 GCA_024244645.1 Hyphomicrobiales bacterium
AGCCCGTGCCGTCGATGATCGTCCGGACTCACCCGAGGCCCAACATGACAGGTCTTCCTCACCCGACCCCGACCCGACGACCCGGCTCGACGAGGCCACCGACCGTCTCGACGCGCTCGTCGAAGAGGTGAAGTCTCGGCTGGAGGCTACCGAACGCGCCCTCGACCGCCACGATGACGACGGCGAGACCGGCGCCGACCAGCACGACACCGATATCGGTGGCGATGCCCGACCCGACGGTGCAACGGCGCCACGTGCGGACGACCGCACCCCACCGAGCGAGGCCAGAGAGCAAGAAGGAGACGGCAACGGTGGCGGCGAGGTCACCTGAGGATCCGCGCCCCGAGCGGCTGCAGAAGGTCCTGTCCCGGGCAGGCCTGGGTAGCCGACGCGTATGCGACGATTTGATCGCCGACGGACGTGTGCAGGTGAACGGCGACATTGCGGAGCTCGGCCGGCGGGTCGATCCCGAGTCGGACACGGTCGAGGTCGACGGGGTCCGGATCGGTGTACGTCAGGGGCTTCGGTACCTGCTGCTGAACAAGCCGGCCGGAGTGGTGACCAC
>JAAEOH010000352.1 GCA_024244645.1 Hyphomicrobiales bacterium
GCAATCAGCCCAATCTGTCCATTAGGCGCTGATGGGGAACAATTGGATACATCCTCCTTCTCAAAACAGAAGATTAATGGATGTGTCCCGCAAGGTCCGACATATCTACAGGACTGACCTGTACAGCAGAACGGCGCGCGCAAGCATTGCGGCGTAAACCTGTATTTGAAGCTATGATCATGCAAAGCAAAGATACAAAATTTTTCACATTGATTTTTCAGCGCCTACAAATCCATGTGGACGAAAACGGAAATGTGACAGATACAAAATAATCACCTCTGCCCGCGCGTGGCGCACAGCGCCTTGCGGCGGTTGCGAAAGACTCACGCCTTACAAATGCGACACATGTGTCGCAATTGCTTGGGAAGCCAGTTGTCGGAGCTAATCAACATTCTGAGGCTTCCGGTGTGACGGAAGCCTCCAGTGTGCCAATGATTTCTATCACTTCGGACAAGTTGCTACGATATTTTCGCTGCCAATGCTCGGGGCGTTCCCCTGAGAGCGTATTGCAAAACCGTTTCATGTTCCCTATATGCAGCCTGTACGTATTTGCATCTGTTTGGGCGCAACCTCGATATCCGGTTCGCCGTTTAACCAAGTTACCTCCCGACAATGTGAGCGATATTCAGGCTACACACGCACGATGTGTGTTGTGTGGCTTAGAAACATTTGAAGGATGTCTGAAGTGACAACAGGTACAGTGAAGTTCTTTAACATGTCCAAGGGCTTTGGCTTCATTCAACCGGACGATGGTTCAAAGGACGCATTTGTCCACATCACAGCTCTTGAGCGTTCTGGCATCAGTTCTCTCAGTGAAGGCCAGAAGGTGGAGTACGAACTTCAGACAGACAGCAGGTCCGGCAAACAGGCTGCTGAAAACCTGTCCATCGTATCCGAGTGATACAATGCCGGCTTCGGCTGGCATTCGCGCGTGCCCAAAGCTGCTTTGAAAAGATGTTGACCACGGATGTACTGGCAGCATCAGCAGCCTTGGGGGCGGAGCGCGCCACAATTTGCGGACCGGGACGGCTACCCCGGTTCTTGGCGGCGTGGCCACATAATCGCAGCCATCAAGCTTTGTGTTCATCCACAAGCGCCAACCAGGCGTCGCGAATTCAAAAAACTGATCACCGCCCATGACGATGATGCCGAAAACGGCGCGCCAGCTGAAAAGCCGCTGAGGCTAATTGCGCGTCGTATCAACGAGTGAATCGGTGCACATTCAGCGATTTGTGTTTGGGAACATAGGGAGCAACAGATGACAAAGAAGCTTACAAAAGACACACTGTTCAAACCGGCGCGATCGAAGGGGGAAACCAAGTCGGAAATAACCGACCGTGCGGCTCGAGCAATCCTTGCTGAAGAAGCAACCAGGAGCCGTGCGAAAACCGCAAAGTTGCGTGCTGCCCGAATTGAGATGGAAGCTATAGAGTCATAAGGACAATCCGTTGACCGGATGGCCTGCGATTGCTCTTGGCGGCAACCATCCAGCACGTCTGCACTGCAATCTCAACCGGCGGCAATGATCGTGTGGCATTGAAAAAAAATACCGCTGGTCAATCCTAAGATGAATCACATGGTGAGCTGACCAATTTGATTTTCCGGTTGGAAAACCGCCGTTCCGAACAATAAGGAAACATTTGTGCGTATACTTGTACGAGACAACAACGTTGACCAAGCACTTCGGGTTCTGAAAAAGAAGTTGCAGCGCGAGGGGCTTTTTCGCGAAATGAAAGCAAGGCGCGCATACGAGAAACCTTCTGAAAAAAGATCCCGTCAAAAGGCAGAGGCCATACGACGGTCACGGAAGGCTACGCGTAAAATGGCACAACGCGAGGGGTTGCTACCTTCACCTAAGCGAAAAACACAGCCATCCGGTAATCGATCCGGAGGATAATGGAATTGGGCCCGGCATCACGCTGGTGAGTTGTGACAGCATTACAGTTGCTAACCGATGACAGCTCTGGGTCATCTCCGGAAGTCTGACCACCTCACGAGCTACGTCCGGATTACATCCGAAATCGGTCGTCAGTGCACGGAATGTCTGAAAGCGACCTGGATTGCGCCATGGATCACTGCCACTGTTGGCGACATCATCGCGCAACCGCCGAGGAGATTGCTCGGTGCCAGATCTCGGCAATGACCTCATATCCGGCGGCATTCGGGTGATTGCCATCCTCACTGAGCGTGGCCGAGTTTTCGAAGATCTTTGTGTTGAAGAAGTCGACCGTGATGGCACCGTAGCTGGCGGCTGTCTCCCGGATCACCATGTTGTACTTGCCCGTCTGAACCGACATTCGTGAGACGTCGTCGGCGGTGATCCTGTCGTAGCTGTCCCTGCGCAGCTGGGAATTCGTCATCACTGGCCGTTTCGACTGATCGTCCAGTAGCGCGATATAGAGATGCGCCCCGGTGGCTTTAAGCGATGACAGAATGGTCTTGATGTTTCGAGCGAACAGTTCCAGAGCCTCTGGCTCACAGCGCGCAAGGTTGTTTCCGTAGTCCTCGGGACAGACGTAGTTGTATAGGCCGAAGAGATCGTTACTGCCGATCCAGACCAGAGCTAGCTTGGGGGCGGTGCTTGGAGCAGCTCGCAATGCGGCGACGGCCGGCTCCAGCTGCGTGTTGATCAGGTCATCCGAAGTCCATCCCGACCGAGCGAGGTTATTCAGCGTCGAGCCTGGCGCCGTCTTGGCAATCTTCTCCAGCAGCCTGGCGGGATAGCCGCCCGCCTCGTCTCCGTCTCCGACGGTCAGGCTGTCCCCCAAAGTCACCAAGGTGGCTGCCTCTGTGGGGATCGAGTTCACGCCGAGCAGCAAGATAACGGCAAGAAGTGCGAACCTAACGCTGACCATGCCGGGAACTCCCTCGTTGAGTGGAGCACCTCAGGCTACCACACAATTGAGTTTTAACATGGAGC
>JAAEOH010000353.1 GCA_024244645.1 Hyphomicrobiales bacterium
GATCTTTTTCATAGCACCTCGATATAGAATATTACGTCTGCCCAAATCCTCTCCTTAGTTACTAAATAATGCAATTGAGACTCGCACTAATTAAGGAATCTTTAGCTTCACCAAATAAAAGTACGGATCATAGAATTATATGTAACTATAATGAAATTTTACTTTGATTGGTAAATATTTAATTTTTATATTTTCACTTCTTGTTGATTTAGATGTTTTAATTTTTAAATCTATAATTAGTGTAATGGTTTCATTTTTTTTATAATCGAAGTCAAATTGAGGCCCAAAGAAGTAGTACTCAATATGGTCATATTTTATATCTATATTTTCAAAATCTAATTCAGGCTTAAACAGATAGTAATGCCAACGGTCTAATATTATTTCAGTATCCTTGAAAACTGTTACAGGTAATTTACCAGGCTTTGTAAATTTGTATATTTTATTTAATGAGGAAATAATTTGAAGTCCTTCAATGTCGATTTGAAGCAAATCATCTGTTAAATCATCTATTTTTAAAGATAGCTCGTAAGGTGGAAATGATTCTATCTGATGATGAGTATCATGCCAGTTAAATTCCATCCTGCATTCATTAAGTATAATTTGGGGATATCCAAACCGAAGCTTATTATGGTCGTTTTCTGTTATTAGTTCTTCTGATCTATATTCTATAGATTCACCCGATCCATAGAAACATGAAGTACAAAGTGAAGCAATAGTCAAAGCCGCTAATGTTATGAGTATTTTCTTTTGCGTTCTCATTCTTTAGTAATATAACGTCCTAAATCAGTTGGCAAAAATGGTTTGCCGATAGGTGTAAGATAGACTGAAAACTTTTGTCAGCCTGTAATGCATGGTTAAACATGAGTGCATTTTTGGTCAACTGGATTTAATCGTTAGGCGTTTTCATTTACCCAATTATTTACATATGTTTCAATAAAAGAATATAAACCTTCTTTTTTTCTTTTCTTTATTTTTTTAGTTAATAATTTTTTCCACTCGTTTGGTCCACTGAGAGGTGGTGTTTTTGCTTCCTCAATATCTAAAAATTCTTCTCTGCCATCCCAAGTAACTCTCAAAACTATAGGGCCCCAAGTATCATACTTTTTATTGAGTAAGGCATCGGAATATGTATCAGCGTCAGCGCCTTTTTGGAATTCAAGAACCCACGAACCAAAGTGGGCCCATTCAGATCTAAAAACAGAAACGACAATATCATTTTTAGATAATGATTCGGCTAACCGAAATAGTTTCATGTTAAATTCATATGCATCTTTTGAAGAACTCATTTTGGAATCTGTTTTACTTAAATAAAATTGTTTGAATCCTTTATAAATTTTTCTTTTAGTGTTTAATGTAACGCCTAAC
>JAAEOH010000354.1 GCA_024244645.1 Hyphomicrobiales bacterium
AGCACGAACGCCAATGGCTCTGCGGCGGACACGGCGTTTGCGGACACCAAGGCCTTCTTCCCTGTACAGCCGGTAGATCCGGTTGATGCCTGATGGCTCTCCTTCGCGGCGCAGCAGGATGAACAGCCGCCGATACCCGAAGGTGTCGCCTGAGCTAACCAGCCGGGCTATTGATGAGTACCTTGAAACGCTTGATGACGCCGCCTTCGGTGCATCGACGAAGGTGGTTCCAAAATACATCTCGCCGGTCGATCCGGGAGCCCGATGGACCGGTGCTGATGGCGGAGCCGCATACTTCGCGTACTCGACTAACTATCTGGTTGATCTCGACAATGCGGTCATTGTCGATGTGGAACCAACCGTTTCGATCAGACCAGCCGAAACACTGGCAGCCCGGCGCATGATCGACCGTGTTCACGACCGGTTCGATCTCTTCCCACAGAAGTTGGTCGTGGACACCGGTTATGGTTCAGCCGAGATGCTTGGCTGGTTGGTTGAGGAACGTGGAATAGAACCGCATATACCTGTCTGGGATAAATCGAAACGGGATGATGGAACCTTCTCGCGAGAGGACTTCACCTACGATCCAACTGAAGATAGCTACACGTGTCCTGCCGGGAAAAGCCTCCAACGATCCCGCCGGAAATTCACCAAACCTCGAACTTCAAATGTGGGCAAGGATGGGATGATCCGCTATCGCGCCAGCAAGCACGATTGCGATGCATGTGCTTTGAAATACAAATGCTGCCCAACCCAGCCAGCACGAAAGGTCACCCAATCTGTCCATGAGGCGGCACGGGGTATAACGATCTACTGGCCGCTGGTTTCACTAGCCGCAGTGGCTGCCGCACGGGATGTTTCGGGCTGGGATCTTCCCAGCGAAAGCCAATACTGGATCATACTTCCATGGATAACACTGTGGAGTGCATGGAGCCTTTG
>JAAEOH010000355.1 GCA_024244645.1 Hyphomicrobiales bacterium
ATGTGCCTGAAACACATTCTTCGCCAAATCCAAACCAATGATGATAACCTTATTCATGGACGCCTCCTTCGCAGCGATTGTTAAACACCGCTACCTTGGCACATAGATGCCGTCGGGGGGCGTCCACCCCATCGCTTACGATACATGGCGCTTTGCCTGTGACTGAATAAAGTCGCGGATAATGTCCACTTCCTTGCAGAGTTCAAAAACTGATTAATTCTCGGTCACTGTGGGTATCCGCGGACTGTCATCACCGCCCTGCGCACGTGCGGCAGTAGCAAGGACTAGAGCCTGGGCAATGCACATCGGCGCTGCAAGTGACCGCGAGAAAGTATGGCGATGCTCGGGGACAGCGAACAGAACACTGGCCGATTTCGCAAGGGGCGACAATGTGCTGTCCGAGATTGCTATGACCGGGCGCCCTGTCTGCCCTACGTCCTCAACAATTGACACGACTTCATTGGCATAATAGCGGAACGAAACCGCGAGAAGCACATCGGGTTCCGTCATCCTGCGCGCCATGTGGGTGGCAAGGCCTCCGCTCGGATCGAGCAGCACACATCGCTTGCCAATCATCGTCAGCATGTAACGCAAAAACTCTACAACCGGTGCCGATCGCAATTGACCCAGCAGAAAAACTGTATCTGCAGCCAAAAGCAAATCGGCTGCGGCGGCTAGATCGTCTGCAGACGTGTCCTCAAGGAGCTCCTGCAAAGACGCAATATCCTTTACAACAAGTTCACGCAGAAAGCCGATATCGGAAGGGTCGTCGCGGTTTTCCAGGTCGTCATCAAGCGCACGAACCCGGGCCTCGAAGCCCGGTGCGGCAGTCTCCAGCCGCTTCTGAAAGAGCGACTGAAGATCCTTGAACCCCGTGTATCCGAGCGATTGGGCAAATCGGACGAAGCTCGAAGCATGAATCCCGCAACGATCGGCTATTGCATGGATCGAATGCACCGCAATCTCGTTCGGGTTTTGCGTTAGGTAGACCGAGATTTTCTGGTACGTCTTGCTCATCACGTCGTAGCGGTCGTGAATCAGCCGTATGAGCGCTTCATAGTCGGCGGGAGGTTTCTGGCGCGTTGTCGGCATTTCAATCCTCTCCGTGGCTGCCATCCGGTTCTTTAGAACTTTGCCCCGTATGGCGCCACACCCCTTTGCGCGATGAGCAGTGGATTTCCTCGACCAGGGTCTGAACACGCAGACCCGCCCGGAAGTTGAACGGCTCGGAACATCGTCCTGCGATGGCATTGACAAATCCCGCCACTTCTATCGCTTTCAGGTCGTTGAAGCCGATCTGGTGCCCAGGTGCCACACAAAAGAGCCCATAAGGAGCGTGTACCGGCGCGGCTTCAATGCGCCGGAATCCTTGGCGGCCCGGCATATCATCGGCAGAATAGAAATACAGTTCGTTGAATCGCTCCTGGCTGAAGGAAAGAGCGCCCCTGGAACCGTACACCTCGAAATCGTGCTGCATCTTTCGGCCGGTGGCGATCCAGTTACCTTCGATAGAGCCGGTTGCCCCGTTGGCAAAACGAAGAAAGGCACGGCCAATATCGTCAACTTCAACCTCTCGGCGGCCACCGCTGCCGTCAGGGCGCTCGCGGATCGCCGTCACGCAATCGCCCAACACTTCGGAAATCGGGCCGATCAGGAACTCAGCGGTGGCCAAGGCATGGCTGCCCAGGTCAGACAGTGCGCCGCCGCCGGCCTGATCGTGGCGGAATGTAAAGGGTCCGTCCGCATCAGCCATGTAATCTTCGGCATGCAGCCCGCGATAGGCCCGGATTTCACCAAGTTCGCCCACCGCGATCATCTCGCGCGCCAGCCCCAGCATTGGATTGCATAGATAGTTGAAGCCAACCTGTGTCTTCACACCTGCCGCTTCGGCCGCTTCGGCCATTTCGCGGGCGTCCGCAGCCAGGGGCGCCAGGGGTTTTTCACAGTAAACATGTTTGCCGGCCGCGATGGCAGCCAGGGATATCTCCTTGTGCAATGCGTTGGGTGTGGCAATCGAAACGATATCGATATCCGCATCGTTTATTATGTCCCGCCAGTCACAGGTGGAATGCGCAAAGCCAAATGCGCGTACTGCTTCACTTGCAGCGGCTTGGCTCAAGTCTGCGACACAATGCAGATCGAGATCGTTGGGCAGGTCGAATACACGTGGCGCTGTTGTATACCCGAAAACGTGGGCCTTGCCCATGAAACCGGTGCCGATGAGGCCTATTTTAAGTCTGGACCTAGGACGCGCCATGAAGCTGTTCCCGGTTGACGATAAGCGCGGGATCGACCGTTCCGGCAAAAAAATCGACGATATTTTTCGCCGATCCAATGGCCATCTTCTGGGCCGCACCGTCGGTAAGGCCGGCGATGTGCGGTGACAGCAGGACCTGATCGAACTGTGTCAGCGGATGATCCGCGGGCAAAGGCTCCGATTCGAAGACATCGATGCCCGCTGCCCCCACCTTGCCGCTGTGCAGAGCCTCAACCAGCGCCGCTTCGTCCACAATGCCACCGCGGGCGGTGTTGACGATGACAACACCGTGCCGCATTGCATCGAACTCTGCCGAACCGATCAGTGGTGTTCCGGTGTGCGGAACGCTGACGGAGACCACATCGGCCCAGGCAAGACCGTCTTCCAGACTTTCAGCCGGCGTGACACCGCCCTCCGGCCAACCGTTTTCCAGAAGATACGGATCATATGCCCGGATCACCATGCCAAATTCGCCCATTATCGTTCCTGTGTGTCGGCCGATCCGGCCATAGCCCAGGAGCAGCAGGTTCTGGCCTCGCAAACCCCTCGGCTCAAGCCGGTTCCGCCATTCCCACGGTCCCTTGCGCACCGACGCATCGGCACGCAGAGCCCGCTTGCTGGCGGCGAGAATCATCATCGCAGCGTGCTCGGCCACCGCGGTTGAGTTGACATCGCCGTAGACAGCTAAAGCGATGCCCCGTTCATTCAGCGCCGCCACGTCGACGGCATCGTAGCCGACACCATGTCGCGAAACGATCTTCAGCCGGTCGGCCTTGGCAACCGTCGCTGCGCTCATCGGTTGGGTGCGGATAAGGACCGCATCGGCCTCGTGGATATGCGGCACGTAACTTTCTTCGGTAGTACCCTCGATGAAGGTCGTGGTCATGCCGAGCGCAGAAGTGAGGATCTCGCGTCCAAGCGGGTGCAGTTTTCCCGCGACGAGAACATGCGGCATCAGTACCCTCCCTTTACGGTGGACCCGGCCCGAGTATCGTCGGTCAGTTCGCGAAAGCGCGTGACGCTCGCTGCGGCGGCCCCTGCGAGCAGCCGGCTGTCTCCGGAAACCGTGCACATATCAAAACCCCAATCCACGGCCCTCGCGGCATACTCTGCGGTGCCGCAATGCAAAGCGGCGCGAATGCCGGTGTTCTTGCAAACCGCCAGAATTTTCTGGATCGCTTCGATCATCTCCGGTTCTTCTCGGTCGAAGCCGGGAGCCAGGCGGCCCTCGAACAGGGCAAAGGTCAGGTCAGCCGGGCCGATATACAATCCATCAAGCCCCGGCGTTGCAGCGATCGCCTCGAGATTTGTCATGGCCTGCCTAGTCTCGACCATGGCCAGTGCCACGATTTCATCGTTGGCCTCGCCTGCAATGTTGTCGCCAAGAGCGAAATTGGCGCGTGTCGGGCCAAAACTGCGCGAACCGGCCGGCGGGTATCGCACATAGCTGCCAAATTCGGAAGCCTGTTCAGGCGTGTTGATCATCGGGCAAATCACATTCAGCGCACCGGCATCGAGCACTTTCATGATCATCGCGGGATCGAGCCAGGGCACACGGGCACCAAGGGCCACTCTTGAGGCGCGCATGGCCTGATACATTGGAAGAACCGACGAATAATCGAGCGCGCCATGCTGAATGTCGACGGAAATCGCATCATATCCCTGCGCGGCCATGATCTCGGCAGTGAACGGATTGCCGACCGACAACCAGCCATGCAACACCGGGTGGCCGTCTGCCCAAAGCTGTTTCACCTTGTTCTTTAGCATGGGGTTCCCCTAAAACACGATCTGCGCAAGTTTGGTGTCGAGGTAGTCTTCGATACCTTCGACTCCGCCCTCGCGCCCAAGCCCGGAATAATTTGTGCCGCCAAACGGTGCTTCAGCAGCGGCCAGTGCGAAACTGTTGATGCCAACCATGCCTGACTTCAGTTCGGCGACTGTACGCCGTGCGCGGTCGGGTGAAGTCGTGAAGGCGTAAGCGGACAGGCCCATGGGCGAAGCGTTGGCCCGCGACAGCGCTTCATCATCGTCACGAAACGAAGTGATTGCGGCAATCGGGCCGAAGTTTTCTTCCGCAAAAACGCCCATTTCATCGGTGACATCCGTCAGCACCGTCGGTTCGTAGAAGTGGCCGGCGTTGAAACCGGCAGCACGTTTGCCTCCATGCACCAGTGTCGCCCCAGCCGAGACCGCGGATTGCACGATGCCGTCGGTTTCCTCCAACCGTCGCCGATTGATCAGCGGGCCCATCCCCGTCTCCGGGTCACAGCCGTCACCAAGGGCGATCTTTGTCACACGATCCACGAAACCTTCGACGAACCGGTCGTGCAGGCTTTCGTGGACAAAAAACCGGTCCGGTGAAACGCAGACCTGTCCGCTATTGGCGTATTTTGTGGGTACGCTCGCGTCCAGCGCCGGCTCCAAATCAGCATCTCCGTAAACGATCAGCGGGGCGTTGCCGCCCAGCTCCATGGAGACCTTTTTCACTGTGTCAGCGGCATCGCGGATCATCTGCTGGCCGACACGTGTCGAACCGGTGAGCGACACCTTTCGCACCCGCGCATCGGCCATGATTGGTTGATAGGTGTCAGCGGTTGCGCCGACGACAAGGTTGACGGAACCGGCCGGCAGGCCACAGGTACGGATACAGTCGACAATCAGCATCGCAACACCAGGTGTTTGCAGGGACGGGCGAAGGATCACCGGGCAACCGGCTGCCAGAGCGGGCGCGAGCTTGCGTGCCGGCAGTGCGGCCGGAAAATTCCAGGCGGTGAAAGCACCTACGATACCAACCGGCTCGCGACTGATCTCGAAGCGGCCACCCGGTACGCGGCTTTCGACGATGCGCCCGTAAACGCGCCGCGCTTCTTCGGCGTACCAGCGAAACTGGTCGCAGGCCAGGCCCCATTCCCGCCCTGACTGTGCAATCGGCTTGCCGGTTTCCGTTGAGATCATGCGCATAGCTTCGTCGGAACGCCGCACCATTTCGTCGGCGATCCGGTGCAAGGCGTCAGCGCGACCGAATCCACCCATGGAGCGGAGCGGTGCCTGCGCATCGGCGGCGGCCTCCAATGCGGCGCGCGTGTCTTCTGACGACGCCACTGCGACCGAACCAATAGCTTTTTCGGTGACAGGCGAAAGGACCTCGGCCGTGCCGCTGCCGCCGCTCCACGCGCCGCCGACAAAGATTCCGAAACTGTCATACATGGTCTAACCCATCTCGTTGATTCTGATCGTCCGCGCTTCAGCAATCGATTTGAAACATGCATCGGCAAGCAGCAGCGCAAGACGTCCGTCCTCGAAGCCTACCGGCACGTCGGCGCCGGTCTCTACCGCATCGACGAAGTGGTCTATTTCAGCGTTGAACGCGGCCGAATATCTCTCGATGAAAAAGTGCTTCAACGGTGCTGAGACATTTGTTGCCGCAGCAAGGTGCTTCGTCATCCGGTTTTCGCTGTGATTCTCCGAAATCGCCATCCCGCCGGATCCGAAAAGTTCGACCCTCTGATCATAGCCGTAGACCGCTTTTCGCGAATTGGTAATGATCGCCTGCTTGCCGCTGGCGGTGACGAGGGTCACTACAGCCGTGTCAAAATCATCGCATTTTTCCATAAGCGCAGGATCGACCAGCCGTGCGCCGTGCGCGGTAACCGTTGTGACCTCTTCACCGAGCATGAACCGGGCAAGGTCCAGATCGTGGATCGTCATGTCGCGAAATATGCCCCCCGAGGATTCGACGTAGGCATCCGGCGACATGCCCGGATCCCGCGAGGTGATGACGACCTGGTGCAGTTCGCCGATTTCGCCGTCGAGCAATGCCTGTCGGGCAACAGCGTGTCCCGGATCAAACCGGCGAACGAAACCAAGCATGATCGGAACATCGGTGCCGTCAATTCTTTCCTTTAGCTCGTTCACCCGCTGTGTCGACAGGTCGATCGGCTTTTCGCACAGGATCGCCTTGCCCGCGTTCACCCCCATTTCAATGAAGTTCACATGGGTCGGGGTCGGAGTCGCGATCAGCACGGCATCCACGTCGGAGGAGGCAAACACATCCTCGGCGGCGTTGAAATTGATAACGCCGTGTTTGCCTGAAACCTCTTCTGCCGAAGGCGCGTAAACGTCGAAGACCCCGACCAGCTCTGCCCTGGGATGTGCCGCAATGTTGTCCGCGTGCATGCGTCCGATACGACCGCAGCCGAGGACGGAAATCCTAAGCATATCTTCCTCCCAATCTTCGTTTTGCAACAATGATTGCAAAAGTGTTGCATTGTCAATAAACATTTCGTAAAGTTGAAGTGTGGACCCCATGGGAGGAGGAACTCATGACCCGGGAAACGGTGCGCCTGACGACGGCTCAAGCACTTGTTCGCTACCTTTGCAGCCAGTTCACAGAGATCGATGGTCAGCGGGTCCGTCTCTTCGGTGGTGTCTTCGGGATCTTCGGGCACGGCAATGTAACCTGCCTGGCAGAAGCGCTGGAACAGGTTCAGGATGACTTGCCCACATGGCGCGGACAGAATGAGCAATCGATGGCGCTGGCCGCGATCGCCTACGGCAAAGCCAAATTGAGACGCCGGATCATGATTGCCACGTCCTCGATCGGTCCGGGCGCGACGAACATGGTCACCGCCGCGGGCGTCGCACATGCAAACAGGCTGCCGCTGCTGTTGCTGTGTGGCGATACATACACGAACCGGCTGCCGGATCCGGTGCTGCAACAGGTTGAACACTTTGGTTGTCCGAGCACCACCGTCAATGACAGCTTCCGCGCTGTATCGCGATACTGGGACAGGATCACGCATCCCGCGCAGATCATCGGCAGCCTGCCGCAAGCCCTTGCAACGATGTTGGACCCCGCCGATTGCGGCCCCGCATTCATTTCTCTTCCGCAGGACACGCAGGAATTCGCCTTCGACTATCCGCTAGAGTTTTTTGAAGAGACGCTATGGACCATTCCGCGACCGCGTCCCTCCAGCGACCAGGTAAAAGCGGCCGTTGACGTACTGAAAACCGCGAAAAAACCTTTGATCATATCGGGAGGCGGGGTGCGCTACTCCGGGGCGAGCGAGGTGCTGGCCGCCTTTGCCGCCAACAGGGGTATTCCGATGGCCGAGACCATCGCTGGAAAAGGTGCGGTGGTTCACGATCATCCGGCCTATGTCGGGCCGATGGGTATCGAAGGCACCGATGCAGCCAAGACGCTCGCCGAAACAGCGGATGTGGTCGTTGCCGTCGGCACAAGACTGCAGGATTTCACCACCGGGTCATGGACGACCTTTCCCCGCGACGCGCGGTTCATAAGCATCAACACAGCCCGGGCCGACGCGCACAAGCATCGCGCCGTGCCGGTTGTCGGCGACGCACTGGTGGCGTTGCAGGAGATCGATGCAGCCCTGGGCGACTGGGTTTGTGACGCGTCGCGCATGGAGCAGTCGCAAAAGCTCTATGGCGAATGGAACGCCGTGCTTGACGAATGCCAGACACCGACCAACGCAGAAGTTCCCAGCTACGCGCAGGTCATTGCCGTCGTGAACAAGGCCGCGAAGCCGGAAGACACGGTAATCACGGCGGCCGGCGGATTGCCGGGTGAGCTTGTCAAGAACTGGCGGGTCAAGCAGGCGCATACGTTTGATTGCGAATTCGGCTACTCCTGCATGGGCTATGAAGTCGCGGGCGGCTGGGGTCACGCCATGGCGATGGACGGCAACGGCACCCCGATCGTCCTGGTCGGCGACGGCTCTTACATGATGATGAATTCCGATATCTATTCCTCGGTCCTTTCCGGCCACAAGATGATTGTCGTCGTTTGCGACAATGGCGGGTTCGGTGTCATCAACCGGCTGCAGACCGGCCAGGGCCAGCCCGGATTCAACAACCTGCTTGTCGACTGCCGCGTCCGGAACAAGGACAATCCGTGTCACGTCGATTTCGCCAAACATGCCGAGGCCATGGGTGCCCATGCGCGTCACTGCGAAAGTCTAGCCGATCTCGAGGCGGCCCTGGCCTGGGCCCAGGAGACCGACGCGACAACGGTCCTGACAATAGAGTCGGATGCCCACATCTGGACGCCGGGCGGCGCGGATTGGTACGTTGGTGTTCCGGAGGTGTCGGAGCGACAGGGCGTGCGCGATGCGCGCGACGTTCAAGAAAAATTCCGTGGCAAACTGCGCGTAGGGGTCTGAGTCATGCTGCAGTCCAAGCTAGGCATCGCGCCAATCGCCTGGTGGAACGACGATCTCGAGGAACTGTCCGATGACGTCAGCCTCGAGGAATGCCTGCGGCAGGCATCGGAAGCGGGATTCAGCGGCATGGAAACCGGCCGCCGGTTTCCGATGAACATGGAAGAGCTGGGGCCGATACTCGACCGGTTCGGCATTTCAGTCTGCGGCGGATGGTACTCGGGCTTTCTGCTCGATAGTGACATGGAAGAAGAAAAGGACCGGGTCCGCGAACAGCTGGACTTCTTCATTGCCGCCGGATCGCCTTGCATCGTTTATGGCGAAATTGCCCGATCAATCCAGGGCGACCGGTCAAGACCGCTCGCCAGCAAGCCGCGGCTCGACGATGACGAGATGAAAGCCTACGGCAAAAAAATGACGGCGTTTGCCGAATTGTGCGCCGATCAGGGCATGCCCGTGGCCTATCATCACCACATGGCCGCAGCGATCGAAACCGAGCCGGAAATCGACGCTTTCATGAACGCTACCGGCGAAGCCGTGAATCTTCTCTACGACGCGGGGCATCTGCACATGGCCGGAGGCGACCTGATCCGGGTGCTCAACCACCACCACCGGCGCATCAGCCATGTCCACACCAAGGATGTTCGCCAGTCAGTACTCGACGGGCTGGACCGCACGACCGAAAGCTTCCTCGATGCCGTGATCAAGGGCGTTTTCACTGTGCCCGGTGACGGCGACCTGCCGTTCGGCAAGATCGTCCACAGGCTCGCCGATTTCGGCTATCAGGGCTGGTTCGTCGTCGAGGCCGAGCAGGACCCGAAACAAAATCCGCCCTTGGAAATGGCCAAGACCGGCCAAAAAGAACTTATGCGCATTCTTTCTGCGGCAGAATATGAGGTGGTACGGTGAACCGGATCGACGGGAAAGCCGCTGTCGTGACCGGCGGCACGCAGGGCCTCGGCGCCGCAATCGCGCGCACCTTCGCACGAGCGGGTGCCGCCGGCATCGCCATCGTCGGACGCGGGCTCGAAAAGGGCCGAAAGGCGGCCCTGAGCATTACTGAAGAAACCGGTGTGCCCGTGCACATGATCGCATCTGATCTCGGCAAAATCGACGATGTTCAGAAAATAATCCCGGAGGCCGATGAACGATTGGGTCGCATCGACATCCTGGTCAATGCCGCCGGCTTGACCGATCGAGGCAATCTTTTGAACACAACGCCGGAACTCTTCGACCGGATGTTTGCAGTCAATGTCCGGGCGCCCTTCTTTCTCATGCAGGACGCGGTAATGGTGATGAAAAGGGAAGGCGCCGAGGGACGCATCGTCAATATCGGTTCCACCTCACAACGGGCAGGCCAGCCGTTCCTGTCGCCCTACAGCGCCTCGAAGGGCGCTCTGGCCACACTGACACGCAATTCCGGCTACGCGCTCATGCGCAACCGCATCCACGTCAATCAGCTCGATATCGGTTGGATGGCCTCGGACAACGAACGCGAGCTCCAGCTGGCGGAATCGGGAGATCCCGATTGGGAAGAAAAAGCCCGTGCCATTTTGCCTTTCGGCCGGTTGATCGACCCGGAGGAAGTCGCCCGGGCTGTGTTGTGGATGGCTTCCGAGGACAGCGGCATCATGACGGGCGCGGTCATCCAATTCGATCAATCTGTATGGGGCGGCTACGACGGCCAGGCTCCGGTACCGTCCGAGAAGCTGCAACCATGAAGGACCAGGGGACATCTGTTGACATTATTTGCCTCCGGCAAGCGAAATTGAGCACCGCAAGAGGAAATGACGCATGAGCCTGCTTGAACTGAAAGACATCACGAAGAGATTTGGTGGGATCCGCTTCAGGAAAAGATATTACCGTTCAATGGTGCGCATCCTGTCATCTTGTTGCTGAAGATCAGAAGTCTGCATCAGCTGATATGCCCTCATTTATGTCAATCGCTGCCAAGTACGGTGAAGACATCGGTGTCTTGCGAGGGTTTCTAGCCGATCCACATCCACCGATGCCCAACTTGCGTCTGTCACGTCAGGAAATCCGAGACCTTTTGGCATATATCAAGACGTTGAATTGAGTCTCTCCGCCGAAGATGACGGGTTGATTGAGAGCACACGTCCAATTGGCTTCCGATACGGACGTTCTGCGTCCGGGCATTCTGAAAGCGAGCCTTGGACTCAGAAAGCCTGTAATTTCACAGGATTATTCTGCCTGGATCGTCTTCAAATATGCAACAATTTGACCCACTTCTTCTGGATAGAAATTAAAGATGGGCATGTCCGGATGCCCCGTCACAATTCCTTCTGCAAGCGCCTCTTCAAGAAATTCCACGGGATACCTCGCGGACAGGTCCCGAAATGCAATTGATTCCGGATGCTTGCCAACATCATCCTTTCCGATAGCATGACATTGAGAACAGTTCTCATGAAGGAGATTTTTTCCACGCTCAATCCATTGAGCACTGGTTTTTTGATCCTGAGACAGCGCCGTCCCGCACACGAGGCCTAGCGACAAGCCCATTGTTACGAACGCCTTCATTTTGCTCCTAAACATATTTCTCATAAGAATTATCCCGTTCGCCATCAGTTTGTCACGACAAAATGCGCCTATCAGCCTCTGTCAACTTGATATTGATCAACCTCATGTGGCCATGGAGCACGATGGAGCACAAGTTTTCCTCTCCGTAACATCAGAGGAGCCGTCCAATTTCTCAGGATATCTGTAATAGCGATTCCGCGTGGCTTAAGGCCTGGAAATCTGAGGTTTTGATTGGCCTATTTGCCGACCACTGCAGATGGACAAACAGTGAAGCGCTGCCAGGCACTTCCCAGTCACATGGTCATTTTGGCTGATAGAAACCCCCTCCCCAACTCCCATCCTCATAGCGTTTTGTAAGCAACTTCGCGCCCCACCCCTCCACCGAAATCCGATCTCTAAGCTCACTAATATCGTTGCTGAGAAAGTCACGCCTAGTCTGATACTGGATTGCGACATCTCCTGATAAAAGCCAGTCAATCACAGAAGCAATGTTTTTGGCCATGTTTAACCCCATTTCCTCGGCACGGTATTGGGATCGCTGCAAGTGGACCTGTGTCCCTCCACGAGCTTTAGGAGATCGAAAGAGCTGATTAGCCCAACAACCTGCTTCTGGTGTGTGACCACCACGTGATGGATCTTGTTTTTACGCATAATGCGTGCCGTATTACTCGCAGTGATAATTGAGTTCGATCAACTTGGGCATGTGTTGGTTTGATATGCGTGAGAGGCGCAGCATTTGCTGGAGACCTCATGAAGATTTTGCGTCAAATGTTCTTTTGTATATTCGTTATGATCGGATTACCAACGACGCTGTTCACCGCAACTGACAAGAGTGTTCTGAGCGAAGAGCAGAAGTCACTCGTGGCATATGTCTTTTGGCGAGAAGGCTGCCCCCATTGCGACAGGGCACGGGCTGCGCTCAAGGCTCTTGCCGACGACGCACCGCGGCTTGAAATTCGATCGATCAAGCTCGGACATGATACCGGAACCGATTTGTTGTTTGTCCAAACACTGGAATTCTTCAGCTATAAACAGGCCGCTGTTCCCCTGGTTGTAATTGGCGGACGTTCTTTTCTCGGCTTCCGGGCTGGAGGCCATAGTGCAAGACTTTACAGGGAGGCAATTGAGCAATGTCTGGATGGCGTGTGCCGGGATATTGTCGCTGAGCTGTCAACCAGCGCCGCGAAGCCGGATGTTGCTTCTCAATCCAGGATCAGAACACCACCAGCTGATACCTCGCCCAATCTGCTGCCGGATGTCATTCACGTCCCAATGATCGGCCCCGTACGGCCCGTCGATCTCTCACTTCCGGTACTGACTGTTTTGCTGGCTGCTGTCGACGGATTCAATCCCTGCGCCATGTGGGTTCTTGTTTTCCTGATTGGTCTACTGCTCGGGCTCGAAGACGAAAAGCGCATGTGGATACTTGGCGGAGCCTTTCTCCTAGCGACGGCAGCCATGTATTTTGCGGTCATGGCCGTTTGGTTGAACTTGGTTCTGTTCCTTGGTGTTGTTGTTTGGGTTCGTGTTGTGATCGGCGTTTTGGCAATCGGTGGCGGGTTCTACTTCCTGCGCGAATATTGGACGAAACCGGACGCAGCCTGTCATGTGACAAACCCTGGTCGCCGTCAAAAAATCATGGCGGCGTTCCGGTCGGTCGTGAACAACAACCAACTCCCGTTATCTATTGTTGGAATTATGGCACTGGCCGTTATGGTCAACTTTATCGAGTTGCTGTGCTCCGCCGGCATACCGGCCGTTTACACTCAAGTTTTGGCGTTCAACGATCTATCGCGGACGGCCTATTACACCTATATTGGCCTCTATATCGCAGTATTCATGATAGATGACATCGCGATCTTTACCACCGGTATGATCGCATTGCGGGTGACCGGTCTAACAAGCAAATACGCGCGCTATTCGCACCTCATCGGTGGCATTATTTTACTGACCATCGGAGCCATCATGCTGCTGCGCCCTGAATTGTTGAGTTTCGGGTAATCTACGATCACGTTCCATATATCCAGTTATGCGGCAAAATTGGAGGCAGTTGCCGGCCCTTTGCGGCCGTTTGCGTCTAAACTATTGTGCTGCACCGCATTGTTAAAAGCGGTCATTCGATCCGTGTCGGGTTATTGCCAGCACCCTGATAACCGCTTAGCGGACACAGCAACTGACTTTTGAACGTGAAATGCCAAGCGACACGCCAACGATCGGTTTCAATTTGAACAAACACGGGCGTTACTCATATGAACTCCCCGTTATTTAGTTTTGAGCGTATTCTTTCTGGCTCTTTCGTATCACCCGAGCGGCGATTGTGCACAATAGCTTCGCGCAAGTGACGTTTCCCACCAACGACTAGGGCGTGTACTCATAAAATTCGTCGGTCACCGCGCAAATCTCATGTCCGCTTTTGGGGGTGAAGCAGACAGTAATTTAAGAATCACGCATGTCTGAAAAGTGCCAGAGAGAGAAGTCCTCATTAATTGAGATCGGAAGAGAAATCGGCCGTTCTATTCAATCAGGGCGGAACATTCTTGCAGCGCCACCCATTTTCAACGCCTCACGGTATTCCGAAGACTGCATTGGCGGGCATTCCATGACCGCGTCACAAAATACGTCTGGCGGCCGGTACCAATGCGCTGCGATGTAATGAAGAACGAGTTCAGGGGCGGCATATAGGAGCTTGTCGGATGGAACAAGCAGATATCGGGATCCCGTTGGCGCATTGGCTGTAAATTGGCACAGATTGCAGGAATGATATCCTGACGAAGCAACTGGCATGAATGGGTTCTGGAAGAATATGACAAGTCGATCAAAAACCGGGCTTGGTGTTGAACCCTTCGGAAATTCAAGATTACGGTCTAACCAGCCGACAGCGAATAAATTACCTGACGACGATAGATAATGGCAATGTGTAAGGTCAGGGATCCCTGTCATTTGAAGTTCTGTGTAGTGTCTATGAACTTAAAGATTATGTCTGTTGCTCGCAGGCGGCACTTCCGTTCTAGCTCCCATAGCCGACACTTTGTTCTGCCAGCTCTAAGCTTCCGGGAAGTGCCCGCAGATTGAGCAGGTACTGGCGATATCGAGGAATTTTCTGCGGACGCGCAGATGCAGGAAGCTGACCAACTGTAGCAAGATTCCGCCCGACATATTCGCTGCGCCGGGCCTCAGCCCCTAGCACCCTGAAGTGGCAATTCAAGCTCACTGTGCATCACATGAGAGTGTGCGCCCCATAAGGCGGCATCGATGCCGTAGATCGCCGTTTACGTCGATCGCATCCATCCACCAGCCGCCTGTTTCCTCTCTGGTCAACATCAGAAAGCCGAAACCGTTATCGTTGACCACGGTTCTGGCCAGGCTTCCGGCAACTTCAATATTTTTCACCATGCCGGTGGGCATCGGATCGAGCAGCGTTCCGCTGTTGCCGCTGATCCACTGCACCGGTCCATTCGCCAAATCGATCGCCTGGAAGGCGTGGATATGGCCGGATAGAATAAGGCTTAGAAACTCAGGCATGGCCGCGCCGAATGCCGCGCGCTGGGTGTCGTCACCATCTATGAGCTCTCCGAACGCATGCATGTTCACCCATAGGGGACGATGTGTCAGAAACCAGGTTTCGCGGCTGACGTTTGCAAACATGTTCTCCGCCATGCGCCGATAAACATGCAGCAACGCGGGACTGCTCTCCGGCGCGGGTCCAGCGGAGGCATCGAAGGCGATCAGATCAAGGCCATTGACAGATACCGTCCAAGGCTCGGTCACGGCCGGGCAATCTGCGGGAATGGACCGGGGCGCAAAATACCGGAACCACCCCTTGTCACCGCGTCCACAACTTTCGTGATTGCCTCTGAGAAAAACGAAGGGGGCGTGCGAGAAAAGTCCTTGAGCGGGATCCAACCAGTCCGTGGACCAAGTCTGGAAATTATCGCCGTACGGAGACCCGTTGCATTTTTCGGGTACCGGGCACACCATTGATCGATACAGATAGTCGCCGACGTGAATAACCAGATCTGGCGCCTTGGCCGCAATATCCGCCATGATGGTTCTCAACGGCCACGCAACTGGGTTGTTGCAGGCCTGCACCTTGCCTCGTCGGATTCGGCACCCGGTATCTCCAATCACGACAATGCGCCGAACGTCCGGCTTCACCGTTGGAAGCCGTTTTTCCTCAAGCGTGATCTGCCGCGTTGTTCGCGGTACACGATGCTCACAAACAGTTTCCGGAAAACTCTCCACCGGCGCGGCGCGGCGGTTCATGACGACGGAACGACCATCGACCTGCAAGGTTGGGCAGTTCGGCGATCGGGTGATGACGCGCGCGATCATTTCAGCGCCTGGCCCGAACTGCACCCAATGGTGCAGCACTTCAGCTGCCGCAGACAGGCCGGCGAAACAAAGCCAGATCGATAGCCCAACAGACAATGAACGGATTTTCACAACCACGCGGGCACCTCACGCGAACGACACGACGTTTTGCGCATAGGGACACAAAACGCGAGCGCGCGCAAAATTCGGGTGGCGCGGGATAGGTCCGGACGCTGATCTGACATCTCCCGGATGATTTCGTTCGTAGCGTGCAAAAATCGCAAGCTGGGAGTCGTTTTATACGAAGCGGTAATCGAGATCCTGGTCGGTCGCGGTAGAATGATAGCACATCTACCGTTTCAGTTGATCGGCAATCGGATTCCTTCAGCATCAGCCCAAGCTAGAAATCCGTGAAGCAGGATAATGGCTGAGATTGAGATGTCCGCTTAGGGTCATTATCTACCGTATGGATGCCAAATTTATATGTCCGTTCTTGGGGTAATACCCGCCATTCCCTTGGTGAATTGAGATTATTAGGCGGGTGTGATTCAAGCTCCTGAAAGGAGCCACGAATCATGAGATATGCACTCACGGATATGGAATGGAATTTTATTCAACCAATACTGCCCTGCAAGCCATGAGGAATTAAACGCGTTGATGACCGACGGGTCTTGAACGGTATATTCTGGATATTGCGATCAGGAGCGCCGTGGCGAGATTTACCAGACTGTTTTGGTCCATATACCACTTGCTACAATCGATTTGTTCGATGGCAAAGAGCTGGTGTGTGGGATCGCATTCTGGAAGCAATCTCCAACCAACAAGACGCTGACGTTCAGATGATCGACAGCTCAATTATCCGAGTTCATCAACATGGGGCGTGCATCAAACGAAACGCCGATAACTGTACTGGGCGATCACGCGGTGGGCTGACAACAAAGATACATGCTGTGGTCGATAGAAACGGCTTACCCCTTCGTTTGGCATTGACTGGCGGACAGCAGCACGACAGTCTTATCGCAATCGAGCTGATGAGTGGCCTTCGAATAAAAGACATGTTTCTGGCGGACAAAGCCTATGATTCTGATGCTATCCGAAACTTTGCAATTGAACGTGGTGCTTGGGCCAATATTCCACCTAAAAGCAATCGAAAAAACCCTATCTGCTTTAGCCCGCTTCTTTACCGCAAGCGAAATCATGTTGAGCGTTTCTTCAACCGGATCAAGCAATGTCGTCGTATAGCCACCCGGTATGAAAAACTGGCAGCTAATTTCCTTGCCATGATCAAGCTTGCTGCAATTAGGTTATGGTTGGGTGTTTATGAGTCTACGCACTAGTCACCTGGAACTGTAATTCGTATCATTGATTGAATTGGAATTCAGGAGATGATGCGATGGTTGGACGTGTGGCGGATGCGGTGGTGCTTAGCGAAGATGAGCGCCGTTTTCTTGAAGGTCAGGTCCGGCGGCACAA
>JAAEOH010000356.1 GCA_024244645.1 Hyphomicrobiales bacterium
TTGTGCCCAATCCGGACTGGGAAGAGACACCGGAAGAACTGCAGGAAAAGTTTGAACAGTTGAACGGCTGAGACTGCAGACCGGCGAGATCACGCGCTCAGGCTACGCCGCAGGACCACACGCTGGGCGGGCGCAAACCCGGCCACATTGAGAAAACTCAAGAGTTCCACGTGGTTCCAATCGAGTTCGGTTCTGATCCGATCAATCCGCAGCGTCGCCAGATTGGCGATCAGTTGCGACATCGGTGTCCGGCCGACGCCGTGCTCCCCCGGCCAGCCCTGATCGTCGAAACCTTTCTCCAGAGCCTGCCTGGCTGGGGCCGACACCTGCTTGCCGATCGGCAGCATCGAACTGTGCTCGGCAGTGATAGCCGCCCGGACGGTTCACCCGTCTGCCAGGTCGGCTGCCAACTCCCTGGCCAGACGCCTGGTCAAGGCTGCGACTGCCAGCCGGCGATAGTGAGCGGCTGTGGTTGTTGTGCGCTGTGGTGAGACCTGTTTCTGAACCAGTTTTTCCAGCTGGTCAAAGGCCTCATCAAGGTTTTGTCCAGGCGCGACCGGATCGACTCCGCCAAGCAGGAAAGGGCGGGAATTTGTGCCGGTGAGAGCGACAACGAAAACCATGCTTCCGTTATCATGTTTGTTGCATAGGACGGCGGTACCGGCCAGCGGGAAGTCAATGGCGCCACGCACACGCACCTTGGCGTAACCCGAGCGGACGGAAGCAGCGTCCACCGGCGGCACATGAACGGAGACGATGAACTCCTGCGGAGCCAGCCGCAGGTGATCGGCGCCGTCTTCCTCGTAGAGGTCGGCGAGGGCAATCCGACGGCGACCGTCCGGACCAGCGAGTTCGATCTCGGCCCCGTGCACCATCAATACCGGGGCCAGATCACCGCAGAACGGTGCCCGGCAACGTTTGCCAACCGGGGCGACGTGGCAGATATCGCCTTTGTACTTGAGACAGAAATTGTTGGATTTGCGCCACCAGTGGCTCTGATTGTAGTACAGGCACCGGGTGTCGAGACACAGATTGCCACCGACCGTTGCGACGTTTCGATGGCCGGGCCCCGCAATGACGTCGCAGGCCTGGGCAACAGCGCAGTAGCGGTGACGGATGTCTTCATCCTCGCCTATTTCGCGCAAGGTCTGCGCCGCACCGATATGCAGCCCGTCCACATCCTGCGTGATGCTTCGCAACTCAGCGATACCGTTCAGATCGATCAGGTTTTTCGGCTCCGCCAGGCCGCGCCGCATGTTAACGATCAGATCGGTACCACCGGCCAGAAACCGGCTGTCTGGCTCGGCACGCATCGCCGCAACGGCCTGGTCAACGCTTTCCGGCTGTGTCAGCCGAAAACCTGGCAGTGTCTCGCTCATTCGGATGCCTTTCGGTTCGTCGCCTGGCGTCGTTTACGCCGTTCGGCGATTCTGGCTTCTGTGATGCGGTCGGGCGTCAGCGGCAGGTCATCAATGTCCAGGCCTGTCGCCTGGGCAACCGCGTTGGCCAGCGCCGGAGGAAATCCGGACAGCGCACCTTCGCCGGCTTCCTTGGCGCCAAACGGCCCCAGCGGGTCGTTGCTCTCGACGATATGGACTTCGATTTCGGGCGACTCGACAATGGTCGGCATGCGGTAATCCAGGAGGCCGGCGTGCACAGGCAGGCCGTTGGCATAGCGGGTTTCCTCGCACAGGGCTTGGCCCATGCCCATCCAAACCGAACCCTCGATCTGGCCTTCGACTGCCAGCGGATTGATAGCGAAACCGCAGTCGAGTGCGGCCCAGACCTTTTCGACCGATACCACGCCGGTGTCGGGGTCGACTGCAACCTCGACCACCTGGGCGGCATAGCTGAAGCCCATGGTGGAGCCGACGGCGCCGCCTCTGTGTTTGCCTCCCTGCGCCTCGGGCGGGCAGGTGAAAGTGCCCTTCACCGTGATTGTGCCGCTGTCGGCGAGGGCGGCGGTGGCGATCTCGGCAAAGGACATCATTGACTGCTCGCCCCCGCGTACCGAAAAGGTTTCGGCAGTGCACTCGATGTCTTCGGGGCGGGCGTCGAGTTTGGTTGCGGCAGCGTCGATGAGTATTTCGCGCAGCCTTTTGGCCGCTTCAATGGTGGCATTGCCGACCATAAATGTGACGCGTGAGGAATAGGATCCGTTGTCCTTGGGCGTGATGGCGCTGTCGTTGGCGACCACACGAATACGGGCAACATCGACACCGAGGATATCGGCGGCGGCCACTGTCACCATGGTCGATGAGCCCTGGCCGATGTCGGCAGCGCCGGTCAACACAGTGATGCTGCCGTCGAAATCGAGCTTGAGATTGACCACGGCATGGGGTTCGCCGGTCCAGTGCACCGGTTTGGCCGCGCCGCTGACATAATGCGAGCAAGCCATGCCGAGACCCCGGCCGGGCGGCATCGCGGCCTTGCGTTCATGCCAGCCACTGGCAGCTTCGACCCTTGCAAGGCACTCGGACAGACCATAGCTGTTGATCATCAGGTCGTTGAGTGTGCGGCTCGGGGCGTCGAGCAGATTAGCCCTGCGCAGGGCGAACGGGTCGAGGTCGAGTTCGCGGGCGGCCCGGTCAAGCAGACATTCAAAAGCATGGCGAACGTCGACTGTTCCGTGGCCGCGCATGGCGCCGCAGGGCGGCAGGTTGGCGTAGACGCGATAGCCGTCATATTTGACGGCCGGGATATCGTAGAGGCCGTGCAGAAGCGCGCCAGCATAAAGAATCGTGACCAACCCATAGCCGGCATAGGCGCCACCACGCTGCACCACCTCGCATTCGACCGCAGTCATGCGGCCATCGCGGGTGAAACCGATCTTCAGGTCGACCTGGGTCTCCGGACGACCGCGGTGGGTAATGATGGTTTCCTCGCGGGTCAGCCGCATCATCACCGTGCCGCGGGCTGCGCGGGCGAGCAGGCCGGCGATCAGCTCGAAGTTGAGGGTCTCGGTGCGTGCGCCGAAGCCGCCGCCGACGAAGGGTTTGATGACACGGATGCGCGAGGTGTCCATTTCCAGACATCGGGCCAGCATCAGGTGGACGTAAAAGGGTACCTGGGAGACGGATTGCAGGGTCAGACGGTCGCGTTCGGCGTCGTATTCGGCCAGCACCGCATGCGGCTCCATCTGCGCATGGTTGACCTCAGCACAATCGAACCGAGCCGAGAAGATTCTGTCGGCAGAGGCAAAGCTGCCAGCAATGTCGCCGAACTCGTTGTGTACTTCGCGTTCCAGATTGTCCGGCTTTTCATCATGCAGCGGCACGGCATCGGGCGCACGGGCATCGGCCGCGGTGTAGTAGGCGGGCAGTTCGCGTATTTCGAGCTGGATCAACTCGAGCGCCCGCTCGGCCGTTCGGGCATCGACGGCAGCCACGGCGGCGACCGGCTCGCCCCGGTAGCGGACTTTATCACGGGCCAACGGATATTCGTTCATGGCGATGGGGATGACACCGTAGGTATGCGGGCAGTCGGCGCCGGTTATGATGGCGCAAACACCCTCCAGTTCGGCAGCTTTGGAAACATCGATGCGGATGATCTCGCCATGGCTGACCGGGCTGCGCAGGATGCGCCCGGCCAGTGAATCGCAGACGTCCAGGTCGGCGGTGTAGCGAGCCTTGCCGGTGACCTTTTCGGGACCGTCGATCAATGGAATCGGTTTGCCGGCCACTGTATGTTTCAATAGCGAGGTCATTGCAGGGCCTCGGCGGCAGCGCGCACAGATTTGATGATTTTGACATAGCCCGTGCAGCGGCACAGGTTACCACCAAGGGCAGCGCGGATTTCGTCGTCATCCGGATTAGCCGAGCGTCGCAGCAGGCCTTCGGCAGCCATGATCATGCCTGGCGTGCAGAATCCGCATTGGGTTCCGAGGTGCTCATGAAAGGCGCGCTGAACCGCCGAGAGCCGGCCGTTCTGTGCCTGACCCTCGATGGTATGGATGTCGCAGCCATGGCAGGACGCGGCGAGAGTGATGCAGGATATTCTCGATTGGCCATCGACCAGCACGGTACAGGCACCGCATTCGCCGCCGTCGCAGCCCTGTTTTGTTCCCGTCAGACGCTTGTCCTCGCGCAGGTAGTCGACTAGCAGCAGATTGTCCGAAATGGCGTCTTCGTGACGAGTGCCATTGATAGTCAGACTGATGATCCGTTTTGTGGTTTCGGGCATTTAAACGCCAATCGCGTTGAAAATAGTTATTTTCGTACTATTATACCTGTTTAGTTGACCGAGTGAACCCATTTCTTGCAAGGCAGGTCAGAGGTGTTCTACACAGGTAACAGTGGTGCGCTGGATTCGCGGCGGCATGGCCGACCGCTGAAGTGACGCCAGGAAGGAGAGTTCGTCGCCATGGAGACAGCTTCACAGTCCGCAACAGAAGGTCTTGGTTGTCGCATCAACATCAGGGCGGCCGCCAAAGCCGATCTCGATGGGGTGGCGGCGATCGATCAACGTGTGACGGGTAACAGCAAGCCGGACTATTGGCGCGACCTCTATGAGCGGTATGATACGCGGCGCACAGATGAGCGGTTCTTTCTCATTGCCGAACCGGCAGACGACGCCTCGGACAAACCAGTGGTGGGCTATATCCTGGGAGAGGTGAGGGCCTGGGAGTTCGGGTCGGAACCGTGCGGCTGGGTGTTTGCATTTTCGGTTGACCCGGACAATCGCCTGCAAGGGGTCGGAGAGCTTCTCTTTGAGGCAATTTCCGCGCGGTTCCGGGTTGTGGGGATCAAGACAATGCGGACAATGGTCGGGCGTGAAAACCGGCTTCACATGGCGTTCTTCCGCAGCGAAGGCATGACGGCGGGCCCCTATATCCAATTGGAAATGGAGCTTGATTGAGATGTCCGTGCAAGCTGGCAGGTGGGTTCCATGAAACTGCAGGTGTCAAGCCGTCTGGCGATTTTCGCACTGACCGAACTCGCCGCCGATCCCGGTCAGCAGGTATCGGTCTCCGAGATTGGTGAGAAATACGGCGTGTCGGCGCATCATCTTGCAAAGGTCATGCACACACTTGGACGGGCCGGTCTGGTGCGCTCGATCCGCGGTGTCGGCGGTGGTTACAGCTTTTGCGGCAACGCCAAGCGCACCACTCTGCTCGACGTCATCGAGCTGTTCGAGGACGTGTCGCCGGGCAATGATGAACTGGATGCTCGAACCGACGGAACATCGGCCGGTCTGGAGCTGCGCCAAGTTCTCGACGAAGTTGACGATATTGCCCGCGCGACCCTTGGTGCGGTCACCCTTTCAACCATGTTGAAACAAATCGATCGGCGCAAAACCATCCAAATCTGAAGCCGCCCGGGCGTGAGCTTGGACTATTCAACCTTCATCCGCGATCACCGCGGTTGCTTCTAGTTCGATCTTCGCGGGATGGTCGAGCAGATCGGACACAAATACCATGCTCATGGCCGGAAAATGCTTGCCCATCAACCGCTGCCAGATCTTGCCGAGCTCGGGGCGTGCTTTCAGATAGGCGGGCTTGTCGCAGCAGTAGGCGGTCATGCGGCAGATGTCTGCCGGTCGTCCCCCTGCCTCGGAAAGGACCGCCAGGACATTCTTCAGTGCCTGCTCGAATTGCGGCACGATCTCTTCGCTCTCGAAGACCTGCTGGTCGTTCCAGCCGACCTGCCCGGCGATGAATGCCAGCCGGCCGGCCGGCACCGAAATTCCGTTTGCATAACCGATCGGTGGCGCCCACCCGGATGGTAGTAGGACACTCATAGTCACCTCTTTTGTTGGGCTTCCGGTCGAATCCATTTGAATCCAGCTAATAATAGTATTAAGGTACGATAATACAATTTTAAAATCAATCCTCGCCCGAGCGCCTGCCGGACCGCACCCCGGGCAGGACGGATGAGGTGAATACGTCATGACATGCCCGCGACAGTACAATGCCGCTGCAGACCTGATCGACCACAATATCGAGGAGGGCCATGGCGACAAAGTCGCGTTCATTGATCCTGATCGCAGCCTGACTTATGAAGAATTGCGGACGGCGTCGTGTAAAATGGCCAATGTGCTGTGCGATCTGCGGATCAAACGCGAGACCCGCATTGCAGTGTTGATGCTTGACACAGTCGATTTCCCCGTCGTTTTCTGGGGCGCGGTGCGAGCCGGGGTGGTGCCCGTTTGCCTCAACACGCTTTTGACCGCACCGCAATATGCGTACATGCTGTCGGATAGCCGGGCCGAGGCGCTGTTTGT
Source organism: Hyphomicrobiales bacterium (assembly GCA_024244645.1). Classification (GTDB taxonomy): domain Bacteria; phylum Pseudomonadota; class Alphaproteobacteria; order Rhizobiales; family Rhizobiaceae; genus Hoeflea_A. Next base: position 6,223 of record JAAEOH010000356.1, read on the forward strand.
ATCAGCTGAATTGCTGCAGATTGTGGAGCCCATACTGCCCGATCTGAAATTCCTGCAGCATGTCATCGTGGTCGGCGGCGGTGCTGATGACGACCGGTCCTTTGACGGCCTGTTTGCCGCCGCTGCTGAGCCATTCGAAACCGCCGATACCTGCGCCGATGAGACCGCTTTCTGGCTCTATTCCTCAGGCTCTACGGGCGATCCGAAGGGTGTCAGGCACGTCCATTCCAGCCCCCGTTACGTGGCGCAACACTACGGTCGCGGGATCCTGGGGATAAGGCATGACGATGTGTGTTTTTCCGCCGCCAAACTGTTCTTTGCCTACGGCTTCGGAGCAGGCATGGCGGTGCCGATGTCGGTCGGTGCGACAACCGTTCTGCTGCCCGACCGGCCGATACCGCAATTGGTTCTCGAGGTCTTGCATCGCCATCAGCCCACGATATTTTTCGGCGTACCGACGCTTTATGCGGCGATGCTGGCGGATTCGGACTGTACGCCGGCTAATGTCTCGTCACAGTTGCGCCTGTGCATATCGGCCGGAGAAGCGCTGCCAGCGGATGTCGGCATGACATGGAAGGAGCGCATGGGCGTTGATATTCTCGACGGCATCGGTTCGACGGAAATGTTGCACGTCTTCCTGTCGAACCGGCCGGACGATGTTTTCTATGGCACATCCGGCAAGCCGTTTGACGGATATGAACTGCGGCTTGTCGATGAGAATGGCCAGGAGGTCGGCACGGACGAGATCGGTGAACTCCTGGTGTGTGGCGGTTCGGCGGCGGACGGCTATTGGAACCAACGGGAAAAATCTCGGGCGACCTTTGAAGGGGTGTGGACCCGCACCGGTGACAAATATGTCCGCGACGGCAAGGGCTATTATCATTATTGCGGTCGCACCGACGACATGTTCAAGGTGGGCGGACGATGGGTGTCGCCCTTCGAGGTAGAGCAGGCCCTGGTGTCGCATCCCAGTGTTATCGAGGCCGCCGTCGTCGCCAAGCAGGACGACGAGGGATTGGTGAAACCAAAGGCCTTTGTCGTCGTCAACAACGGCGCCGACCGCGACGCGCTGTTTGAAACGTTGAAAACGCATGTCAAGTCATCTGTCGGCGCCTGGAAATATCCGAGGTGGATCGAAATCGTCGGCGCACTGCCGAAAACCGCGACCGGCAAGATCCAGCGCTACAAGCTGCGCGATGGGTTGGGCAAGAGTGGTTTGTGATTAGGCGGGGTCGTTTTGTAGCGGAAAACCGGTTCAGTCGGCGAGGTGCGTCGCGCACCGGCCGGCGCGATCGGTCGCACAGTGCTTCAAGACCCCGTTCCTTGTAACCGTTGAAGATCTTGTAGCCGGTCTTGCGGGAAATCCCGAATTCCCGGCACAGATCGCTCATGCCTTCACCTCCAAGACCGTGGGCGACAAATCGAAGACGTTCCTCCATTACCGAACTCTCTTTCCACGGCATCAACACCTCCCGCAAAGCGAAACGTGTTACCTATGTGTCCGGTACAAAACGTCACCTATGTCTCAGGTCACTCATCACGAAATTTCAGTCGCTTGTGTTGCTTTTGGTGACGCTACGCCCAGGCGTTGCCGTTGTTGCCGGCACCTGCACCCGCTCGAGGCAACCGATTCGTGGCCGGTGCGGGAGTTCGTGCGGGGAATTTGCCGGTAAGCGTATTGCAGATTATCGATCAGGTGCATGCTTCACTCCGGTATTGCTTCGCGATCAGGTTCTCGTGTTTCACGAACATTTGGGCTATTCACCAGCCATTTCGCGGCCAAAGGCGATGGCCAGCCTGTTCCATGCATTCATGGCAAGGACGATAAATGTCAGGTCGACGATTTCCGCTTCGGAGAAATGGCGCTCCAGGTCGCGGTACAGATTGTCCGGCGCTCCCGAGACGCTGACCGTTGTCAGGCTTGTGGCCCAGGCAAAAGCGGCTTTTTCGGCGTCGGAAAAGTGCCGTGAAGAGGACCAGTTTTCGAGGGTGTCGAGCCGATCGGAAGACACTCCCAGCGCAAGGGCCTGGCGCCGGTGCGTGTGCCTGCAGTAGCTGCAACCGTTGATGTCGGATACCACAACCTCCAGCAACCGCCGCAGCGTTTGCGGAACGCAGCCGCCATCCGAGTAGCTGTTCAGGCCGGAGAGGGCCTCAACAGCCTGCGGAGCAACTGTCCGGTACTCCAGCCGTAGGGTCATGTCAGCCGCGCCTCCACCGAGTTCCCCGATAGAAGCGCCAGGTTGTTTTCCGCATCCTTCCACTCCTCGGCATCAGGAGGCGGGTCCTTTTGCTCTACGATGACAGGCCAGACTTCGGCCAGCTCCGCGTTGAGTGTCAGCCAGGCATCGATGTTCGGCTCGCTATCCGGCCTGATCGCGTCGACCGGCCACTCGGGTTCGCAGACGCCGCAGTCGATGCACTCGTCAGGGTGGATGACGAGCGTGTTTTCGCCCTTATAGAAACAATCGACCGGGCAGACGGCCACGCAGTCCTGCCAGGACAATGCGGATCTTCTCTTCCGCTGAGTAGTGCTTGCGGGTCTTGCGCTTGATGCCCCTGACCAGCTTGTCAGCGGCGTCTTTCGATGTTCCGGATTTCTGTCTCATCTTCGCTCCCGGATGGCTTCGATGAACCAGAAATCCTCCGCTGTTCAAACCCTCAAATCTATCCAATAGGTGCTGACGTCACACATCGAGGGTACAGCTGCCGCCGCTTGGTGGCGGTCGGAACTTCTCCTCAGGGGGCAAAACTCTCCTATTGTGTGAATTCAATCGTGCCCCCTGGCAGAAGGTAGAGAACGAGAGCCCGCCCATTGGTCACCGTCGGATGGTGGTCGCTTCCGGGAGGGTTCACACACCATCCGGCGTCATGCCCGTCAAACTGCGCACCCTCTGTCACCGGCATGATCATGCATACCTCGCCAGTGGGGTGCCGGTGATGGGGCCCGACAATATCGGTCAGATCAACAACGTCAACGCTGAGATTACCTGTTTCATAGAATGGTTCGAGCACGCGTCCAAAGCGGCGTCCCTCGCCGCCCTGACTGCACATCCAACCTGCTCTTATCGCTTCATGGCAGGTGTGCTCAATTTTGCGAAATGTATCGCTTGAAGGAGGAAATGTGGAGTTCAGCTTGGTTTCCAGGTCGGCATCGAATTTTGACTGGGAAATGGTTGTTGTGATCGGTCTCATTATTTCTCTAAAGTGCTGTAGCTCTAGATCTCTATCCATGTTAGCCATTCTGGATTCCTTTCTGCATCCAAATCGCGATCTTCGAACGAGTCCTTCTATCATATCAGGTGTTTGTCACACATTGTAGCCACTCTGCTGTCTGACCGCATGACGGCCAGCCTGATCTTGGCACATTTTCACACCCGTGGTGATGGCCGGTTTTGGAGGCGCATCAGACATTGTGTGGCGGCATGTCGAGAGTCTGAAACGGTGCTTAATCCCCTTTCGCCAAGAATCGCTCCACGGCACTATTGGCACGCTTTGCTCATTCAAGCCGCGTCGCAAACTGGATAGTTTCCGAGGCACCTTAGGTCCGTTTTGTCCGCACAACGGACCTTAGTATAGTCTGCAGCGAACGCCAGCTTACCCCTAACTCCGGTTGCGTGATGCAGTGCAGCGCGCAGTTGAAACAGGGCTCCATCTTTCATCCGTCGCCGCCAGGTCAGCCACCAGCCCGCTTCAAGCCAGTTTCTTCCGACAATATCCGCTACCCGGCCTCGGCAGCCGGGCGGGGCGCATATCTGTGCCAGCCGACAAGGATCAGCGCCGCGAGCGCTGCCGGGCCGAAGAAAGTTGGCGCCTTGAACAGCACCAATGCGGCAAGGCCAAGACGGACCAACACCTCCCAAACCGCCAGGCGCCTCGTATCGAATGCCGAAAGTGCGCTTGAGATCAGGTAGAGTGCCAATATCAGCCTGAGCAGGACCAGCCCCAGCGTGCCCCACGCAATGTTGCCATCGTAGCCGGGAAGATAGGCAACATCACCGGACGCACCGGTGGCTGGATCGACCACGGCCGCATCAATCAGCAGAATCTCCGGATATATTGCAAACACAAACGGAATGATGAACATGACGATCCCGGATTTCACCGCTGAGAAACCGGTCGCCATCGGTTCCGCCTTGGTGATGGTCGCGGCCGCAAATGCCGCCAGTGCCACCGGCGGCGTGATCGCACTCGCCACGGCAAAGTAGAAGATGAACATGTGGGCCGTGAAGGTCGCGATACCGAGGCCGGCCAGAACCGGCCCCATGAGGAGAGCAACATTGACATAGGCGGGCACCGCCGGCATGCCCATTCCCAGGAGTATGGCGATGAGCATGGTCACAAGAAGCGCTATCAGCCTGAAAACCAGTGAGCCGTCCTGTCCAATTTCGAGCGACTGAAGCCAGCCCAGGACATCGAGCGAAATAAATGTCGGCAGTCCGGTAAACTGCAGACAGAAATCGATAATCGAGACCGCGAGGAACATCAGATAAAGCGTTGAAATCAAAACTCCGGCGGCGGCCAGCGCATCCACAACTTTTCGCGGTTTGGCCCTGACCTCGGGATCGAGAAACAAGAGGCACAACAGAGCGGCAACGGCCCACCAACCGGCGCTGCCCGCGTCACCGACCGAGTTCTGCACAAGTCGCAGAAACCAGGAGAGCGAGACCACTTCGCATCCGCTATCCGTAATCACACGCTCAGCACCGAACAGGCCTCCCAACAGACCACAACCAACACTCTCCTTGGTGGTCAGGAGGAGCATCAGGATCAACAGGATCGGCCCGAAGATCATCAGCAGGTTCAAGCGGTCCTGACCGTCCAGCTGCATGTCTTCGGTAAGTTCGCCAATTGCCTCGATATTCTGCTTTCGCGCCTGAAACACGACCGAAAGGAACAGACAAAAAAAGTAGGCCACGGCCGGAATGATCGCGGCAACAATCACTTCAGAATAGGGCACGACCGTCAGTGCCGCGAGGACGAATGCCGCAACCCCCATCACCGGCGGCATGATCGAGCCGCCGGAGGAGGCGGCCGCCTCGACGCCCCCGGAAAAGATTTTTGAAAAGCCGCGTTTCAGCATCATGGGGATTGTCAGAACGCCGGTCGACAGCACGTTGACTATCGGGCCACCCGAGATCGTCCCGAACATGGCAGACGAGACGATCGCCGCGTGCGCCGGCCCGCCACGCAGGCGCCGGGTCCAACGAAACGCCAGCTTGATCAGCGATTGTCCGCCCGCCGAGGCGCCAAACAGCGAGCCAAGCACCAGATAGGGAAATATGGTGTTCAACATGATGTCTAGAAAGCGGCCAAGCAGTCCCGACGCATTGTTGACCAGGATATCATGGACCTTTGGCCGGCCGTCGGAAAGCAGCCTCGGTTCACCGGCGAGTTTGGTCATCAGGTATTTGTTGATGTCGTCGGCACCGTGGAAATACCAGACAAGAACGGTGGCGATGGTGTAGAGCGCCACGGCGAGCGCCACGAGAACCAGCGGCAGGCCCCAGACCTTGATGTTGTAGGACAGAAACACCAATACGGCGACGCCGACAATCAGAACCAGAAACCCGCCGGTGTTGTTGATGCATTTCGGATCTTCGACCGATGTCGGTTCGGGCAATCCGTAGAGTTCGGCGATCTCCTTTTCCTTGACGAGTGCCTCGGCGATCAGGCGCTCCCGTTCGCCAGTCAGCTGGTCAATCAAGCAGATCGATTCAATCTCGACGACATAGGTCATCGAAATGCCAATCGCCATCGTCACCAGGGCGATGTCGAGAAACAGTCCCAGAGCGCGCAGCGATGCAGAGCGATCGCTCCAGCTCTTCCAGATCGAATGCCTGAGGGCGACACACACCATCATCGCGACGAAGGCGATCGGGTAGAACCATTCCGTCGGAAATTTCCGAATGCCGAACCACTCCCAGCCGGTAAGCTGTCGAAGGGCACCGTCAAGACCAGGAATTCCGGGCATGGAATTGAGAAGGCCGACCACGACAATGGCAACGGCAAGACCGTAGAGAAACACCGACGCAATGCCGTTGTGCCCCCCACTGGATTTGCTGATTTCCGTCATGAAACGAACCCCGCGCCGCTCAAACCCGGGTCGGGGCGAAAAGGCTTCGCCCCGACCCGGTCAATTGACGCGCATTATGGTTTGGCGCAATCCGGCAAAGTGTAGCCGGCTTCTTCCCAGGCGGCCACGGCGCCGGGGTGGTACTTGATCGGCATCGGACCACAAAGTGACGTCAGAGCGGTATCGGTTTCGCCGAGAAAAACATTGCTCATGTACGGCGTTTTGTTTTTGTACACGTCGATATTCTTCAAGAAAGCAGCGGTGAGAGCTTTCGCCAGTTCGAAATCCATATCGACGCTGACGACATCACCGCCGACTTCGCCCGGCGCGCGGAAGGTATCATCCTCCGAAACCACCGAAATACCCGGCCCGAAAAGATCAGGCGTAATCGGGAATTCGACAGCTACGGTACCGGGTGCCTTCATGTATTTTTGCGTTGCCTCGCCCTCGAAAATATCCTTCGGGAAAGACCATACCTTGATATTTCCGGCGGCAGCCGCCTGTGACATGCGTGCGTCCGGAAAGTTGACCGGAAGGACGTTCGCCGCTGCCGAGCCGTCGGTGATGGTCTTGACGGCTTGTCCCCAGTTGACCTGCAAACCCTGGTATCCATTACCGTCTTCGAGGCCGGTGGCCAACTTTATGACGGCCCGGGCCCGGTTCAGTGCGGCACCTCTTGGCGGACCGTTGTAGATGGTCTTTCCGGCGACGTCCTGCCAGCCGTTAAAGTTGCCGCTCTCGTAGGCGAAGATCGGGAACGCGGCAATGCGATAGGTGTACAGGACAGCGATCTTCGACGCGAGCTCCTTGCCCTGATCGCCGAGCGCAGCATACGGACCCGCCCCGCGTGACATCAGAAACGGAAGAATAAACGGCGCAGCCGCGATGTCGGTCTTGCCTTCCGCTACGTTCTGGACCGAATTGGTCAGGGTTTGTCCAGTCGCAACCTGAATATTGGCAACGCCTTCAAATGCGGCGACTTCGGCCAAAGTCAGAATGGATGCTCCTACCGCACCGGTTGGCGGACCGGTTTCCGCGGACAGGTTGGTCTGGGCGTAAGCGCCCGAGGTCATGGCGAGCGCTGTGACGAGGCCCACAATGGCAGTGTATCTGGACATGGCTTCCTCCATTTTGTCCTTATTTATCTGCATGCGATGGCAGACGTTTGCCGTCCGCTTCTAGTTCATCTTTGTCCCAGTAACCGATGAAGATGCCGGGCGGTTCCCCTGCGTCGGTCATGGTTTCGACGACCTCCGCCGGCCTGGTAATTCGGTTGTGGTGCCGGCGGGCCCATTCGAAATGCAGGCCACGTAATCGTTCGATTTTACCCGAACAGGCCGGATCGGCGCCAAGATCGTTCAGCTCATTCGGGTCCGATTCGAGATCGAACAGCATTGGGCGCATCTTTTCGATATGGATGTATTTCCACCGTCCGTCGAAGATCATCGCCAGCCGCGCATCACCCTGATCCACGCCCATGGTACGGCGGGCGTCGCGGGTTGAATAGTCATATTCGGAAACACAGAAATCCCGCCATTTCGGTTCCGTGTCATGCAACAGGGGTCGCAACGACAAACCTTCCAGAATGTGCGGCCTGGGTTTCCCACCGAAGAAATCGAGGAAGGTCGGCGCCAGATCAATGCCTTCGACAAGCTGGTCCGTCGCGGTGCCACGGGTCGCATCCGCCTCCCTTCGCGGGTCATATACGATCAATGGGATACGGGCCGAGCAGTCATAGAACAGGTCCTTCTCGCCCATCCAGTGATCACCCATGTTGTCGCCGTGATCCGAGCAAAAGACGATCATCGTGTCGTCCATCCGCCCGCATTCGCGCAGATAGGCAAAGAGCCAACCCAACTGATCATCCAGTTCCTTGATCAATCCCATATAGACCGGCGCAACGAGATTGCGGACTTTGTCCTGTGAGAAGCTATTGTTCACCCGCATGTCCATCCAAGCCCGCAAAAGCGGATGGTCAGATTGCCGTTCCGAATTGCCCCGGTTCACCTGCGGCAGGTCGCCGGCGGTGAACATGTCATTGTAGGGAGCCGGTGCCAAATAGGGCCAATGCGGCTTGATATAGCTCAGATGGCAGAGCCAGGGCTGATCAGACTGTGCTTCGATAAAATCAATTGCGCGCGTCGTGAGCCAGGCGGTTTCAGAATGCTCCTTTGGTACCCTTGCCGCATAGGGCGCATTTTCCAGAACCCAGCCCGACCGCAGCTCACCATCCGGTCCAACAGCGGTGTTCGCCCACTCTTCCCAGGGATTGTCCCCATCCATGCCGCGGTCGCGAAGGTACTGGTCATAGTCTTCGGCATGCCGGTTGGGGTAGTCGGTGTGGTTGGTCCCGTCGTCTCGGACATATACCTCGAAGCCGCATTCACTGATCAATGCCCCGATGATGCTTTCCGGCTCGATGCCAAGACGGTTCATCCCCTCCCGATCCGGTGTCATGTGGGTCTTTCCGACCAAAGCGCATTTTACCCCGATTTCCCGGAGGTGATCCCCAAGTGTCGGTTCTCCGACACGGAGCGGGAAACCGTTCCACGTCGAGCCATGGCTGCGAACGTAGCGGCCGGTGTAAAAGCTCATCCGGCTCGGACCGCATATCGGCGATTGCACATAAGCCTTGTTGAAGCGAACGCCTTGCGACGCCAGCCAGTCGAGGTTGGGCGTGTCGATATGCGTCGCCCCGTAACAGCTGAGATAATCCCATCTCAGCTGGTCGGCCATGATCCACAAAACGTTCTTCACTTTGTCAGTCATGCATCGTCTCCCGCATCGGCAAAAATGCTGTCCGCGGCATCACGGGCGACAGTTGATTGTCGGCAAAGTCTTTGCCGATATGGGTGCAAAGCGTGAATTGTTCATATTTCCCTCAACATCAACGTGTTCTGACCTTCATTTTGGGGGAATTCTTGACGAAATAAACATATCGGTCCAATATTAAGTCGATAATATATTATGCAGAATTGATATGTTGATTGATCCCAGACATCTCGAGCAACTTGCAGCCATCGTCGAGCACGGAACGCTGCACGAGGCGGCCAAGCGATTGGGGACTTCCCAACCCGCCCTGAGCCGGATGATCAGCAACCTGGAAATCCGCTTAGGCGTGCAACTGTTCGAACGGAGCAGCCGACCGCTGCTGCCGACGGAAATCGGGCAGAAACTCGCGCATCAGGGTCGAGCCATCAGGGCAATCCGTCAGCGCGCCTATGAAGACGTTCAACTCGGAATGCGCGGAATGAGTGGTGAACTCAAGATCGGCGCACCACCCTTCCTGTGCGAGCGCCTGGTCGGAGAGGCGATTTCCGGCTTTGTCCGGCAGCGGCCCAAGATCGAGGTCAAACTGATCTCGGACTATTTTCCCCGGCTGGAGCGCAAGGCATTGCTAAACCAGATCGATGTCGTGATCTGTCCGCTCAAACTGCTGAGCGCCTCGAAAGAGGAGCTTTCGGCCGAGCCGTTGTTCTGGGACGAGCACGTGGTTGTCGGACGTCAGGACCATCCGCTTTCAAAGCTGAAGCAAATCACCGCGGATGACCTCGAAGCCGCCACATGGATCAGCCATTCCGAACACAGCCTGCTGCATATCGATATGGCCACCGCGCTGGCCTCCTTCGGGGTGGCTAACCTGACCATCGCATTTCAAAGTGAATCGGCGGCTTCCATATTGGAGATGCTGCGCACCACTGACTTTCTGACTGTGCTGCCGCGCTACGCGATCCGCAATACCGAGCCCGAAGGCGGCCTTTCCATCCTGCCCGTCCGGTTTGCATCGTCTTCGATGACTGTCGGAATGGTTACCTCCCAGGCGCGCCTGGAAAGTCCGCTCCTGGCAGCTTTCGCCAGCCACATGCGTGACTACGTGGCGAAGGACTTGTCAGAGGGATTCAAGCTGAAGCCGAAAGAAACTTCTGCGGGCATCGACAAATGACGCTGCCTCGGGATCAGTCGTCCCTAAGGGCGCTCCGAACACCAATACCGCTGCATCAAAATATTCCATTGTGTGTTGATAACCAGGAGGAGGATTTCCCGCCGATGGGCTGGGCGGGGCGAATAACGTCCTGCAGCGCATTTCGGTTGTTAATCGAGCGGTGCGTGCAGTCGTGTTTCGCTGGTGATAATCCCACTGCGATTGCCGATTTCTATTGAGCCGTAACGCTGTTTGAAGTATTCCGGCAGCGGGCGGTCGCCGGCGATCGACAACCACCAACGCAACAGATGCCGACGCCTGTCGGGATCCGGCCAGTCGACAAAACCCGTGCGGTCGTGCAGCTGCGAGTGGTTGTAAACGAACTGCATGTCACCCGGTTTCAGTTGCATGGAAAGGTTCAATTCCGGGCTGTTGGCCAAGGCGTCGAACTTGTCCAGCGCCTCGATATGTTCAGAGGTGAGGTGCAAGGCGTTTTCAAACCGCTGCGCGCTGTCGATATACTGGCGGTGGTAAAACACTGTGAGATGACTGGCGTGCCAGCTAAACGGGGGATTTCCATATAAGGTCCGGCGCCCTCAGGGATTTCGCTACGGCGATCCGTGGCGATCGGTTCGAATAGCTTTGTCAGCAAATCAGGGCGTTCCGCCTGCATGCGGTTGAAAATGGAAAGGGCGCTCACCAGAAGGGATTCACCGCCTTCCCTGGCTTCGCTAAGACACATCAGTCCAACGACATCGGTGCTGTCGGTGTGAAAGGTTTGGCGTCTGGAGGTCTGGTAGATCCGGCTGGTGGGGTTGTCGGCATCGACACCGATGTCCCGTACATGTCCGAGGATATGGCCTTTCGCATTCTGAGATCTGGCACTGCCCAGATGGGCCCCAATGCCGCAGAACAGAGCTGCGGCGAATTCCTGGTTATAGCTTTCTACGGGCAATCCCCGCAGCACTTCGAAACCACAGCCTTGCAACAGTTTTTGCTGTAGCGAGTTGAGGTGTTGCGCGAACGTGCTGAGCGGAAATTCATCGGCGGTGATTTCGCCGATGTCGCGCCCAAGGGAGAGATAATGTCTGGTGGCGTTCTCAAGGTCAGCCACATCTGTTGGTGACAAACGGAAAAGCCATTCATCCTCGCGGGTCATCATATCGGGGCCAAGCCAGGCGGCGGGTCCCGAAAACCTGGATGGAAGGTCATCAAGGTTCGGCGTCTGGTCCTGACAGGCCTTGTTTTCTGACAAGTTCTTTTCTCCGATCAGAGACTGAATTTGCACGGATACGGACAGATATCAGAAACTCCGATACGCATCCAATTCCCGTCCAAACTATCTTGCGTTTCCTCGGAAGTCGCGCCCCGCACAAACGCTCGCCTGGATTACAGCCGGTATCCGCGATACATCGATATATGTTCTAATCGGCTGGGGCGAGCGGCTGCGGTTCCATCCGTTGCAATCGGTCAACTTCCTCACCGACCAAACGCAGCGGGATGTCGTTTCCGAACAGGTGAACCTCAAAATGCTGCCCTGCAGGGTATCGCGACTATGACAGAAAGTGATCACACCCCAGCCCGGGTCGTCCGGGGCGAAACACCGACAACGGACATTGCGGCGGATGTGCTTGTAATCGGCGCCGGTGCCTGTGGATGCTGTGCCGCGCTCGGGGCAGCGGAAGCGGGATCGACTGTTTTGATGGTCGAGCGGGATCGCAGGCCGACGGGTAGCACATCGCTTTCCGGCGGTCAGATTCCAGCGGCGGGAACCGGGTTGCAACACGCGGCAGGGGTTGAGGACACAGCCGAGATTCTGGCTGGCGATCTGATAAAAAAAGCCAGGAGCCAGAACGATGAAACCATTGCGCGCCACATAGCGGCGCAATCGGCAAAAACCGTCGATTGGCTCGCATCAAAGCACAAAGTGCCGCTGTCGGTGGTCGAAAATTTTCGATATCCCGGTCATTCGGCGCCTCATATGCATGCGACACCGTCCATGGACGGTTCGGAACTTCTGACCTGCCTGCTGTCGGCCGTTGCGGACGCCGACATCGATCTGGTGACGGACGCGCGCGCGACAACCCTGTTTGTCGAAGACGGGCTGTTGGTTTCAGCGGTGGGCATTGAAAGGCCGGATGGCAGCCGGGAAGTCATCGGTTGCAAGGCGCTGGTCCTTGCGTGCAACGGCTATGGCGGCAGCCAAGCCATGTTGAAAAAATACATCCCGGCAATGCTCAATGCCCATTATCACGGCCATACGGGCAATCAGGGAGAAGCGGTTCAATGGGGTCTCGCACTCGGTTGCCGGATAGCGGATATGGGCAGTTATCAGGGCCACGGCGCCGTTGTTACGCCGCAGATGGTCCACCTGGGATGGGCCTGCATTACCAATGGCGGTTATCAGGCCAATTCAGAAGGCCTGCGGTTCTCACACGAGAATGAAGGCTATTCCGAGCAGGCGATGAAGGTGCTCGCGCAGCCGGGCGGTGTGGCGTGGACGATATTCGATCAGACCGGGCATGAACTTGGGGCGCAGATGCACGCCCATCGCGAAGCCGAAGAAATCGGTGCGATTGGCACAGCCGCAACCGTCGAAGAGCTTGCCGCCAAGACCGGATGCCCTCCGGACGCCCTTGCGAAAACGGTTGCCGATGTCGAAGCGATGGCGAAAGGTGAGTTACCGGATCCGTTTGGGCGCGATTTCACCGGCAAACCGCCGCTGTCGCCGCCCTATCGTTTTGCCAGGGTCACCGGCGCGCTGTTTCACACCCAGGGTGGCCTTGAAGTCGATCTGGACGGCAGGGTGCTGCTTAAAGACGGATCGCCCTGTCCAAATCTGTTTGCCGGTGGTGGCGCGGCGCGCGGCCTGTCCGGACCGGCGGACTGGGGCTATTTGTCGGGAAGCGGTCTGCTGATGGCGACCAATCTCGGCCGCCTTGCCGGAAAAGCTGCTGCGGCCTGCGCAAAATCAAGGGATCAGCTTTGATCCGAACCGCCTTATCGGCGCTATCAGAAATCAGGTGATTGCTGATGCTCTTGCTAAGATGGTGCGGACCCAGGCTTATCAAGCAACGGTCTTATCGAGACAAGCGACGCGTGCACCGCGTCGCTCAAACGATCGATTTCATCATGGCCCATCGGGGTCGACAGCGCTGCGGACCCGGTGTGGATCAGCATGATGCCGCGATGATAGAGCGCTGCAATGAAGGCACCCAGTGCCTGCTTCTCAATGGGCGACGGATAGGCTTCTCGGTAGTTGCATGGCGCCTTTTCCTTCAGATGGATGCGCAACAGCGATCCGGCACCGCAAACGCAGGCGGGCACGTCTGCCGCGCGAATGGCTTCGGCAATGGAACTGCGGGCATAATCTCCGAGCGCGTTGAGACGGCCGACGCTTTCCCTGTCAAACTGAGACATGGCGACATAGCCTGCCGTCATGGTCACCGGGTTGGCCGAAAATGTCCCAGCAAGCGGCAGGCGCAGGCCTTTGTCACCCTGCGCAAACACACCCATGACTTCATTGCTTCCGGCCAGCGCGCCAACGGGAAAGCCGCCACCGATCATCTTGCCCATGGCTGTCAGATCAGGGATGACGCCAAGTTCACCCTGCACGCCGCCGTAGCTGTTTCTGAATGTGATGACCTCGTCAAACATTAACAGCGCGCCGTTGCTGTCTGCCCAGTCCCGCATGGTTTTTGCAAATGCGCTCGAAACCGGGATCATGCCGATGCGATGGGGAACCGGGTCGACAACAATAGCAGCGATTTCGCTGCGATGTTCATCCAGTACGGCAATGGCCGCATCTGCGTCGTTGAACGGCAGCACCACCATGTTTTCGGCGATGGCAGACGGCGTTCCATTGGCCAGCGGGACAGCTTGCGGATGGTTGGCTTCTCCCCAGTTTTTAGGACTTGAGCCCTGGCTAACCTCGGCGAAATCATAAGCACCGTGATAACTACCCTCGACCTTGGCGATCTTCGGCCGGCCGGTGAAGGCGCGGGCGGCCTTCATGCCCGCCATGACGGCTTCCGTGCCGGAATTGACGAACCGGATCTTGTCGAAGGCAGGCGCGCGAGCGCACAGATGTTCGGCAAACCGCACCTCGGCCTCCGTTGCCATTGTAAAGGCGGTGCCGCGCTGCAGCTGTGCGGCAACGGCGCTGACAATCGGTTCGAAGGCGTGGCCGTGGATGTGGGCCGCCACGTTGTTGGCAAAATCAATATATTCAACGCCATCGACGTCGATGACATTGCATCCCTTGCCGTGATGGACGTAACGCACCGGCCCGTCGGAAAGCAGCGTATTGCGGCTGACGCCGCCGGGCAGGACCTTTCGCGCCCGTTCGATCAGCATGGCACCTGTCGAGCCTTTGATTGCCGTCATCGCTGCAAATACTCCAGTTTTCCGGACACACCGTCCCACTTCGCCGCCTCAGGCATCGGTTCCTTTTGTGCGGCGATGTTGTTCCAAAGTTCTGCAAGCTCGCTGTTGAGTAGGGTGAACTGTTCCTGATGCGGCTGCAGATCGCTGTCGCTGACGATCGCATTTGCCGGACAGACCGGCTCGCAATCGGCACAGTCTATGCATTCGTCCGGGTGAATGACGAGGAAGTTCGGTCCCTCGTAAAAACAGTCGACCGGACACACCTCGACACAGTCTGTGTATTTGCAGCGGATGCAGTTTTCGGTAACGACAAAGGTCATGCCGCCCGGTCCATGGTTTTGAGGTTGATGCCGTACATCGAATAGAGTTCGGCTTCGTCGAAGAGCACCCGGTCGTCATAGCCGCTGAACCAGATGGCCTCGGGATTGCGGCCGACGATGGTCACCTTGCACCGGTCCGGCGCATCCGCCGCCGATCGCAACAGCTTGAAAATCAGGACGCCGTTCTCGGCGCCGGGAAGGCCGGGAATTGGTTCGTTCGTGACGGCCGCGACTTCGGTCTTTCCCTTGTAATGCGTGATCGAAAGCCGGGCATGCGCCTCGACACCCGACAGGCCCTTTTGCGATTCATTGAGAATCGTCCAGGCCTCCTCGATCGGCACATTGAATGCCTTGTGGCCGACAATATCGCGGCCGCAGAAAAAGTAGTGGTTTTCGACGCCGTTGCGCTTCAGCTCACGCTGCATGATGCGAAGGGCATCGGGATCGTTGTTGATACCCCTGATGATCGGCGCCTGATTGTCGATGTTGATCCAGTTGCGCTGGCGCAGCCGCTTGACGGCTTTCCGTGTGTTGTCCAGCCATTGCAGGCTGCCATTGGCATTTTCGACATAGGTGCCGTCCGGGGCCTTCTTCAGGAACTCGTCCGGATGGTTGAAATGCACCATGATGCGCAGATTTGTTTCCGGGTAGGTTTCGTGGAAACGGTCGAGCATATCGAGGAACGTGTCGTCGAAACGGTCCGGGAAAAAGGCCAGTTCCTTGGTGCCGATGCGGATGGATTCAATGCCTGCTTCTGCAAGGGCCGCAAGCCAGGCGGCGATGTTCCGGTTGCCGAGTACCATCGGGTCGCCCCCGGACATCAGGATTTCGCGCAGCTTTTCGCGGCCGGTTTGCGGATGCCTGCCGCCATTTTCGGCCACGAGCCGGTTGTGCTCGCGGATATAGGGAATGAGTTCGCCAATCTGTGCCAGGCCCTTCGGGGCGATGCTTCCATCCGGACGGGTGACCTCCTTCTTGGCGATCAGTTCCTCGCGGTAGCAGAACCGGCAATGGGCCGAGCAGGTTGAGACGACATAGATGAGGCCAAGTTCGTATTTGTGGATCAGGCCCTCCACGGGGCTGTAATCCATCTGTTTGCCGGGATCCTCCGCGCCGTCCAGATCCACGGTTTCCTTGGGGCTGGCCTTAATAAGAACCTGCATGGGAAGGCTGTTCCTGGCCTGCTCGAAATAGTGGCGCGTGATTTTGACCGGCATGCGCTTTTGAACATCGCGGTCGGAATTTACCAGTTCAGACAATGCGTCGAGTTCGCTCCGGGAGTAAAAGGATTTCATGTCGTCGGGGACATCACCGGAGAGGAATTTTTTTATGCCGGTAATGATCTCGCGGTTGTATTTGGCGTTTTGAACCTGCTCCAAAAACGCCTGTTCCCGTTCAGACGGAACGTATTTTTCTGGTTTCGACATATTACCAAAAGTCCCCAATATTGCTGAGATTTTGTCAGCCGCCTCAATGTGCAGATCTGGTTCCTGCATTGCGAATTTCTTTTAGAAATCCCAATTTCGAACGAAACTTGCTAAACCTGCCGCAAAACGTCTAGGTTGGGGAGTGAAAGCTCAAGCGATTTTTCTTCATTTGAAAGTTACTTTTGGTAATGGATGATCTCTACCAGCGACGGCTGCTTCCAAGCACCAGCATGCTCATCGCATTCGACAGCGCCGCGCGGACCGGCGGGTTCACGTCGGCCGCCGAAGAGCTCAATCTGACGCAGGGCGCGATCAGCCGGCAGGTGCGCGCACTGGAGGATCAGCTCGACGTCAAACTGTTTCGAAGGGCCAACAAGAAGATCACCCTGACCGACGCCGGGCGCACCTATGCGCGAGAAATCCATCTGGCGCTCAAGCGGATACAGACCGCGTCCCTTTGCGTCAAAACCAATCCGCGCGCCGGGCTTTTGAACATAGCGATATTGCCGACATTCGGCACCCGCTGGCTGATGCCGCGCTTTCCTTCCTTTCTGGAAAAGAACCCCGAAATCACCGTCAACTTCGTGACCAAGCTGTCGCAGTTCGATTTCGGCGAAGAGGGCCTTCACGCAGCCATTCATTTCGGCCTGCCGGACTGGCCGGACGCGGCGAGCACATTCCTGATGCAGGATGAACTGGTTCCTGTTGCATCACCACAGTACCTGAAACGGCGCCAGATCACCGAGCCGCGCGATCTTGCAAACGAGCCGCTGCTGCATCTGACAAGCCGGGCGCAGGCCTGGCCGGACTGGCTGGCGGCGAGCGGTGTGAGCGCCAGTCAGGGGCAGGGGTTGTTGTTCGAGCAGTTTTCGACTGCCGCACAGGCCGCCGCGGCCGGGCTGGGTGTCGCCCTTCTGCCGAAATTCCTGATCCACAACGAGATCGAGCGCGGCGAGTTGTGTGTGATATTCGACAAATCCGTGCCCACCAGATCCGCCTACTATCTGATGGTTCCGTCTGAGAGCGTCGACTATGCGCCGGCCATAGCCTTCAGGGACTGGCTGCAGGAAACGATCGAAACGGAAAGCGCCGGATAGCAGCCGCAGTATCAGCCCGGGCGCAGCCGGCGCTGCCGCTGATGTTAGCTGCAGCGTTTCCTCGTGTGCCGGATTCGGCGATCCAAACCCATTCCAACGATGTATATCGAAAATTGTTCAATGATTTCAATGGTTGACAAAATAGGTAGTATACTACATAATATTGATCAGAAAGTCAGAAAGATCTGGCAATCGACCGGATCGAAAAGCAGCGGGAACAGTTGCGATCTCAACGGCAATTTGGAGGAACAAATGAACAAGATTCTTGAGGTATTGGCCGCAGCCACAGTCGGCTTGGCGATTTCGGCAACCGCATCGCTGGCGGCTGACATGAAGATGCTCACCGCATGGGGACCAAACCACTCCGGTACAGCCAACATGGCCTATGGCTATATCAAGCTGGTCGAGGAAATGACCGGCGGCGACGTATCGATCAAACCGAGCGGGCCGGAAGTCGTTCCCGGCGGCAAGCAATTGCAGCCGGTTGCAGCGGGTGTCTTTGATCTTATCTACACGCACGGTCTTTATCACACCGGTACAACCGGCATCGGCGCTGCTATTGATGCGGTGAACGGCGATATCGAAAAACGCCGCACCAGCGGTGTGTGGGACTGGGTTGACAAGCATTACCAGGAAACACAGAACCTGAAGGTTCTTTCCATTCCGACCGCGACCACCGGTTTCCGGTTTTTCCTGAAAAACGAAATGGATCCAGGCAAAAAACTGGACGGCATGAAAATCCGCGCGCTTCCGTCCTACAACAAAATCGTCGGCTCGCTTGGTGGAACGGCAGTCGTCATTCCGTTTGGCGAACTCTATTCCGCCGCTGAAAAGGGTGTGATCGACGGGCTGGTATGGCCGAGTGTCGGTGCTGTCGGCTTCAAATTTCACGAAGTCACGCCATATCTGGCGGAGCCCGCATTCGGTACCGTGTCCTATCTGATCATGATGAACCTCGACAAGTGGAACGCACTTGATGCCGATACGCAAAAGGCGATGCTTGAAGCGGGTCACAAACTTGAGCAGGACACGGTCGGTGTCTTCAACCAGCTGCTTGAAGAAGAAAATGCGATGATGGTGAAGGGCGGCGCAAAGACCACCAGCATCGGGTATTCGCTCGAAGAAGCAAACAAGCTGTTTGCAGACCGTGCGATGGAGGTTGCGATTGAAAAATCCGGTGCGACCGGAGAAGCCTTCCGCGACTTTGTTGCCTCGCAGGGCATGTAGAAAACTCCCAAGCATTTCCGCCGCGGTCGCCGCGGCGGAAACATATGCAGGAATGGACGGACTTGCTTTCAGCTCATACGCTTTGCTGGCGATGAGCGTTTTCAAACCACGCCGACAGGGCAGCATTCGCCATGACCAATGTTTTTGCCAAGTTCTGTACAATCCACGATCGGCTCACTGAGGTTGCGGCGGTTCTGGGCGCGATCGGGCTCATCGGCATCGTTGTGTCCTATGTTTACGAAGTGGTGACGCGCTATTTCTTCAACGCCCCGACGGCCTGGGTCAGCGATTTTGTCTCCTATGCACTGTGTGCGTCGGTTTTCCTGGCGCTGCCGAAGGTCACCAAGGACAAAGGGCACGTCGCGGTGACGATCGTGGTCGATATCGTACCGCAAAAAATTGCAGACACGATGCATACCACCATCAATCTGATCGGGTTCATCTGCCTCGGCTTTGCCGCCTATATCAGCCTGCAGGAAAACATTCGGCAATACAGCAAAGGCATCGAGACATTGGCGATTGTGCCCATTCCCCAATGGTGGGTATCGAGTTTCATAACCTTCGGCCTTGCGCTCAGTTCAATTTACTTCTTGCGTTACGCACCGGCGTCACAGCGGGTCCGCAGTGACGTTCTCAAAGAGAGGCCCGGCTGATGGAGTGGTACGTAACCCTGCTTGCTGGTGTAGCAATCCTTTTCGCGCTGTTTTTGTCCGGCGCACCGATTTTTCTGGCTTTTCTATTTGCCATATTGACCGGGGTATATTTCATCATCGGACCGGCCGGTTTTCCGATGTTTGCCAACAGCATTCTGGACACCGCATCGATTACCTCGCTGGCATCGATTCCATTGTTCATTTTGATGGGCGAATTGTTGTTCAGATCGGGAACAATGGATGTTCTGTTTGATTCCATCGACAAGCTTGTCGGCCGGGTTCGCGGGCGTCAATACGTGCTGGTCGTGGTTCTATCAGCGGTGTTCGGGGCGTTGTCCGGCGTTGCCATGGCCGTTGCCGCAATGCTCGGACGCGCAATCATGCCGGGCATGCAGGCGCGCGGTTATGATCGCGATATCGCTGCGGGGCTGATCGTCAGCGGTGCGAGCCTGGCGCCGATTATTCCGCCCAGCCTCCTGGCCATCATCGTCGGGTCCATCGCCGATGTATCGATCGCAAAGCTGCTGATCGCCGGCGTCATGCCGGGTTTGCTGCTTGGCGGCATATTTCTGGTCTATGTGTTCGTGCGCATTGCCATGAACTCGGAACTGGCTCCGGCAAATGTCGGCTCCGAACGCGGCGAGATATCCTTTGGCGAACAGGCGATGGCGCTGATACGCGTCCTGCCGTTTGCGATCGTGATATTCTCGGTCATGGGCTTCATCATGCTCGGCGTTGCGACGCCGTCGGAATCGGCCGCGACGGGTGTTCTCGGCGCGCTGATCACCGCTGCCATCTACCGCAATCTCAACATGAAAATGATCTGGGATTCGGTGATGGCGTCGATCACCGTTTCGGCGATGATCCTCGCCATCATGGTCATGTCGAAAATGTTCACGCAGTTGCTGGCCTTCACCGGCGCGACCAGCGAACTTGTGCAGCTGGTCGCCAATCTCGGTTTCAGCCCGATCGTCATGCTGATTATCATGCTTGCCGTGCCGTTCGTGCTTTGCATGTTCATCGACACGATCGCCGTGATCCTTCTGACCATTCCGATCTATCAGCCGGTGGTGACCAGTCTTGGATTCGATCCGGTGTGGTTCTGGCTTTTGTTCCTGATCAACATCACGCTGGGCGCCATCACGCCGCCCTTCGGCTATACGCTGTTTGCCTTCAAGGCGGTCGTTCCGGAAATGACCATCAGCGATGTCTACAAGGCAACATGGCCGTTCGTTATTCTGTTTTTGTTTGGGATCGCCGTCATCATCGTCTTCCCCGGCATTGCTACCTGGCTGCCCAATCTGACTGGATAGCGTGCTTTTCCGATAACGACGAATTGGCTCAGACTGTTGCAGCGTCTGTAAATGACGCGCGGCGACGGTCTACCGATGTATTGCCGTAGAGCGTCGTGCGCTGCCGTGACGGACGGCCGAGATTTTGCAGCAGTGCTTCCATTGCCTCGGGGGTCATTTCCTGGCCGTGCTCCGCACCGGCAGAACGGGTAATTGTCTCGTTCATCAGGGTGCCGCCGATATCGTTGACGCCGGCGGAAAGACAGGCCGCGAGGCCTTCCGGTCCGAGTTTCACCCACGATGCCTGAATATTGGTGATGTGCGGGTGCAATGTCAGACGAGCGACTGCGTGTATCAGCAGCGCTTCGCGCCATGTCGGACCGCGGCGGCTGGCGCCCTTGAGATAGATCGGTGCTTCCATGTGCACGAAGGGCAGGGGCACAAACTCGCTGAAGCCGCCGGTACGCTGTTGCTGTTCGCGCAGCCGCAGAAGATGACGCGCCCAGTTCAACGGCCGGTCGATGTGGCCATACATGATCGTCGAGGTTGTCTTGAGCCCCAATCGGTGGGCGGTGTCGACGACCTCGAACCATTCATTCGTGTTGATCTTGTCCGGACAGAGCCGAACGCGCACTTCGTCATCGAGAACCTCTGCAGCGGTGCCCGGAAGGCTTCCAAGACCCGCTTCGATCAGCTGGTCGAGAAAATCGGCAATCGGGATGCCCAGCGTCTGCGCGCCCTGATGGATCTCAAGCGGCGAGAACGCATGGACATGAATATCCGGCACTTCGGATTTGATGGCCTTCAGGATGTCGAGATAAGTCTGGCCGGTGTAGTTCGGATGAATGCCGCCTTGAAGACAGACTTCCACTGCGCCGCGATCCCACGCCTCCTTTGCGCGCCGGGTTATCTCCTCAAGGCTCAAATCATTGGGCTTGCCGCGCAGATTGTCGCTTGTCTTGCCTTTTGAAAATGCACAGAACCGGCACTTGAAATAGCAGATGTTCGTGTAGTTGATGTTGCGTGTGACGACATAGCTGACCGTATCGCCGCAAACTCTGCGGCGCAGGGTGTCGGCGGCCCGCGCGACCTCCATGACTTCGCCGTTGCGGGCGGCCAGCAGACGTTCGATCTCGGGCAGCCGCAGATCTCCACCATCGACGGCCCTTTCAAGAATGCGGCCGAGTGCGCGGTCCTTGATAAAGCCGGGCGTGGTCAGGTTCTTCGGCAGCGGTAGGCCGGCGACGCCGGGGAACCAGCCGTCGGTACGTGCCAGGCCATCGGCGTCGATGGTATCCAGCACCGGTGCGCGCAGCCGGGCATCGAGCCACCGGTCGCCATCATGTGCAAATTGCGGATAAATGCCGAGCCTTTCAACCAGGATTTTACCAGAGGATGCGGTGTCGCTCGCCAGGGTCTCCAAATGTGGCCAGGGTGCCTCCGGATTGACGTGGTCGGGGGTCACGGGCGAAACACCGCCCCAATCGTTGAGGCCGCTGGCGATCAGTTCGCTCGCAGAACCTGCCGACAGGTTGGGCGGTGCCTGGATCGACATGTCAGGTCCGAATATCAAACGGGCGACGGCAATCGTCCACTGAAGATCGGCCAGATCCGGCTCCGGAGCGCCTTCCATGCGCGTGCCCGGTTTGGCGCGAAAATTCTGAATGATGATTTCCTGCAGATGACCGTAGCGATCGTGCAACCGGCGCAGAGACAGCAGGCTCTCAATGCGTTCGCGGCGGGTTTCGCCGATGCCGATCAGGATACCGCTGGTGAACGGCACCTTCTGCCGGCCGGCCTCCTCAATGGTCGCGAGCCGGACGGCCGGATCCTTGTCGGGCGAGCCATGATGGCAACCGCCGCGTTCCGTCAGGCGCGGAGACACGTTTTCCAGCATGATGCCCATCGACACGGAGACTTTCCGAAGGGCGGCGATTTCGTCAGCATCCATGACGCCGGGATTCAGATGCGGCAGCAGACCGGTTTCGGCAAAGACCAGTTCGGCCATGGCGTGCAGATATTCGATCGTGCTGCCATAACCGTGATCGTCCAGCGCGCGGCGTGCGGCCGCATAGCGCAATTCGGGCTTGTCGCCGAGCGTAAACAGGGCCTCCTTGCAGCCGGCCGCCTTGCCTTGCCGGGCAATCTCCAGAACCTCCTGCGGGTTGAGATAGGCGGAGGCGAGCTTTTTGGGGGCCTTGGCAAAGGTGCAATAGTGACAGACATCGCGGCACAGTTGGGTGAGCGGTATGAACACCTTGCGCGAATAGCTGATCAGCCGGCCGTGGCCGATATCGCGTGTCGCCGCGGCACGGGCAAGCAGGGTGTCCTGCGGCTGATCGAGCAGGGCGTATGCGTCCGCATCGGAAAGGCGCTGCGCCATTTCGCCGGTGTTGATCATCATGGTGTTCATGCTGCTCCCCTGTCGATCAGCTGGCTGGTCACAGAGCCACGCAATTGACCAAGAAATTCATGCGTTGCGCCACAGGTGGTCTGCATTGCCAGATCGTGAAGATCTGACGATGTGTCGATATCGAGTGCCAGACCCGGGGCCTCGAGTATCTGCGGCCGGAGTCCGCATGCATGCGACGCGTATTTGTAACCGGAGAAGCTGTCTGGTCCGAAAGCGGGGCGAATAACGTCTCTTTGAGACAGAAACAGTCCGTTGGTGCCTTGCAGGTCGCGTGCCGCGGCGAGACGGATGTGGCGCTTGTCAGCGGCCGCCGGCGCAGTCAGCGCAGCTATTTCAGGGCCGGTTGCGAGCGGAATGTCGCCGGGCAACACGGTAACATTGCTGTTGGCGGAAACCTCTGCCAGTCCGAGCATGACCGCTTCATTGTAGCCTTTTGCCTGTTGCTCACAAACCGGTCGCGCGTTGTATTTGCGGGCGATGTCGAAAACCGTGTCATCGCTCGCAACAACCCAGAGTTTGCCGTGATCGATCCGGACGACGGTGGCCAGAAGATCCTCCAGCATGGCAAGCACAAGTCCGACCCGCTCGGAAGGGGTAAGGACCGGTGCGAGGCGCTGTTTGGCGAGCGTCAGGCTCTTTATTGGAATTATGATCTCGGTCATCGTTCAAGTCCCCCACTCAGCCGGGCAGCAAATTCGACGGTCCTGCCAGCCAGTTCGACGCGGTCGTTCAGGTCGTTCATGACGGTTTGAGCGACCTCGACGTGCATTCCCATATCGGCAATTTCAGGCGCATGGTGCGCGTCCTTTTCATCGATGACCAGCCCGTCGATAAAACCCTGATAGTGACGCGCGATTTCAACGGCGGAGGCTGGCATGCCAAGTTCAGCCATCATCTTTGCCGCGGGACCCTTGAGCGCTTCACCGCCAACTATCGGCGATACGGCGACAATAGGCGCTTTGCTTTCGCGCAGCGCGTCACGCATGCCAGGCACCGCTAGGATAGGGGCAACGCTCACAAATGGGTTCGACGGTGCAATGACAATTGCAGCCGGATTGTCGCGGAGCGCGGATATCAGAGCCGGATTGGGCAGAGCCTTTTCAATGCCGACAAATGCAAATCCCGTGACTTTCGGCGCGCATTGCTCGCGGACAAAATAGTGCTGAAATGTGAGCCGGCCCTCGGCGGTATCGACCATGGTCGCCACAGATTGATCGCACATCGGCACGATAGGAACCGTGATGCCCAGAACGCCGGAAACGTAAGCGGTCACTTCACTCGGGCTTGCACCGTTTTTCAAGCGATCCGTTCGATAGACATGAAGGGCAAGATCACGGTCGCCGAGATTGAACCAGTCGGCGCCGCCGATCTCACGCATGGCTTCCATGAAATTCCAGCTTTCGCCGGCACGGCCCCAGCCGCGCTCCTTATCGGCGAGATTCGACAATGTGTAGATCACCGTATCAGTGTCTGGGCAGATACGCAGACCGAAATGATCGAAATCGTCGCCGGTATTGGTTACGACCAGCAGCCGTTCCGCAGGCAATGTGTGGGTCAGGCCAAGCACCAGTTTTGCGCCGCCGACGCCGCCGGAAAGTGCGATGATGCGGTCGGCGCTCATCGAAACAAATCCTCCGAAATGTCGCGGATCAGGTCCGCAGCGGGCCGGTTGGGTGCGTTGTCCGCCGCGCTGAAGTCAAGCCCGCGGATCAGCGCCAGAGGCCGTCCCTCTGCTCCCTGACCCTGAACGAGAGAGGCGGCGGCGGCCAGCTCATCGGCAATGGCCTGCTGGCTGACCTGCAATTCACGTCTGAACATATCCTTTTCGCCGCGCCGGTCCCAGAGGCTCGGCACTCCGGCGGAACCAAGCGCCACCCCGGTGGTTCCGAGCCGCCACGGGCGGCCAAAACTGTCATTGATGAGCACGCCCACCTCGGCTCCGGTGCGGGTACAGAGCTGCTCGCGCAGCGCGTCGCAGGACCGGTCCGGATCGAGGGGCAGGAGCAGCACATTTTCCTCGCCGTCGCTGGAGGCGACGTTGGATGCGTCAATGCCGGCATTGGCCATGATCCAGCCGCGATGATGTTCGGTGATCAGAACGCCAGGTACCTGGCGTAAAACAGATTTGCTCTCAGTCAGGATGAGTTCAACCAGCCGTGGGTCCTTGTCCGTCGCATGGGCAAGATCCACTGCCCGCTTGCCGGGGACGATGGTGTTGAGATCAACCAGACGGCCCTCCGATTTAGAGACGATCTTTTGCGCCAGAACAACAATGTCGCCGTTTTCAAGCGTCATGCCGTTGGCCTTCAGGGCATCGCCGACAATGGTTGCCAGATCGTCTCCGGGAACGATCATCGGAACCTTGTCGAGCGCCTCGATGGTCAACGCCTTGGTCATGTTGCTGTCAGCCCTCGGCGGGGGCCGGATTGCCGGTGATGCGGATGCCGGCGCCGGGGATCTTGTAGTGGCCGTTGATGAATATCAGAGCCGATGTCAGCGCTTCGGCGATGGCGGAATTGTCGATCCGTCCGGCGTGCCATGCCTTCATTCCGCCATCGGTCGCCAGCTTCACGACCGCCTCGCGTGCCGCTGGATCGTTGCCGCAGACCAGCACATCGCAGTCTATAGCGTGATCAAGCTCGGCAAGATGGGCCGCGGCCACATTCTGAAAGGCAGAAACGACCCGCACTCCTTCACCGAGCGTCTGCTGCACGGCCTTGGCGACCGAGCCGCCCTCGGGAAGCTGCACGGTGCGCACTTTCGGAGGCATCAGCGGAACCGTGACATCGATCAGGATCTTGCCGTCGAGGTGCGGGCGAATGGTCTCCAGTGTTGCCGCGTGGCTGGCATAGGGCACCGTCATTGCGACAATGTCGCCCTTAGCTGCCGCCGCAGCGTTTTCAAGGCCTGAAATCTCGGTTCCTGCCCTGGCCGACAGCTCCGTTGCGATTTTATCTGCACGCTCGCCGTCACGCGATCCTATCGTCACGGTGTGACCGGCCCGGGCCCAGCGTAGCGCCAATCCGGCGCCCAGTGCGCCGGTGCCGCCGATGATTGCAATATTGGATTTGTCGGTCACGGTTCAGTCCTCCAAACCAGTTTCAAAATTCAATTGTTCTGTTGTGGCGGCTTGATGGCGTAACAGGCCCGTCCAACGGCTACCAGTTTTTCGCCGTCGTCGTAAATATCAACATCGACGAAGCCGGCGGTGCGGCCTGACCGACGCACCTTCGCTTTGGCCGTCAGGTCCGTATTTTGAGCCAGCCGCAAAAAATCGGTGCTGAAATTGAGTGTCAGCATGGGCCCGGCGGCAACTAGCATGAGCGCATAACAGCCGGTGATATCTACGAGCGAAGCAATGACCCCGCCATGCCACTGATCTGTGTCGGGCTGACGTTCGAATTCAGGGCACCAGCGCACTTTGAGGAGCAGTGTCTGCTGGTCATTGTCGACCTCCAGCACCTGCGGGCGAAACAGCTGGTGGTAGAGCGACCGGCTGATCTGCTCCTGAATGTCCGAAACCGTGAGATTGTTGCTCATCGTCCAGACCTCAGCCTGCAGTCATTTTCTGCAGTTGCGGCAGAATTTCGGTGGCACATTTGTTGACATAATCCATGCGTTCTTCCGGCGGCATGACCAGCGCTATGATAATGTGGTTTGCGCCGGCCTGCACATATTCGCCGAGCTGCTCGACGATCCTGTCAGACGGGCCGTAGGCGCAATATTTGTCGACGATCTTTTCAAACGGCATGTTGAAGCGGAAGCTCAGCTGCTCGATGGCGCGGTTGCGGGCTTCCTGAACGTCGTCATGCATGCTGACATACATGAAGCTGGTGAAGGCAAAATCGTCGGCCAGTGGACGGTTGTATTCCTCGGCAAAGCCTTTGATCTTCTCTACTGATTCAGCCAGAAGATCGGGCGTGTACATATAGGGCTGCCAGCCGTCGCCCAGGCGCGCCGCGCGGCGCATTGCCGGATCGCTCCTGCCGCAGACCCACAAAGGCGGGCCGCCGGGCTGGTGTGGCGGAGGCAGCATGTCGACGTCCTCAAGCTTGAAGATTTCGCCGTCGTAGCTGAAGCGCTCGCCGCTCCAGTATTTGCGCATGATCTCGATGCCCTCATTGGCGCGTTTGCCGCGTTCCTTCATGGATACGCCACAGGCCTGGAATTCTCGCGGATAGTCGCCGCCAATCCCGACCGAAGCGACCAGACGGCCCTTTGAGAGGATATCAAGCGACGTCAGTTCTTTCGCCATGATTGTCGGATGGCGCAGCGGCAGGATCAGTGTCGAAGGTATCAGCTTGATTTTTGTGGTGACTGCCGCGGCGTGGGCGAGCACCGTGACGACATCCAGTATCGGCCGGAAGAAAATCATATGTTCGCCAGTGGTCATGAAGTCGTAGCCGGCCTCTTCCACCCCGGTGAGCTGATGTGGCTCCCAGACATCTCCGTCGATGTGAAATCCGACCTGAACCCTAGCCATTTTATTCTCCTGTGTCTTTCGCCCGTTTGTCAGGCAGACTTTTGTTGCTCGATTTGTTCCTGGACGAGGATTTCAAGGTCATCGCGGCGTACCTTTCCGATGGCCGTCAGCGGGATCGCATCGATCTCGGTTATGAACTCGGGCCATTT
The DNA here is from genome assembly GCA_024244645.1 of Hyphomicrobiales bacterium. Taxonomy (GTDB): domain Bacteria; phylum Pseudomonadota; class Alphaproteobacteria; order Rhizobiales; family Rhizobiaceae; genus Hoeflea_A. Next base: position 33,668 of record JAAEOH010000356.1, read on the forward strand.
AGCCTTGTCCAAGCCGACATCTTCGCAGTGCGCACGCAGATCATTCAATGTTACGGGTCCGACTGCCACGACCACCGCTGCGAGCCGCGAACCGAGCCGGTCATCGGGATAACCGACAATCGAGACATCGGTCACCGACGGGTGTCCGAGGAGCACGTTTTCGATCTCGAGAGGGGAAATGTTCTCGCCGCCACGCAGGATGATATCGCGGGCCCGGCCGATCATGCGAATATAGCCGTCCGGCCGCTGTTCGGCGGCGTCACCGGTGGCGTACCAGCCGTCGGGCTTCAAACGTCCGCCTGGATCACCGCTCCAGTAGCCCTTCATCATCTGCTCGGGGCTGTGCAGTTCAAGCTCGCCGTCGACGACCCGTGTTGTCGTGCCGGGCAGGGCAATGCCGTCGGTATCCAATCGGTGCTCAAGCGCTGCATCCAGCGGAACTGCGGTGACAGCGCCTGCCTCCGAAGTGCCGAAATAGGACCAGATCTGGCAATGGGGTAAAGCCTTGAGGCCGCGATTGACCAGGGGTCGCGGCACCGGCGCGCCGGCGGACGGAAAGAAGCGCAGGGTCTTAATGCGATCGACACCGTTTTCCTCTGCCCAGGTTACCATATCCATGAGAAAGGGGGTCGGAGCGACCGTGAATGCGCATCCGTACCGTTCGATAAGGTCTACCGCAGTTTCGATGCGCCAGCGTGGAACGAGAACCATGACGGAATTGAGCATCAAGGACAGGCGCACGCCGAAGAGCAGCGCGACAGCGTGACCGACCGGCGAGGATACAAGGATCGGGTCATCGGCAGTCAGACCGAAATGCTGTGCGAAGACTTCCGTCTGCCGTTCCAGCGTCGCGGCCGTGTGCTTGGCGGCTTTTGGTGTGCCGGTTGTGCCTGAGGTGCAGGCCAGCCAGACGATCTCATCCGGCGCGCGGGCGACGGGCCTGTCAGGACCGATTGGAGCTTCTTCATCGGGGCGGAAACGCCGGTCGCCCAGTTGGTCGAAGAGCGGATTGTCGCCGACAAGGTGCTCCGTCAGGATGACGCAACTGGCGTCAAGGATTTCGGCTAGCTCGGTGATGCTGGTTCCGGCCGCCCAGGGCAGATTTACCAGGACGGCACCGCACAGGCGGATTGCCAGATAATCGACCACAAACTCAATGGCGTTGGGCCGCGCGACAATGACCCGGCTGCCGGGTGTGACGCCCTGTGCAATCAACTGTCCGGCACGAGCCCTCGAGCGGGCGATGAGTTCCCCAACGGAAACCTCCCGGTCGGGTTCTGCTATGGCCAGTGAATCGGGGTCGCGGCTGCAAAGACGTGACCATTCCTCGGCTACGTAATCCCGTTCGACGCCAGTATCATCCATGTGTGCGCTTGTGGTCATGCCGCCCCACTAGATTTTTTTGATTTCGGCAATCAGCTTGCCGACTTGCTCGTCGGACAGCCCGTCGAACCAGGTTTCATCGATCTGAATCCGGTCGACTTTTCCGCCGTAGCGCTTCTTCAGCGCACCCGGCAACGCATCCGGCTTGGCGATCACCGCATAGGCCTCCAGCATCTCGTCGGTTACGAGATTGCCCATCTCCTCCCACTTGTTTTCACGGGTCATGGCCGCGAAATCCTCCTGGCTGACGGTCCAGCCGTGCATTGACAGCATTTCCTTGTATTCGGGCGTCGAAGCATAGAGCGCCACGCGCTCTTTCAGCCCCTTGACCACCTTGTCGATGCCGGCATCCGACGTGGCGCAGCCGATAAAGCCGTAACCGCCGAGGTTGAGGTCTTTCAGCTTCCGGCCCGAGCGCTCCAGGCCGATCTCAAGGTTCGGCAGCATGACCTCCTCGTGCCATTTCCAGGTGATCGGATCGCCGGGAAGATGGCCATCGGCAAGCTCGCCACACAGGCGGCACATGTATTTGTTGATCGCGGCCAGATGTATCTCGGGGAACCCGGATTCCAGCGGCCCCGGGTTGTAGTAGGGGATCATCAGATTGTGCTTGTAATAGATTCCGTCATAGTCGAGTTTGGTGCCGTTTTGCCAGCAGTCCCAGATCGCACGCAGCGCGTTAATGTAGTCCTTCATTCGCCTTACGGGTGGCTGAAAATCCATGCCGAAGCGACGGGTCAGATGCGCCTTGATCTGGGAACCGATACCCAGCTGAAACCGGCCTCCCGACAATTCGTTCAGTGACCAGGCGTCATAGGCGGTGGCCATCGGGCTGCGCGGGAAGGCGACAAACACGCCCGTCATCATCTTGATCCTTTCGGTCACCATCGCACCGGCGGCAGCCGAAAGCGTCGGGGGAACGGTGAGTTCCAGAAGGGTGGTGCCGTCATAGCCGATCCGTTCCGCCCGGGCGATCGCATCGGGTATAGCGGAAAGCTTCTTTGGCCGAACCATGGAATAAACGTGCATTTGCCCTACTCCGTCAGTTTGCTTGTTTGTAATGGCGAGCGACAAACTCGTCAGAGTATTTGCCGCTGTTGAGATCCCGCGCGATTGCTTCGGCATCGCGTTCTGCGGGATTGCCGTAACCGCCGGCGCCTGGTGTCTCGACCGCAATGTGGGCGCCGAGCTGGACCTCCACCTCGTTTGGCTTGTCGTCCAACCGCCGCTCACCATCCTCGTCGCGGATCAGGAACCGCCCCGAGGCGCCGGCCTCGCCGCCGAACAACCCCCAGGGCTGATAGCGGAACCGTTCGCCAGCGCCGTTAAACACGCATTCATGGTCCACCGGGGTCAGAACCCGGCGCAGTCCCATACCGCCCCGGAACTTGCCCGCACCGCCGGAATCCTCGACGAAACTGTATTCTTCGACCCGCAGCGGATATTCCTGCTCGATCGATTCCACCGGCAGGTTCGACGTGTTGGTGATGCCCACCTGCACCCCGTCCTTGCCGTCCTTTGTCGCCCGTGCGCCCATGCCGCCGCCCAGCGTTTCAAAATAGAGGTAGGGCCTGCCGGTGCGCGGATCGACGCCGGAAAACACTGCGGTGGTATTGGCCCCATTGGCGGCCGCGATCACCTTGTCGGGCAGCGCCTTGCTGAGCGCACCGAGCGTGACGTCGATCACCCGCTGGCAGGCATGCGCCCGTGCCGCAACAGGGGCAGGAAATTCACAGCTTAGCAACGACCCGGGCTCCGCATGGATATCCACTACATCCAGCACCCCCTGGTTGCTGGGCATCTCTGAATCAAGGGCGGCAATCAGTGCATAATTCACGCTGGCCTGCACCGCGTTCATCGTGGTGTTGATGTTGCCCTTCACCTGCGGGCTGGTGCCCGTGAAATCCAGATGGATGCGGTCGCCGCTCACCGTCAGTTTCAGACAGATCGGGATGTCGAACGTATCAATGCCGTCGCCGTCCATGAAGTCGCTGAATTCGTAAACCCCATCGGGGATTTCGGCGATGATCGCCCGCATCCTCGTCGCCGTGCGCGAGATGATCTCGTCGAAGGCGGTCAGGACGTTTCCAAGCCCGTGGACTCCGACAACTTCCAGGAACCGGCGCTGGCCTAACCGGCACGAGGCAATCTGCGCATTGTGGTCGCCGCGCCGTTCCTCGGGCACGCGGACGTTCAACAGCATGATGTCCATGATGTCCTGTTGCAGTTCGCCTCTGCGAAACAGCTTGACCACCGGAAGGCGCAGGCCCTCCTGATAAATCTCGGACATGCCGCCGGCCATCGAGCCGGGAACCATGCCGCCGATATCGGCGTGGTGGGCGATGTTGCAGACAAAGGCGACCAACTCGCCCTCGATGAAAATCGGCATCGCATAGTTGATGTCCGGCAGGTGCGTGCCCCCGGCGGTGTGAGGGTCGTTGGCGACGAAGATATCGCCTTCATGGATATCATCGCCGAACTTTTCCAGCACGCATTTCATCAGGCCGCCCATGGACGCGATATGGATCGGCAGGGTCAGCGCGGCCTGCACCACAAGCCGGCCTTCGCGGTCGACGATCGCAATCGAGTGGTCCTTGCGTTCCTTGATGTTGGTCGAATAGGACGACCGCATCAGCGCCACAAAGCATTCATCGGCGATCGAGCGCAGCCCGTTGGCAATGATCTCCAGCCGAATCGGGTCGAGTTCATGGGCGTCGATGCTCATGCTGTGCCCTCCATATGAATTTTGATGATCAAATGTCCGTCGGGTGTCATTTCCGCGACATCGCCGGGATAGACCGGCGTTGTCGTGTCCATCTGCTCGATGACCGCCGGGCCGGTGATGCTTTGGCCGGGCCGCATTTCCGCGCGGTCGTAGATCCGGGCCTCGACCGGCTCATGAGCCTCGAAATACACTGGGCGCCGGTCGCGCGGGGACGGAGTGCCGGGATCACCGGTCACTTCCGGTTTGTCAGGGAAATCATGCAGCTTGGCGCTGGCCGAAAGCCGCACGTTGACGATTTCAATCGGATCGGTGTCGCTCGAATAACCGTAGGCCACGTCATGCGCCTGGCAGAAGGCCGCATGCAGGTTCGCCGCGTTGGGCACATCGGTCCCGCTGAGCGTCGAACCGCCGGCAACCGGGACGGCCAGTTCGAAATTCTGGCCGACATAGCGGGCATCGACCACCAGTTGTACATGCCGCCCGCTTTGCGGGGCGTCCTCTCCATCGAACCACTCGACGGCCCGGTCGTGCAGTTCCTCCAGCGTCAGTGCCAAAACCTTGACGCCATCCTCATCGATGGCAAAACGCCGGCTCGACACGAAATCTTCCTTTAGATCAGACACCAGCAGCCCTTGCGCGCAGACGATCCCAGGCGCCGCCGGTACGACCATTTCGTGAATCCCCAGGCTCACTGCCACGTCGCGGGCGTGCAGCGGGCCGGCGCCGCCAAAAGGCATCAGGACGAAGTCACGCGGGTCATGGCCGCGTTCCACCGAAATCGTGCGGATCGTGCGAACCATGTTGGCAACCACAATGCCGAGAACGCCGTGGGCCGTGCGTTCCACAGAAAATCCCAGGCGGTCGGCAATCGGCTGGTAGACCTTGCGCGACAGTCCGGGATCGAGCCCCATATCGCCGTCCAGAAGGCCTCGGGACGACAGGCGTCCCAGCAGAAGATTGGCGTCTGTCGTGGTCGGCTGGTCACCGCCGTTTCCATAACAGGCCGGGCCGGGATAGGCGCCGGCGCTGATCGGACCGGCCTTCAGCAGACCGTCGCGGTCGAACCAGGCAACAGAGCCACCACCCGCGCCGACTGTTTCCACATCGACGCAGGGCATCCGGATCGGGAAACCGGCGACATCGCGATCGAATGCAAGATCGACCTTGTAGTTGCGGATCAGTGCCACGTCGGCGCTGGTGCCACCCATGTCCAGGGTGATGATGTTCCGGCGATCGGTCTGGCGGGCGACATGGGCCGCGCCCACGGCCCCCGCGGCCGGACCGGAAAGCGCTGTGCGGACCGGAAACTCCCGCGACCTTTTCACCGACATCAGGCCGCCACTCGACTGGTTGATGCCGAGGGTCGCATTCGGAGCGCTTTCGGCAACGCCGTTTTCGAGGGTCTGCAAATATTCCCACATCACCGGCTGCAGATAGGCGTTCAGAACCGTCGTCGACAGGCGCTCATATTCGCGAAATTCGGGTTGCACCTCCGACGACAGCGATACCGCGATTTCCGGTGCGCGCATGCGAAGGGCGGCGGCGAATTTTTCTTCATGTTCCGAATTACGGAAGGCGAACAGGAAGCCGATGGCGCAGGCTCCACATCCGCTGGCGATCACCGCATCGATGGCTGCATCAATATCGGCATCGGTCGGGCTGCGGACGACCTCGCCCTGCGCGCCAATGCGTTCGTCCAGCTCGATGCGATGCTCACGGTCGGCCAGCGGAGCGGGGTGATCATTTTGCAGGTCATACATATGCGGCCGTGTCTGACGCCCGATCTCCAGCAGATCCCGAAAACCCTTGGTCGTGACCAATGCGACACCGCTGCCGGTCCGCTGGATCAGCGCGTTGGTGCCCACCGTTGTTCCATGGGAGAGGCGTCCTATTGCATCGAGTGGAATCTCATACCGTTCGCAAAGGGCTGAGAGCCCCGACAGGATCGCCTGCGCCGGGTTCGCCGGCGTTGAGGGTGTCTTTCCGACATGAAAGATGCCCGCCTCGTCATTGGCTGCGTAAAAGTCGGTGAAAGTTCCGCCGACGTCTACACCTATTGTCCAGCCCATTCACCTGCCTCCCGGAAGAACTGTGCGTCGCGAAATGCCTGATCAGGCAGTCCGCTTTCTTAATAGGGAGTATACTACGTAATTTAAGGGAGTCAACGCTGCTGCCGGAATTTGCGCATAGCCGGCAGTTATGCTTTGCGGGTGGCGTTTACAGGAGCCTGCGCCTGGGATTGCGCACTGGTCCGCTGGTTCCCGGGCGATGCAATGTCCGGCTTTACGCTTTCAAACAGCGCCAAAATTGGGTAATCACCTTTCAGCCATTGCGCACCACCCGATCCATGGAAACCGAAACATTATGAACGAGACGACACCGAAACGACGTGATTTTACAAGCTTGTGGGATCGGCCGGGCTTTCTCATCAGGCGGCTGCACCAGATACATGTCGCATTGTTCCTGGAAGAATGCAGCGAATTCAATATCACACCGTTGCAGTTTGCCGTTCTGACCGTGCTTTATGACCGCGAGACCCTCGATCAGGTAACCATCGCAAACCAGATCGGCGCCGACCGCAACACGGTCGCGGATGTCATCCGACGGCTGGAGCGGCGCGGTCTCCTGGAGCGCCCGGTCAGCGTGGCCGACAAGCGCGCCAAACTTGCGCATATTACCGATGAGGGCCATGCGTTCGTCGAGGCCGTGCAACCCAAGATGATCGAGGCGCAGCGGCGTTTGACACAGCCGCTCGAGCGGGAAGAATACGACGTGCTGATGAAACTGATGCGCAACTTGATGCAGGAAAACAACGAAGCCAGCCGCGCGCCCATGCGGCCGGGCGTGTTGCAGCCCGATGGCTGACTGAATAGAGGCTCGACAGGAAGCTTCCGGGCAGGAGAGATGCGATCGCATGACACACGCTTACAAAGGCATCTGGCCGGTGGCGCCGACGCCGTTTCACGATGACGGTTCGCTGGATCTGGATGGCATGAAGCGGGTGCTCGACTGCATCATCGACCAGCAGGCGGACGGGATCTGCATCCTGGCGAATTTTTCCGAACAGTTCCTCCTTTCCGACGCAGAGCGTGGCGTTCTTGCACGGCTCTGCCTCGAGCATGTTGCCGGCCGCGTGCCTGTGATTGTCACAATCAGTCATTTTGCCACGCAGATCGCCCTGGAACGGGCGCAGCGGGCCAAGGAACTCGGCGCGGATATCGTGATGATGATGCCGCCCTATCACGGGGCGCTCTTGAAGGGCAACGCAGGCCAGACGTTCTAACAGGTGCGGCCGTCGGCGCCGTCGGCATTCCCATCATGATCCAGGACGCGCCGTTGTCCGGTGTCGATCTGCCGGTGCCGCTGCTGGTGAAGATGGCCCGCGAGATCGAAATGGTGAAGCTTTTCAAGATCGAGTGCCCGCAAGCCGCCAACAAGCTGCGGGCGCTGATCGCCGAGGGGGACGATGCCATCGAAGGACCGTTCGACGGCGAGGAAGCGATCACGCTGCTCGCCGATCTCGATGCCGGCGCGACTGGTTCGATGACGTCGGGCATGATCGTCGACCGGATCAAGCCGGTGATCGATCACTATCTTGCCGGCGATACGGATGCGGCAACAGACGCCTATGCGCGGGTCCTGCCGGTGATCAACCACGAGAACCGCCAATGCGGCTGGCGCGCCTGCAAGGCGGCGATGAAAGAGGGCGGCGTGATCGCCTCGGATACCTGCCGCCACCCGATCGAACCGCTGCATCCGGAGACCCGGACGCGGCTGATCAGCCTGCTACAGGCGATTGATCCGCTGGTGTTGCGGTGGGGGCGGTGAGGGGTCCAAGCGGATGAACCTGCAAATCATCGATCTGTTGATTGGCCCCATTTTAATGGGCACGGGCTTTACTGTTGTTTTGTGGATGATGCGAAAGCGGCCCGCATGGAGCGGTTCCGAAATCCGGTAGTGTGTGTGGTTTGGGGCATCGGCTTTGCTGTCGTAAGTATTCTTGCCAACGCCTATTTGCTGCAGCGCGAAACTGATTCTGAACCAAAGTCTTTGTCCGCCGACGAATTGCAAGTTCAGGCCGATCTAAATCAGAGAGCCATCGATGAGTTTGGTCTGGAGGCTTCGCTCCAACGAATAGCTGACGAGACCGAAACTCCACTGAAATTGAGTGATTCATTTGTGCTTTTTGCGGTGCGGACTCAGGACAAAACACTAATTTACGAATTCGAAATTGAAACGAAAGACAGCACATTTTGGAAAGGTCAGGTTGATGCAATCAAGAACCGGATGTGAGCAAATATCCCATTGCAACCTGTCTATGCGGCGGGAGGAACTTTCGAACAGATTTACCGGAGGCAGTCGGACGGCTTTTACTTGGGCACCGTAGTCACGAACAAAGCAATCTGCGCCAACCTGTAGAAGCGACTGGAACCAGGAGACCTGATCTGTGGATATTGACTGGTCAAAATTGCGAGGCGGATATGGGGTTCCTTTTGATCCCAGACCGGCTGCCAACATACTCAGGCAACACCCTCTCGATCAAGAAGCGTGGCGTGAATTTTGGGATGGGTTGCACCATCAGGGGGATTTGGGAGAGGCGTCCTATGCAGCCGTCCCGTTGTTGGTCGATGTCTTTGCGGATCGCCCACGTAACTGGAACTTGTATGGATTAGTTTTTATCATCGAAGTTGAGCGCAATCGATTGTCGAATCCAGACATTCCGGTCGAATTAACTTCCATTTACTTTGACGCATTGAAGCGACTCAAGACCTTTGCGCTGGAAGATCTTTCAGAAACCTCTGATCCACTATTGGTGCGGACTGCAACAGCTTTGGTGGCACTCGTTAGTGGAGAACTCAAACTCGGAGCTCTGCTGACGCACATCGATACGAGCGAATTATCGCATTGGCTCAACGAACAGCTATCTTGGGATGAGGAATATCGTTCTTCATCCACTTTCCCTCAAACCCAAGGCTGATGAAGGCGAGGGTCAGGCCGAGGTCTTCGACGAGCTGTTCCAGCAATTGCAGCACCTGCGCCTGGTTGGAGACATCGAGGCCCGAGACAATCTCGTCGGCAAGGATGAAATCGGGCTTTAGCGCGATGGCACGGGCGATGCCGACGCGCTGACGCTGGCCGCCGGACAATTCGTGCGGAAAGCGGCTGCGGAAGGTGACCGGAAGTCCGACATGGTCCAAAGCCTCGTCGCACCCGCCTGCCAGTCGGGAAGGTCGTCCATGGCCAGGTGGATCATCATGGTGCCGGGGGCGTGGGAAAAACGCTTCATTGCGGCATCATAGCCGCTATCTGCGGTGCCGCCGGTCATTTTCAGCATTGCGGCGGGTGTGACATTTGCAATGACCGCGCGGCTTGCAGTGAATGTGCGGCCATCTTCCAGCTCGACGCCGGTTGCCTTGCCGCTTTCGTTGATGATGCGCGTGACCGGAGCATCGCAGACGACCGAGCCGCCCCGCGCTTCGATTGTCGACACCACGGCACGGATGATGGTGTCGGCACCGCCCTTGCCGAGCACCATGCCGAAGGCCTGGTTGGCCATCGATTCCAGGTATGGGAATAGCGCGCCGCCGGCGATGTCCGGGGCAAAATCCAGATGCATTCCCCAGGCACCCAGCGTTGCCTTCACATGATCGGATTCGAAAGTATCGTTGAGCCATTTGCGCGGCGAAGTCATGAGGAAGCGCACCAGGTCCAGACTGCCGCCGATGCCTTTCTTTCTATACAGACGCCACGAGGTGCTTGCTAATGCACGCATATTCATCGGACTGCCGAGCAACCCAAAAATATGCTCCGCCTCGGCTGGAAAGGATGCGGTCAGCGCCTTCCAGGCCTCGGCATCTTTTTGCGAAAATGCAGCGATGCGAGCGGTTGTCTTATCCACATCGTTGCTTACACCGAGTCATCTTCCATCGGGGAAAACGCTGGCAAAACAATCGGAAGCCGGTGCAAACTCCAGGCCGTTTTTGCCGAGTTCATCACCGTATGCCTTGAAAAAATTCGATCCGGCAAACAGCGACAGGTTCATGGCCGCCCAGTCATGGCGAAAGCCCGGTTCCGTATACTCACCCGTCTTGACCGCGCCACCGGGTTCAGCCGCCTGTTCGAAGACAGCCACGCGCCAGCCTTTGGCGGCCAGATGCGTCGCGCATGCGAGGCTGTTGTGCCCCGCGCCAATCAAAATGGCGTCAAGATCGTTCTGAACCATGATTGAGTCACGTTCCTCCATCTAGATATTTGCAAATGCAAATAAAAATGTCTAGCATGAATCCAATCGGCATTTTGAGTGGCCGATCCACAGACAATCAGGGAGTGAGAAAAGTGAGTTCGGCGAGCGTATTGGACCAGTTGGGGGCGATGTTGCTATCGGAAGGTGTGGAGGTTGTTGACTGCACCGGTGTGCTGGGCCCGACAACGCCGCTTCTGAAGCTGCCCGAAGGGCTTGGTGAAGACACCCCGAAAATCGAAGTGCACAAGATTTCCGAATATGATGACAACGGGCCGTTCTGGGCCTGGAACTGGCTGAAGCTGGGCGAACATTCGGGTACCCATTTCGATGCGCCGCACCACTGGATCACCGGCAAGGACTATGCGGACGGCTATACTGACACATTGCCGGTCCAGCGTCTGGTCGCACCGGTCAACGTCATCGATTGCTCGGCGCAGGCTGCCGACAATCCGGATTTTCTACTGACTGCCGACGGAGTGAGAGCCTGGGAGGCCGAACACGGCGATATCGGACAGGGCGAATGGGTGGTGATGCGCTCCGACTGGGATCAGCGCGCCCATGACGAAGCTCTGTTTTTGAATGCTGACGAGACCGGCCCGCATTCGCCGGGGCCGACCACGGATTGCATGGAATACCTGGTCTCGAAAGGCATTGTCGGCTGGGGCAACCAGTGCATCGGCACCGATGCCGGACAGGCCGCCGGGATGGAACCGCCATTTCCAGCGCATAATCTGCTGCACAAATCCAATTGTTACGGCCTGGCATCGCTCGCCAATCTGGACAAGCTTCCGGCCAAAGGCGCAATTTTGATTGCCGCACCGCTGAAAATCGAAAATGTAACCGGCAGCCCGATGCGCGCGCTGGCACTTGTGCCGAAAGGGTAGGTTCCGTGGCGCCTGTCGATCACCTTATTGTCGGATCTGGCATCAATGCGCTGGTCGCGGCGGCTCTGCTTGCGGGCAAGGGCCGCCGGGTTCTGGTTCTTGAACGTTCCGACACGGCAGGCGGCTGCATGCGCACCGAAGAGGCGACGCTGCCGGGCTTCCATCATGACGTGATGGCGGCGACTTTCGTGTTGTTCATCACATCTCCCGCCTTTGCCGAGCTTGGCGAGGACCTGGGACGGCACGGGCTGGAATTTTGCCATACGTCTGATCCGACGGCGGTGCTGCGTCCGGACGGATCGGCACTTGTCTTCAAAACCGACCGGGCGGCAAATATCGCCGCCTTCAATGCCCTGCAGGCGGGTGAGGGTGACAGGCACGCGAAGGATGTCGGTAGCATCGAAGCGGACGCGCCTTTTCTCTTTGCGTTGCTGGGTGGACGTCTTTGGTCCTGGCCGACCGTCCGGCTGCTCGCCGGGCAGGCGTGGAAGCGCGGCGTCCGCGGCCTGGCATCCTGGGTCGGAGAAACGCTGACGCCGGCGCGCGGCTGGCTTGAAACGTCCTATTCCGATCCAATGATCCAGGCGCTGTGGGCGCCGTGGGTTCTGCACACGGGGCTGACGCCGGAAAGCACCTATTCCGGTCAGATGGGCAAGGTCATCGCCTTTGCGCTCGAAGCCGCCGGCGCGCCGGTGGTCAGGGGTGGTTCCGGACAGGCGGTCGCGGCGTTTCGCGGTCTCATCGAAGAGCGCGGCGGCGAAATCCGCACCGGTGTCGATGTCGACCAGATCATTGTCGAAAACGGACGCGCAACCGGCGTGGCAATCGCCTCCGGCGAGCGGATCGAGGCGCAGGATGTCATTGCGTCGGTGGCACCCGGACAGCTCTACGGCCGGCTTTTGCGTGACAGCGGGTCGAAGGGAGGGGTGGAAGCCGGAGCCTTTCGCCACGGCCGCGGAAATTTCCAGCTGCACTACGCGCTGGACAAACATCCCGAGTGGCTTTCGCCGGGGCTGGACGACGTGGCGCTGATTCATCTTTCCGACGGGATCGATTCCGTCTCCAAATCCGCCAACGAAGCCGAGCGCGGAATGCTTCCCGCAACGCCGACCATTTGTGTCGGCCAGCCGCACCGGCTGGATGCGACGCGCTGTCCGGAAGGCAAAGCGGTGCTGTGGTTGCAGATCCCCGATGCGCCGCGTGTCATCAAGGGCGATGCGGCCGGGCAGATCGATGGCGGCACGAAGTGGACCGAAGAAATCCGCGAGGCATTTGCCGACCGGATCGAGGCCGTTCTTGCCGGTCACATCAAGGATTTCGACAAAATAGAACTACAGCGGCGGGCCTATTCGCCGGCGGATCTGGAAATGATCAACATGAACCTCGTTGGCGGCGATCCCTATGGCGGCGCCTGTTCCATCGACCAGTTTTTCTTCTGGCGCCCGTCTGCGCAATCCGCAGACGGTGCGACAGCGATCCGCAATCTCCACCACATCGGTGCATCGACCCATCCCGGCCCCGGTCTCGGGGGAGGGTCGGGCTATAATGTGGCAAAGAGGATGGGCGCATGAGCGATGCAAAAGAGCTGGAAAGCAACAACAGCATGCGTCTTGGCGAGATCGGGCTGAACAATTTTGCACCCTATCTGATGAACCGGATAATGGGGCGCTACAATGTCTCCCTGCGCGAGGAAATGGCGGCGCTAGGGCTGACGACGCCGAAGATGCGCGCACTTGCGGTCCTTTCGGTAATCGACGGTATTCTGCTTCGCGAACTGGCGGTTTTTGCGGTTGTTGAACTGTCGACGCTCAGCCGGGCGCTCGACGCGCTGGAGGCGGATGGTCTCGTCAGGTGCCAGACCGATACGTCCGACGGCAGGGCGCGACGCGTTTGCATTGCCGATGCGGGCCGTGAAGCATTTGACAGCCTGTGGCCGCATATGTCGGAAAACTACGAGCGCATGTTTGTGGGCATCGAACGCGAGGAGCGCCGCGCCTTTGTCGGCACGCTGCAGAAGATGCTGGCAAACATCCGCAAACACGATTTCTAGCTGGTTGGAATAGAACAGGAATACCGACATGGCAGAACGGTCCTTCAAGGCAGAAGTGGAGCACCTGCGCCTCGGTTCCGGCGACACATTCACCGGAGAGGGAATACTGGCGATCACCAAAGCCCTGCTTGAATGCGGCGTGGGCTATGTGGGCGGCTATCAGGGGGCGCCGATCTCGCATCTGATGGACGTACTTTCCGATGCGCAGGAGGTGCTCGGCGAACTGGGCGTGCGGTTCGAGGCAAGCGCGTCCGAAGCTGCCGCTGCCGCGATGCTGGCGGCAAGCGTGCACTATCCCATCCGCGGCGCGGTGACGTTCAAGGGTTCGGTCGGGGTCAATGTGGCCTCCGATGCGCTGGCCAATCTTTCGTCGTCCGGGATCACCGGCGGCGCGCTGATCATTGTCGGCGAGGACTATGGCGAGGGCTCGTCGATCATGCAGGAGCGCAGCCACGCCTTTGCGATGAAATCGCAATTCTGGCTGCTTGATCCGCGACCCAATCTGCCATCCATTGTCAAATCGGTTGAACAGGGATTTGAGCTCTCAGAGGCGTCCAACACGCCCGTCATGCTGATGGTGCGCATTCGTTCGTGCCACGTCACCGGCAGCTTCGATACCCGTGACAATGTCCGCCCGCCGCTGACAGTGCGCGATGCACTGTCGGAGCCGCGCCGGGATTTTGCCCGGGTCGTGCTGCCGCCGATGTCGTTTGCGCATGAGCAGGACAAGATCAAGACGCGCTGGCCGGCGGCGGAAAAATTCATTGTCGAGAACAAGCTGAACGAGCAGTTCGGTCCAGCGGAATTCCCGGTCGGCATCGTCCTGCAGGGCGGCATGTACAATAGCGTTATCCGCGCCCTTCAAAGGCTGGGACTGGCCGATATCCACGGCAATACGGATGTGCCGCTCTATGTGCTCAACGTTACCTATCCGCTGGTACAGGACGAGTTTCTGGCTTTCTGCGAAGGCAAGGATTCGGTGCTGGTGGTCGAAGAGGGACAGCCTGAATTTATCGAGCAGGGTCTGTCGACGATCCTCTACCGTGCGGGCAGTCCGGTCTTGATCCACGGCAAAGGCCTTTTGCCAATGGCCGGTGAATATACCGGCCAGGTGATGCTCGACGGGATCGCGGGTTTTCTGAAACAAGCAGCACCGGAAATTCTGCCGGGCAGGGTCGTGGCGCCCAATTATGAAATGCCGACCATGCCGGATATCTCCAAAACCGTGCCGATCCGGCCGCCGAGTTTTTGCACTGGCTGTCCGGAACGGCCAATCTTTGCGGCGATGAAACTGGTCGAACAGGAGCTCGGCGAACACCAGATCACCGGCGATATCGGCTGTCATCTCTTTGCCTGCCTTCCGCCTTTCGAAATCGGCGGTTCGACCATGGGCTACGGCCTTGGGCCGGCCTCCAATGCGGCATTCGACGGCGGCGGTGAAAAACGGGCCGTGTCGTTCATCGGCGATGGCGGTTTCTGGCACAACGGGCTTTCCTCCTCCATCGGCAATATGGTGTTTAACAAATCGGATTCCGTCGCCGTCGTGGTCGACAACTATTATTCGGCGGCAACCGGTGGCCAGGATATCCTGTCGTCACGCGCCGACAATGCGACAAAAGCGACCAACAATCCGATCTCGAATGCCCTGAAGGGCGTCGGTGTGAACTGGGTCCGCCAGGTCGACCGCACCTATGATGTTACCAAGATGCGCGACGTCATGCGCGAGGCGCTGACGACAGACCATGACGGGCCGAAGGTCATCGTCGCCTCGTCCGAATGCATGCTGAACCGGCAACGGCGCGAAAAACCGCTGCGCAACATGGCCGTCAATGAAGGTCGGCGCGTCGAGGTGCCGCGCTTCGGTGTGGACGAGGACGTGTGCACCGGAGATCACGCCTGCATCCGCCTTTCGGGCTGTCCGTCGCTGTCGCTGAAGAAGCTGGATGATCCGCTGCGCGACGATCCGGTGGCGAGCATCGATCAAAGCTGCGTCGGCTGCGGCAATTGCGGTGAGGTTGCCGATGCGGCGGTGCTGTGCCCATCCTTTTACCGGGCCGATGTGGTGCACAATCCCGGCGGCTTTGAACGCTGGCGGGCGAAAATGGGCCAGAGGCTCATCGGCTGGCTGCAGACCCGCCGTGCCGGCACGCGACTTGATTTTTCAGGGGCTTGAACGTGGCTGTTGAAGAGCAGCTTGCGCCGCGCGCGCCCGATCCACAGCTTGGCGGTATCATCAAGCTCGCCGTGATGGCGGTTGGCGGGCAGGGTGGCGGTGTGCTGACAAACTGGATCGAATCGCTGGCGCGGGCTGAAGGTTATGCCTGCCAGGCGACGTCCGTGGCCGGGGTGGCCCAACGCACCGGTGCGACGATCTACTATATCGAGATGGCACCCGCAGGCGATGCCGCGCCGGTGTTTTCGCTCGCTCCGGCGGCCGGCGATGTCGATGTTCTGGTCGCCGCCGAAATGATGGAAGCGGGACGCGGCATCATGCGCGGCTTCGTCACGCCCGATCGCACGACGCTGATCGCCTCGACCCACCGGGCCCTGGCGATTTCTGAAAAGACGACGCCCGGAGACGGTGTCGCGTCTTCCGACGAGGTGCGGGCGGCGGCGGAAATCGCCGCAAGCCGGCTGATCCTCTTCAATATGGAGCGCGTTGCGCTTGAAAACGGCTCGGTGATCTCGGCAAGCCTCTTCGGTGCCCTCGCCGGATCCGACGTGCTGCCGTTCCCGCGCACGGCTTTTGAAGAGGCGATCCGGACAGGCGGCAGAGGCGTTGAAGCCAGCCTGCGTGCCTTTGGCGCTGCTTTTGAGCGGGCCGCATCGGAGGCAATCGAACCAGCCGAGACAGAAATGGCGCTGGTCAGGCACGAAGCGGAACCCAGCGGGTCGGGAAAACTGATGGCATCCTGGCAGGCGATGGTTTTCCGGATGGCGGACTGGCCGGAGACGGTACGCGAAATCGCGATTCCAGGTCTTCATAAAGTCGTCGACTTTCAGGATATCGCTTACGGGGCCGAATATCTCAATCGCGTTTCCGATGTGCTTGCACGGGACACAGCTGACAAAGATCACAGGCTGACCCGCGAGGCGGCCAAATATATTGCCAACGCCATGGCTTATGACGACGTGATCCGCGTGGCAGATCTAAAGACCCGCAGCAAGCGTTTTGCCCGTATTCGAAGCGAAATGGGTGCGCCCGAGGATTCATTGGTGCAACTGACCGAGTTCATGCATCCGCGCGCTGAGGAGATTGCCGGCATGCTGCCGGCAGGGATTGGCCGCAAGGTCGAAGCGAGCCGGCGCTGGATGGCGCGGTTTGATCACTGGTTCAACAAGGGACGCCGGTTGCGCACAGACCGGACGTGGTCATTCGTGATGCTGTACGGGGTGGGGGGCCTGCGCGGATACCGCCGACGCACTTTGCGCCATGCCGTCGAAAAGGAGCATCTCGACCGCTGGCTGGAAACGGTGCTGAGTTATCTTTCATCTGACTACGATCTCGCCGTCGAAGTGGTGCGTTGCCGCCGGCTCGTCAAAGGCTATTCGAACACGCACGCGCGGGGTCTGTCCAAATTCGACCGGGTCGTGGATGCGGCGAAACTGCTGGCCGGCCGCGACGATGCCGCCGAATGGCTGGAGCGCCTGCGCGAAGCAGCCCTCCAGGACGAAAAAGGCGAGGCGCTGGACGGCGCAATCAAGACCGTCCAGAGCTTTGTCGGCGACTAATCAAGAATGGCCGTTGCTTCGACTTCGATGAGGAAGTCGGGCATCGCCAGCGCCTGCACGCCGAGTAGAGTGTTGGCTGCGGGCGTGACATCCCCATAGAACGCACCGAAGGCCGGCCCAAGAATTTCCAGCATGTCCGGTGAATAGTTGACCACATAAGTACGCAGGCGAACGACATTGGCCGCCGACGCACCACTGGCCGCCAGCACTTCGGTGAGATTGGCAAAACACTGCTGCGCCTGTGCAGCAAGATCGCCCGGGCCGACCAGCTCGCCGTTTGAATCCCAGGCGACCTGTCCGGCGAGATGCAGCAGGCGGCTGCCATTGCTTTCGACCGCGTGCGAAAAGCCGAACTGCACGGCGTTGTACATTGAATCCGGATTGATGGCTTTGCGTGTCATGATTGCTCCTTGCACATCTAGAAACCCGGTCGAACGGAGGATCTTAGCACAGGCGTTGGCTTGCATCACGGGATTGCCGTGCAACTTGTCACACCGGGGCCCTGATACTACCATTCGTGTGCACCGCCAACCACAACGAGCCGGGAGTGCGAATGATGGGAATCCGCATCTTACATACGGCCGCCGCGCTTATTTTTCTGACGATCGCGGCGCCGGTCTTTGGCGCCGACGAATCCATACCGAACCTTGTGGGTACATGGACGGGCGAAAAGACGGTTTATTTTCTCAAGGGCGAAAGGCATTCCATCGACGTCCTGAAAATCACCGAGCAGAGCGGCGCGCATTTCCGTGGAACCAGGTCGTGGGAACACGTTACGGAGGGCGAACCGCTGGGTCATGCGGGAGATGAACATTCGCATGTCGCGTCGGAGCCAATTCTCGGAATGATCGGATTTGACAACAGGACCATCTACATCGTCGAGCACGATGATCAGGGCCAGCTGCATGCGCAGCTGGTGGACTCCGATACGATGGAGGTCGTCTATGTGGAGCCTGGAGAAAACGCTGCGGTCTTCCGGGTGGAAATGACGAGAAAACGCTGAGTGCTGCGTGATTACGATCGCCGTTCGTACAATCACCGTCGTCCCGTCTGAACCGCTACGCCACGGCCCACCTGAAGCAGTGCTTTAGTTCCAGGACAGTCTGCACAAATCAATATTGCTGAATAGCATCAAAGGGTTCGATGCGCCTGATGAGGTTGTTGTTTCTGCTGCGCCGTGAGGGTCCGTCCCGTTACCGTCACCCGGCTAATGCGCCGATCGTCTGTGCAGCGTGCAGGAACCGGTCCTTGTCGCCGATGAAATTCCTTCCGCGCTCGCCATCAAATGCATCGTCGACAAGACCAAGCCATTCGTCGGCGGCAACGCCGTGGTCCGCCGGGTTGGCGGAGACGCCAAGCCGGTTGAGAAATTCCGTCAGCATTGCCGGCCCGTTACCTTCGTTGCCAAAAATCCGGGCCAGCGCCTCGCCGCAAATGCCGCGGCGACCGCGAACGCTTTCGGCGACAATGGGAAGCGAAAACGAACAGGCGATGCCGTGCGGCACTTTGTGCTTCAGCGTTATCGGGTAAGACAGGGAATGGGCAATTGCGGTCTTGGTGTTGGAAAACGCCAGGCCGGCAAATGTTGCCGCTCGGGCCATGCGTTCGCGCAGGCCAGTGTTGGTGAGATCATTGCTGAGTTCGGGCAGTTTACCGAGGATCTCGCGCGCGGCGAAAACCGCGTGGTTGGCCGATACCGGATTTGCATTGACGTTCCACAGGCTTTCCAGGGCATGGGAGAGAGCATCGAGGCCGGTGTTGATCGTCAAAGCACGCGGCATCCCGATCATCAGTTCAGGATCGACAACCGCGACGCGCGGATAAAGGTCCGCCTGTGCCAGTGAATATTTTTTGCCTGCCGTCTGGTTCCAGACGGTCGCCCAGCAGGTGACCTCCGATCCTGTGCCGGCGGTTGTGGGAACGGCGATAATCGGAACAGCCGGGCCAATTGCGGTTGTGCTTCCAGATTCCAGCTTGTTGGCCACAGCGGCGAAATCGCCATTAGCGGCGGCAAATACCTTGGTGGAATCGATGACCGATCCGCCGCCCAACGCCACCCAGATTGTCGGCGACGAGCCATTTTCCCGGATGCGGCGCACCTGACTGTCGAGCAATGGATAGTCAGGATTGGGTGCGATATCGCTGATGACGATCGACGGTGAATCCGCCAAGTCGACCAGCCTTTGCGTCAGCAAACCGCAAAAAGCGTCCGGATAAGTGACCAGCCCGTAGGCCTGTTTTCCTATCAATGTCCCCAGCTGATCGAACGCACCCTGACCAAATTCGATCCGCACCGGATTGTGATAGCGCCACACGAAATTCATCCCCGTCTTGCAGGATCGAAATGATCCCGCTTGTCCGGCCAAAAAGCTAGTGCATTGCCGATCTGCGGTCCATTGGCAATTGTGCCGTGGAGTGGGCGCGCCTGAAGGCTTCGTCACTGTGTAAACCGAGTGGCTGCCGCCGTCTGATCAACAACGTTAACCGGGCGACTTACTGCACAAATCAATATTGTTGAACCGCATCAATAGGTTCGATGCGCCCTGTGAAGTGGCCGAGAGCGCCTTGCTGATATTCCGATTCAAGTCGGTGATCAGGGTATTGCCGTGCAAGAGCTGTACAAATTGTCTTGTTACGCTACATTTTTCGGCAAATAATTCCGTCTGGTTGATGGCGATCAACGATGTTGCACTTGGGAAATGGTAACGTGACGCCAACCGACTGCAGGCCAGCTTGGCCTGCGGCGGAAGCAACGCGGACATTTCGTCCGGCAGGTCAAAGGAGATCTCAATGGCGCCTGAACGCGACGAGGAAACCATGGATTGGCTGGAGGCGGAACTTGCCGACACGCTGGACGAGGATTATGAACTCGAAATGTCGGAGCCGGCGCTGTCGCTGGAGATCCGCCGCATCTATCGCCAGATGCACCCGCCGACCATTCCGCGGCCTGAGTATTTCCGCAAACTGCTCACCCTGCAAGCCGAACTGATCAGGCTGCAGGATTGGGTTTTGCACACCAAGGCAAAGGTCGTCGTTGTTTTCGAAGGGCGCGATTCTGCTGGCAAGGGCGGCGTCATCAAGCGCATAACCCAGCGCCTCAATCCGCGGGTCGCCCGCGTGGTCGCGCTACCGGCACCCAGCGACCGCGAAAAGACCCAGTGGTATTTCCAACGTTATGTCCCGCACCTGCCGGCGGGCGGTGAGATCGTCCTGTTCGACCGGTCCTGGTACAACCGTGCGGGTGTCGAACGGGTCATGGGATTCGCCACCGAAGACCAGGTCGAGGAGTTCTTCCGGGACGTGCCCGAATTCGAACGCATGCTTGTGCGTTCGGGCATCATCCTCATCAAATACTGGTTCTCGATCACTGACGAGGAGCAGCAGCTTCGCTTTTTGATGCGCATCCACGACCCGCTGAAGCAATGGAAGCTGAGCCCGATGGATCTGCAGTCCCGAATACGCTGGGAAGGCTACACCAAGGCCAAGGAAGAAATGTTCGCGCGCACCAACATTACGGAAGCGCCCTGGTATATCGTCGAGGGCAACGACAAGAAGCGGGCGCGGCTCAATTGTATGGATCATTTTGTCGATCAGATACCCTATACGGATGTTCCGCAGGAGGACGTCGAGCTGCCGGACCGCGTGTTCAATCCCGCCTATGAACGAAAGGTGCTGCCGCCGGAATTGTATGTGCCGCAGAAGTATTGAGGGTACCAATCGATCGCGCTAGCCGCGTCCAAGGACCTGATTGCGCCTGTGTGGTCCCGGTCCGGAATTATGCTGTTGCGATGGCGGGCTGGAATTTGAAATTTCGTCGCTGTCGCCACTTGCTTCGACCCCGCAAAAGTAGATCATCAATCCGGTTCCCGCATAGGGCACCAGAAATGTGAGATACCAAAGACCGCTGCGGCCGGAATCGCGCAGCCTGTTCAGGCAGGTCGAGAAATTGGTGTAGATCACTGCGACCAGGATGACAAACAGCGCGGCGGTTTCGCTGGCATTGCGCTCACTTGTGTGTGCAGCCGGATCGGCAAGAAACGATGCAGAAAAAACCATTCCGCCGATTGCCAGCGAGAAGATTACAAGCTGCATTAGCCACCATCCGCCGCGGCTAAGCCCGATCAAAAAAACCCTGCTCCCCGACGTGCACCATTGGGAAGAGTGTGACAGAAGTTGACGAACCGGGGCTCGTTAGACGGTGCCTTGCCGCGCGTAGACCCAGACCGGAGACTTCAATAATCTGCATTACCGATTTGTATATTGATTTGCGCTCAAATGTCGAAACAAAGCTCGAAGTATTGTCACCTGTGCGAGTAATTGTCTCTAATGGAAGCGATTGTTGTATGTTCTGGCTTGGTCTGCAATGGCGGTCGTTTGACGATATCCGCATGACTTCCGGCTAATAATTCGCTTCAAACGACCGCAACGCCCGGACATTGCTGCCGTTCAGTGATTAAGATGAGTGTTTAGTAAAAGACCATAAAACAAGCAGCATCGACTTGCCTATTCGGTATGTTGGGGAGGTGCCAGGGTTAGGCCAACTTGATAGCTTTTTTCAAGGAGCGATTGTCGCCGCTTTGATGACCCTGTCGAGCCGTAGAGCACCTCGAGCCTGCGTGGAGCAAGTCCAAAGTATCCAAATGTTCCCTTGATCCAAGCTGTATCCAAAGCGGCAAGATAACCAGCATTTTCCATTTCGTCTGAACGCGCTCCGGCCGGTATTAGAAGAACTCCAGAACGGGGTCGTTGAAGTGACCGTTCTGAGTCATCCAACTGATTGTAGGCCCACCCCCATGTCCACACACGATCAACCCAACCCTTAGTCATAGATGGCATGCCCCACCAAAACAGCGGGAAAACAAGGCATATCGCGTCTGCTCGTGCGATCCGCTCCTGTTCGTTCCTCACATCTGATAATGTGGTTGTGCGGCCATCCGCTTCAATGTCAGCCATCGACCAACGCGGATCAAAACCCTCCGCATGCAAATCCGCCAGTTCGACAGAATGGCCAGCTGCTTTGGCACCTTGCATGAATTGCTGGGCAACAGCTGCGCTGAACGAGGCTGGGTTGGGATGATCAAGGATGGTCAATACATGCATAAGCGCACTCCGCTGAAACAACTGTTATTCGAACAAAAAAGCGGAACGTGCTCGCAATATGAGGCCAATACTAGCGCCGCTAGAAAACAAATCCATACCGCTCGTTAAAATACATTCTAAAACCTCAAGTTAACTTGAGGTCAAGAAGAATTACACGGCATCTCTCTTTCAGCATTTGGTAATTATGGGCTCAATGCTGCCGTACCAGCCTCGGCCATTCGCGAGCGCCTGTATAAGCATTGCGTATTGTACCGATCAGCCGTTGCCGACATAGGTACTATCTGCAAATGCGGCACCTACCAGCGGTCTTGGTTGAACGCGGGTTCCACGGGGAAAACAGGGTTCGTGAATTGCTGTCACAGTTCCGCCGATCACGTCCACCGTCGCCGCAAAGGTCGGAGGTATTATGCAGAAAACGCCGTCCGGGCATCTAAAGTTCATCACAACGTTGATGTGTTCGAACATCCAGGACTGGTCAGAACAATTCGCGCTGCCGCCCTTCGGGGCGGCTATTTTTTGTTGAGGTTACACCAGCGATGAAACAAGGGAACGACTGGAGAGGGTTGGCAGCTCTGGCATTTCTACCTCACGAAAGGTCGATCATATTCCGGATTGACAACAGTATCTTAGATTCGAAGCATATGCGGTGATTTCCATCACAAACTCTAGTAGGCGCGTTTGTCGTCTCGCAGCACGATGTAGATGGCCGGTATCACCAAAACAGTTAGCAGGGTTGACGAAGCCAGGCCAAATAAGAGCGATATGGCAAGGCCTTGGAAAATCGGATCGAACAGAATGACAGCCGCGCCGATCATTGCAGCAAGCGCAGTCAACAGAATGGGTTTGAAACGGATAGCTCCTGCTTCCAGAAGTGCTTGTCTGAGTGGGATATCATCCTTTCGCCGATGTCGAATGAAATCGATCAGCAAGATAGAGTTGCGTACGATGATTCCGGCGAGAGCAATAAATCCAATCATCGAGGTGGCGGAAAACGGAGCAGCGAAAAACCAATGACCGATCACAATGCCAATCAGCGTGAGCGGAATTGGCGTCAGCACCAATAGCGGCAGCTTGAACGAGCCGAATTGAGCTACAACCAGGATATAAATACCCAAAAGCGCCACAATGAAGGCCGCACCCATATCACGAAAGGTCACGTATGTGACCTCCCATTCGCCGTCCCATAGAAGCACCGACATTGATTCATTCTCAGGTTGACCATGCAAGCTGATTTGCGGTTTACCAAGATCGCCCCAATCGTGAGCCTCGATTGCATCGGCGACTGCTAACATCCCGTAAAGAGGCGCCTCGTATGCACCGGCCAGTTCCGCCATCACCATTTCAGCGTTGCGTCCGTTACGCCGGAAAATCGGATATGAGGCCTCTTCCGATTTCAGGCTGACCACATCCCCCAATTCGACGATGCCGCGTTCACCGGGAAGTGCATTTGCCGGAACCGGCGTGGACAACGCCCGCGCATTCAGCGACAACTCGCTTCGCGGCAGTTGAACCGCGATTTCGACCGGAGGACGCCCGCCACCGCGATGCGAATAGCCGACCGGAACCCCGCCGAGATAGGCCTGGATCGTGTCATAGACATCACTTTGCTCAACCTTGTGAAATTCCAGATTGTCCTGGTCGATGGTAATACGAATGCGTGGTGCACGGTTCTGGAAGCTGTCATCATCGTCGACAATGAAGGGTATGTCCCGGAATATATCGCGAACCTGTCTTGCAACAGCCCGGCGTGTCTCTGCATCAGGTCCATAAACTTCAGCAAGCAACGTAGCAATCACCGGCGGCCCCGGCGGCACCTCCACCACCTTGATCGATGTTCCTTCGGGAGCATCAATTCCATTGAGCCGGCGGCGGATTTCAAGCGCAATATCGTGGCTGTCCCGTGAGCGTTCGTCTTTGTGCGTCAGATTGACCTGAAGGTCTCCGTGCTGCGGTTCATTTCTCAGATAATAATGACGGACCAGACCGTTGAAATTAAACGGCGCGGCGGTACCGGCATAGGCCTGTATCGAGGAAAGTTCCTCCAGATCGGAAAGGCGGTTCGCCGCCTGAAGCAGCAAACGGTCAGTCGCCTCAAGCGAACTGCCACGCGGCAGGTCGACGACCACCTGTATTTCGGATTTGTTGTCAAAGGGCAGCAACTTGACTTTGACTGATGTTGTCGCGAACAGAGACAGCGATGTCACCGTTGCTACACCAACCAGGATGAGAAAAATCCAGGACGCCGCGCGGCGCCTGACAATGGGTCGGGCAACTGCGGTATAGGCACGACCGAGAAGGCTAACCCCTGCCCGTTGCTGATGGAGGTCAAGGTCGCCATTGGCTTTGCTGAAACGGATCATGAGCCACGGCGTGATGATGACCGCAACAAAGAAAGACAGGATCATGGCAGCCGAGGCATTGGCCGGAATTGGTGCCATATAGGGGCCCATCAGGCCGGAAACAAACAGCATCGGCAACAATGCCGCAACCACCGTCAGCGTTGCGACAATCGTCGGGTTGCCGACCTCCGCCACGCCTTCGATCGCCGCCTGCACACGGCCGCGGCCATCGTTCATCGCCCAGTGTCGCGCTATATTTTCGATAACCACAATCGCGTCATCGACAAGAATGCCAATGGAGAAGATGAGCGCGAACAGGCTCACACGGTTGATCGTGTAGCCCATGAGAAAGGAAGCGAAAAGCGTGAGCAGGATGGTTGTCGGAATGACAATAAGGACAACCGCCCCTTCGCGCCAACCAATAGCGATCGCAACCAACAGTACGATGGAAACGGTCGCCAATGCCAGATGAAATAGCAACTCATTGGCTTTTTCATTGGCGGATTCGCCGTAGTTACGGGTGACGATGACCTCGACATCGTCTGGAATGAGCGGCCCTTTCAGGGCGTCGACACGCTCGACAATCGCCTCGGCAATGTTGACGGCGTTGGCACCCGCGCGCTTCGCCAATGCGACGGTGACAGCGGGCACCCGCTCGAGGCCGCCGTAGTCGTTTGTGCGCAAATGCCAGGCCCGCTGCCCAGCCGGTCCGGCGCCGACGACGATGTCCGACACGTCGCGCACATACACCGGCCTGCCGTCGCGCGCGGTCAGCAGCAACAGTCCGATATCCGGTACGCCGGCAAGCGTCTGACCGGACGCAACCGCCAGGCTCCGGTCCTTGTCGAGAACGCGCCCCGCGAGGAAGGAGCGGTTTGCCTCGCGCACCTTGCCGACCAGCTGAGCCAATGTGATGCCATAAAGGGCAAGTTTCTCGGCATCCGGTTCGACGCGGATCTGGTCCCGCTCACCACCGGAAATGTAGGAAAGTCCGATGTCGTCAAGCTTGGCCATCTCGATCAACAAATCCGATGCCATGTGATAGAGCGCATTGTCGGAGTAGCGTTTGGCTGCGACACTTTTGGGCGTCAGAGTCAGCGTAACGATCGCCACATCGTCAATGCCGCGACCTACGATGAGCGGTTCCTGTATGCCGATGGGAATTCGGTCCAAATTGGCACGCACCTTTTCATGCACGCGCAGGATTGCATCGTCAGCATCGGTGCCAACAAAAAACCGGGCGGTCACCAGGACACGATCATCTTCGGTGTTCGAATAGACGTGTTCCACGCCATTGATCGCCTTGACGATCGTTTCCAGCGGCTCGGTCACCAGCCGGACCGCATCCTCGGCCTTTAAACCATCGGCCTTAACGAAGATATCGACCATCGGCACCGAGATCTGCGGCTCTTCTTCGCGTGGCAATGCGATCAAGGCAACGATGCCCAGGGCAAAGGCCGCCAGCAGAATCAGTGGCGTTAAAGGTGAACCGATGAAGGCCCGTGTGAGATGGCCGGACAGGCCGAGCTTGATACTCTCACTCATGGCCTGATCAGTTCATCGCCGGATCGGACGCCGGACAGGATTTCCAATCTTGCAGGCCCGTTATTGTCAGGCAGGGCAAGCCCCGGCTGTACGACTACATCGAGCGGCGGCCCCTCTGCCTGCATCAGCCGGACGTAGTTCAATCCATGGCGTTTGAAGAGAAAATCAGCCGGAATGACAAATGTCCGCCGCTTGCCGGCAGAAATCCATATCTGCGCCCGCTCGCCGACAAAGTAGTCGCCAAGGCCGGTTGCCTCGGCATCGGCGACCACACGGCCGCCCTGCAGTTCGGGATAGACCTGAACGATATGTCCTTCGCCGACGATCTCCTGCGCGCCTTCAAGCCCACGCGCGCCGACACGGATCGGATCGCCTTTGCTAATGAAGCGCGCGTGACGTTCCGGCACTTCGAGACGAAGGAGATAGTCATTGGCAGCAATCGTCGCAACCGTTTCGCCACGGAGTATGACACTGCCTTCTGTCACTGACACGCTCAACACCCGACCGGAAGCCGGTGCCAGGACTGCGCCCTCATCGGCCTCGCGCTCAATGACCGATCGTTCTGCGCGCGCTGCAATCAGATCATTGCTTGCGCTGTCAAATGCTGTCTTGAGCTGGTCCAGTCTTGCTTGGGATATTACATTGCGTTCCACTAGCTGCTGTGCCCGCGCATAGTCTGCCTCAGCAGTCTCAAGACGCGATTCAAGAGCAGAAATCCTCGCGTCCACCGCTTGGATTCTTAACGCTATTTTCGGGTCAACGACAACCGCGAGGATGGCACCGCTTTCCACAAAGTCGCCTTCGTCGACATTGAGTTCGGCCACCGTCCCACCTGTTCGAACACGCGCATTAGCACGATCCCGGCTTTGCACCCTGGCAAACACCGATTTGAAATCATCGACTTCCTGCTCAACGACGGAAAATGTTTCTGCCTGTGCACTGGCGGCCATAGCCGCGAATTGGATTACAGCAAACAATGCAAGAACTTTGGTCAAGCCGGACAATACCGGAAACAAACAATGCGTCATTTGCTCTTATCCACTGACTGATCATTTCTCTTACCATCGTTGAACGAAATCTGCGACCGACCAAAAACTAGTCGCGGAAGCAATCGAGTAATTCCAACTCGCCGCAACCGCCCAAAATCTGTGAAAACTCGCAAAACTGGCCCCACAACCGGCGTGAAAACCGTCCCCAATGGTGTCTGAACACTCCCTAAGAGCGACGTACAAAGTAAGGAGAGGTAATTCTGACCGTCTTTGGGGGAGAACATGACCATTTTGTTGAGGGCATTGTGCATCGTTCTATTAGTAGCCTTTTCCTATCGTCCGCTGTTTTCCCAAGTAATTGACAACGACGAAGTTGTTAGCGTGCCTTCGACAGACCGGCAGATGAATGCAGCGATCAAAAGAGCTCGCGAAACGCTCCCCATTTTCTGGAAAGCAAACAAACGACCAACCGCTGGTAAGCACAGTTTCTCCTTGAAGGTACGTATCACCGATGGCACTTCAGATGAACACTTTTGGCTAGACAAAATTGGAGTCACCGACGGCGATATCGAAGGCTCGATCAACAACGAACCCAGGTTCGTTATGACCGTCAAATTCGGGCAACGCTACAAAATTCCGGAAAAGGACATATCCGACTGGATGTACATACAGGGCGGAAAGATCTATGGCGGTTTCACCCTACGAGCGATGCTTCACCGTCTGTCTGCGGCTGACGCCGCCAGAATGAAAAAGGAGCTCGCGTTCCAGCCAAAGTAGCATGTGAACAAGCGTTTCATTTGAGTCGCAGCATCGTGCACAAGTTCGCGAGAACGTCCGTAGTGGCCCGCTTTTGACCATTGTGATGGTCTAATTCTATCGATGTTGTGAAGTGACTGGGACGTCTCAAATGGGACAGAGCTTAGAATAGTTGTTTACGACACGAATGCCAGTAACGCGGAGAGGCTGTGTGAAAACACAAATCTCAGCGGCGTCGTTAGAATTCTGTTCTTATTGCCACGGTTTTTTGAAATCACAGCGCATTGCATCGCCGGTGAAATACCAGCCCGCAGAATTCCATTCTATCTGATTTTGCCGCGACTGCGTTTTCACACAGCCTCCGGACAGAGCTGCCGTTGTTAAATCAATCTTTGTATGAAAACAAAGTAATACGGATCTGGGTAACTGGTTGCGGATCCAAACGCATTGCATTGACATCCCTGACCAATGTTTCAAGCTTTATCCAATTCTGATGGAACGAGAAGCCAATATGAACATTGAATCCGACCGAGGATTTCCTCTCCACAGCGGACCATCAACGGAGTCGCCGCCAGGTACTGACAGCCCCTATTCAATTCAGGTGATGGCAGACTATTTGACCGGTTGCCAATTCCACTACGAGATTGAGGAAGACCCGACGACGTTTGGAGAATTTAGGTTGCGAGAGAAGTTGTCGTTCTCAAATCGCGAGTTTTGGGTTTGGAGTTGTAAAGACGGTTTTGGCAGGATTTGGGATGTTGTGGTGGGGCGTGGCGAATCTCCATTTCATCTAGATTCCGAACCGCAAATTTGGATGTTTGGTGCTCTCTATAAGGAGCGATACACACCCTGGGAACTTATCGTCAGTGAATTTCCAGAACACATTCACGAA
This sequence comes from Hyphomicrobiales bacterium, assembly GCA_024244645.1. Classification (GTDB taxonomy): domain Bacteria; phylum Pseudomonadota; class Alphaproteobacteria; order Rhizobiales; family Rhizobiaceae; genus Hoeflea_A. The sequence continues at coordinate 62,307 of JAAEOH010000356.1, forward strand.
ACAGGAATAACCAACTGACTTTGTCGATAGGTTGCCGATACATAAGGTCTCCTTTGGGCTGATTTCGATGAAAAAGTCGGGTATCAATACTTAGTGTCGGAATTTGTAGGAAACGATTTCACAAGAGCAGTAGATGCGAAAACTGAATTCGAATTGCGTCTGCTTGTGAAATGAATTTCCAATTTTTCGCGCTGAATTTCGCGTGGCGGACTTTTTCATCAAAATCGGCTCGTAGCGGTCGTGGTACCTGCTCGAACAATAGGAGACAATCACACGCAAAGCTTTCCCGCGTGTTACTGATTACGGATGATTAGCAGAGCTACATAGGGAACGAGATTGAAAACTATAAAGAGGATTTTATAAACACCAATGAGCGAGTAGACGGCTACACCAATGCTCTCTTTGGGTATCGAAAAAATTGTGGCGTGCATACTGTACGCTATGTTCGGCATTAGCATGAACATCGCTGTCGAGAAGATTAGCAGCACAGCGTTGATAATTGTGCACCACATAAAGAATGTTGTCAGCTTTTGGAGTTCCATGATTCCTCACCTCAGGTTCCGATATCTGGTAAGAGTCAAGTCGATTTCAGGAAAACATATTAAATTTACACAACCATTGGTTTGCATGCTTTGATCTCAATCAATCATACGCACATGCGTCCGAAAGGTTCGCTAACTCATACTTATTTTCGGTATAGAATCGATCCAGACCTTTACCGCAATCTGAACAGAGGTCTGGAATGCGGACAAACTACCGTTTTCGATTTCGGTTGTTGTTCAGCGAGCGACCAGCCTGTCAACGCGGCGATGTGCCACTTCCGGAAGTTTGAACAGTGTCGCAAAACCGTTTATTTGGGATAGGTGGCGACTTTGCTAAGTTTGATTTGCGCTAGGAGCACACTTCCAAGAATCGACCAGCGGTAATTCGGGTAGTCCAGCTGCACAGGCAAGCTCAACTAATAATTCCAGAACTTTTTCGTCTTTGTACAGTTCCTGTGACCTAATGTACTCTGCTGACAAACTGGGATCTTCCAAAAGTGCCGCTTTGATCTCTGACTTGGCGGCGTGTGTATCTCCAAGTTCCATCCATGCTGCCGCTTTGTAAATTCGTGTTCGACGGGTTTGAAATGGCAGGGAATTGGCAGCAATCAGCATTTCGTCAAAATTATTAGTGCAATAAAGCGCCGCAATTTTGTCTTCTGTTACCCACACCGGTAAATATGGGTCGAGATCTTCTGCCTTGTCGAGAAGGGATAACGCCTTCTCAATTTCTCCCACAAAAACATAGAATGCAGCGCAGCGTCCCAATATATACGAATCATTTGGCGCCAGTTCCACAGCTCGTTCATGGTGAATGCGACTGGCATCAAAGTCTCTGTTCAATTTGATTTGAACAACACCCATTATTCGGTGCGCCTCAGGATCTGTCGGATCAAGCTCCAAGGCTTTTGCAATCTGTTTTTCGGCTTTCCCAACATCAAAATCCGGTAAATATGACGTTGAACAAATATGCATTGCATAAGGGCGCCCAAAATTAGGATCTAGGGCCATAGCCCGTTCAAACCACTTGATAGCCTCATGGACATGCTCATTGGTAACACAGCCCATACGGTGCTGTTCGATTCCGCGTAGATAACATTCATAGGCAGACATATTTTCTGGTCGCATGAATTGCGCGGCAGCGGTTGCCGCATGTTCTATCCTACCCGACACGGTTGCCGATACGCGCGCAGTAATCTCATCCATTATATCGAATAAATCATTGAATTGCCGTTGAATTCGATCCGACCAGATGATCTTGCCTTGTTTTGTCTCAACAAGAGAAACGTTAAACCTGATCCGGTCGCCAATTTTTCGAACTGAACCCGACAGGACATACTCTACGCCAAGCGCCTGCCCGATTTGGATCGGATCGTTTGACTCTATAGCACTCGCTGCTGATCGCGAACTGACATACAATTTGTGAAAACGGCTTAATTCCAACGTCAAATCATCTGTCAGACCATCTGCCAAAAATTGTTGCTCCTCGTCGGATGATGAGGCCGTAACAAGCGGCAAAACGACTACTGAATTCAGTTTTGTTGTTTTATTAGCAGGAACTTTTGTCGGAGCGACTTGATACCGAAACCTGTCGGTTGTTGCCCGTACTCTGAATATTCTTATCGGTTCCGAAATTCCCTTGAAAGTCTTCTCCCCAAGATCATCAAACATGCAGGGTGATGACCGACGAACGTGTTCGAACAGTGAACCGGAAGTTTCGATTTCACCTGGTTTGGCGTCGGACTGAATTCTGGCGGCGATGTTAACCCCGTCACCCCTGAGGTCGGAACCCTGAATAATTACGTCTGCTAATGAAGACCTATTCGAATATCCTCGGGACTCATACCGTCAAGAGAAGATAGCGCATTCCGCGAGGAAACCGCGGATTGGAGTGCATTAACCGGGCTGGAAAATTCCGCAAGAATCGCGTCGCCGGCCGTATTGAATACCCGGCCACCACAACTGGTGACAATTTGTTCGATTTCCTCCAAGCAGATAGAAAATTTACCAACGGCCTGTTCTTCAGCGACCTCCATGGCTGATGTGGAACCAACGATATCTGCAATCATGATTGTTGTGAGTTTGCGTTCCATGGACAAACCTAACACCAGCGCGAACCAATTGTATACCTGGCTACTTCTGACCACCACAAAACCGTTTGTCTAACGAAATTGGTTGTCTTTTGATTGCAGCCATTCGGTTGTTGCAAATCCGGAGTTAAAGTCTGTTTCGGGCCATCTTTGCCGGCGTTGGTGGCACTTCACAGTTCTGCCTGCGACAGGAGGCCAACTGGTAAGAAGGGCTCGAAGCGATCGTTCCCCCTGCCGTATAAGTAGGCCCTGAGCCTAGTCACCTGGAACTGTAATTCGTATCATTGATTGAATTGGAATTCAGGAGATGATGCGATGGTTGGACGTGTGGCGGATGCGGTGGTGCTTAGCGAAGATGAGCGCCGTTTTCTTGAAGGTCAGGTCCGGCGGCACAA
>JAAEOH010000357.1 GCA_024244645.1 Hyphomicrobiales bacterium
TCATGACTGAGGCATCGACCGAGGAGGAGCTTGCAATGTCCGGGTCCATCTATCGTGCATGGCGTTTCTTGATACGCTATGTTGCACCGATCGGGATTGGCGCCATTTTCATCGCCAACCTCGGCTAAGTTCAATCCAAACGGGGGCTCCAGTTATGGAGCCCCTCGTTGGGCATGCCACAAACGGACATCCTTATTTTCGTGGTTATGCAATAGGTGATCTCGCTTCGGCTGCTCAAACTGATGGGAAATTCATTAAAACCCAGTTGCCGTCTCCGAAATGCGCGGTACCCGAACGGGGTCACAAATGCCCGTTGGGTCTATGGTGATTGTTGGGGGTATAGCTACACCTGATACTCGTTGGCTAGGACTTCCGAAAAGGGGCAATGAATTAAATTGCTCCCGCGGTAGTTTGCTGCGGCTGGAGGCGCAGTCTGGGGATTAGGCGTGGGGGCTGTCCTGCGTTGAGCTGTGAGGTTTTCCAATCTCAATTCAATCCAGGAGCAGACCCATGACTGACAAACCTATCAGCCCATTGCACCAACACATGATCGAGGACATGACCGTCCGCGATAACCTCGAGCGGACAATACCCCAAACCGTGGGAAATACTCTGTTTTTGAACCCTCTGTGAGTTAAACAAAATCTGATCCTTCAACGCTGTCATGACGGTCCTTTCATGTCTCTTCTCAACAATCTTGAAATGCCACCAGCCGATGATCAAGTCGCATCCGGAGGCCTGCTTTTGCCGCCCCCTGGGGGTGCTAAAAGTCTCAAAACCGGCGCCCTCGTTACCGCCCTCCATCTCATTCGGAGGTTTTTTATTTCAGACCCGAATTTTCAAGGCAATCGCCATCATGCACCAAAAGTTACTTATATTATGCATGTTAAAACAACGGGTTAGTATTTTGGAATTAGTTATCCACGCCATAACCTAGGAATTTATTTCCTGGCGAAACTTTCCGGGAAAAGGGGTGTAAAACTTCACAGTTCAACACTGCGGGCCGGCGGGCTACCAACGCGTGTTTCGTCGCAAAATTGGCAAATTGTGTTTTTTCAAAAGGGCTGACGACTTCTGACGATCGCCTGACAACTATTCGTCCTTCGTAGCCTATTGGTTAGATTGGGTAATGACAGCTTCTGACGGCTCTGACGACCCATTTCTATTTATATGCAAAATTGAAAAGGCAAAGCCGTATCAAGTCGCGACCGCGCGCCGTTTGCTGACATATTGCTGACATGGTGTGGTACCTTGGCAGTGCCAATATATTAAGTCATTGAAATAATTGGCGATCCCGACTGGATTCGAACCAGTGACCCCCAGATTAGGAATCTGATGCTCTATCCTGCTGAGCTACGGGACCGCGTTCATCCGCAACGGTAAAGTCCATAACGGATTTCTCCATCCATACTACAATGTCGATGAACATCAAGATTTAGTCGTTCACTGTGCGGCCGGGCGGCGGGACCAGTCACAAATCAGGTTGCGACACCGGGTGTGCAAATTTTGGTTGACGGGTCTGTCTTTGGTCAATTTAATTCCGGCAAAAGACCGGTCAACAAACGGATGGGGACACATGCACTCGATCATGCCGTCGGCGCGGCTGCGCCCGTCGCCTTATTATGCTTCGACGATTGCCGAAGGCGTAAAAAGCTTCACAACATACAATCATATGCTGATGCCGACCGGATACGGCAAACCGGAGGAGGAATACTGGCGCATTATCAACGGGGTATCGATGTGGGATGTCGCTGTGGAGCGGCAGATACAGTTGCTCGGGCCGGATGCCGGCAGGCTGGCGCAGATCCTGTCGCCGCGCGACCTGACCAAATGTGTGGAGGGGCAGGGAAAATATGTTGCCCTGTGCAACCATGCCGGAACGCTCATTAACGATCCGATCCTGTTAAAGCTCGCCGACGACAAATACTGGTTGTCGATTGCCGATTCCAACATCCTGTTCTGGGCGCGCGCCATTGCAGCTGAACGGGGGCTCGATGTTGCTGTCAGCGAACCGGATGTCTCGCCGCTCGCGGTACAGGGCCCGAAGGCCGAAGACGTGGTGGCATCGTTGTTCGGCGACTGGGTCCGCGCGCTGAAATATTTCTGGTTTTCCGAAACAGATATCGAGGGCATTCCCGTCGCGGTGGCGCGTTCGGGCTGGTCGAAACAGGGCGGGTTCGAGCTCTATCTCATGGACGGCTTCAAAGGCGATGCGTTGTGGAATCTGGTCAAGGAAGCGGGACGGCCATTCGACATCGGTCCGGGCAATCCGAACGCCTGCGAGCGAATCGAAAGCGGGCTCCTGTCGTGGGGTGGCGACACGGATGACGAAACCAACCCCTTTGAGGTGCGCATGGGCGCCTATGTCGATCTGGATGTGCCGGACGATGTTGTCGGTATCGGAGCTCTCAGGCGCATCAAGGAGGAGGGACCGAAGCGCCATCAGCTCGGCGCATTGATGGAGGGGCAGGAGCCGACACAGATCGGCTTCTACTGGTACGACATCGTCAAGGATGGCGTCAAAATCGGCGATCTCACCAATCATGTCTGGTCGCACCGGCTGGAGAAGAACATAGGCTTCGCGCTGGTCTCGGCTGACGTGCATCCTGGTACCGATGTCGTGATCGACAAGGATGGCGAGGCGGTGCGGGCTTCGCTCCGCGCTCTGCCCTTTATCTGAATTACCGATCAGGCAGAGAGCATGGTCTCCGCCGTGCCGATCGGCTGTTGTTCGTAGATCACCTCCAAAAAGCTCCAAAGCTCGTCGGTCAGCCAGTCAGGCAGGCTGTGGGGTCGCTGCATGATGAAGTCTGCGAGGTTGAACTCGGGATCCTCAACGAAATCAAGCACATCGGTGGAAAGTACCGGAAGCCGGATTTGCCGGTCCATGTCGATCCGCGACAATTCGCGTTCGCCGTAAACGGGCGCGCGGTAGGCGCCGATGGCATCGTTGCGGACAAGGACGAATTGGCTCGACGTCAACTGCTTGCGCAGCGCAATGGCTGTCTGGATCGAGGCGAGGGTGCGATCAAGAAAATAAAACACCGCCACGCCCATGCCTGCCTCGGCGGCAGCATGATCGTAACTGATATCCTTAAAAATCGAGAAAAACCGATCGAGATTATACGCTTCCAGATCGATCACATGGTCCAGTTGTGGGTTTTCGAGAATATTGTCGAACAATCGTATCTGCCCGTCGGTGCTTGACAAATCAATGATGTCGCAGTTCTGGGGGAAGTAGCGCACGACTGTCCCCTTGGGATAATCGGTATCAATTATCCGTGGGAGATGATCGGTTCCGAGGCGCAATAATTCCGCGTAAAGGCGCGCAAAGATGGTCTTGCCGTTGCGGGTCTCGTCAGAGCAGATGATGTGAACATTGGCGCCGATGACAGGCCTCCCGCATGCCCCGGTCCTCTTCAGGCAGGTGTAGAAAGATACGGGGTCGGTACATACTAACCCCGTATCTGGAGCGTGTCCTGTTTAAACGGGAACATTTGACGGGCCGATTTGCCGCCACCCGCATGGCCCGGCGATTTTGCCCACTGACTGCGTTGGCTTGCACTTGTGGTGGGGTGGCACCACGGCGTGCAAAGCGCCTTGTCAGCGACCAAAATCGTTCCGGTCAAATGCTTCCGCATAGGCAAGATACGCTCTGGACGGAATGCCTATTTTTTTGCGGCCCGCTGTGCCTCGACCTTGGGCTTGGCTATAATTTCCGGTGGTACGTGGTCGAGATTCTGCAAGAGACTAAGGTGGCCGAATTCCGCATCCAGGTCTGAAATCCACTTGCGGACATAGCCGCGCAGAACGAACGAGAAATTGGCATCCTTGCCACGTGCGTCCCTGTTTTCGAAAAAGTTGGAGAACGTCACACCGGCAAGATCAACCTGCTCATAGGCCATTTCATTGAGCTTGGGAATTTCGATTTCCGTCGCGTCTGGCAAATCAGCGAAATACTTCTTGAAGGTCTTCTCGTCCCATTCAAAGAAGTTTGTTTCGTTGATGAAATTTCGGGCGATGACGTAGTTGATGCCCTTGATGTAATCAGAAATTTCGTTGATCTCGTCGAGAGAGGCGACGGACGGACCGACCACGTGGATCAGCCCCAGGTCGAAGTGGCCATGGCGTGCGGCTTCCAGAACGCCGATCCGGTCGAATGTATCAAGAGTGGATGACAGGTTGCCGGCCTTCTGGTCGACAATGGTCACCTTCACATCCGCTGAATCCAGCGTGTCCAGAATTTTCATCTGATCGGCCACCGAATTCATATCAATGACTTCCGTGATGCCGGGATAGAAGCGCTTGAGCGTCCCGCGCGGGTTTTCGGTGTCGAAGGCGCGGGCAGGAATATTGTTTCGGGCGAGATAATCCAGCAGCGCACGAGATGTGGTTGTTTTGCCGACGCCGCCTTTATCTGCTCCGACCATAATAACAGTTGGTTTCATGAAATCCGTCCCCTGATTGTTCGAGGCTGTTACAATAGCCTCGCCTCTTGTGTATTTATGAACTCAGCACTGAAAACGCCGCACATCCGATTACAACAAATTTTCCGGCGAAAACATGGCGGTTTCGCGATCCTGCCGATTCTCTTTGGCATGCGGTAGGGTGGGCCCCTTTGAATGGGTCAGCCCTGGTATTGATAATAGGTGAAAAACCACAAGCGGTCAGTACCCAATCCAATCCATTTTGCCTGCCTACAATCCTACAAAGAAATTTAGGGGTATCGAGAGTACGCTGCTGAGCGTGTTTTGCCAGCTGTCGCTGGCGTTCATCATGTTTCGCTCGCTCTAGCTGATTTTACCCGGGTGGTCTCGTTGCCCAAGGTACTTTGTCGCGGGCGCGTTTTCGCAGATCGTTCTATTGCTGCTCATTGCATTTGCGCATTTGCACCTGTTCTCCCTGCCATTCAATTTCTGTATGCGCCGCAGCCGTGCCTGAGCATGACGTCTGGGGCGCAATCAGCGTTCGCCCTTTCGGTAGGGCGCCATGAGCGCCTGCGGAACCTTTGCCCGGCGCGACATGACAATCAGTGCGACGATCGACAGGACGTAGGGCACCATCAGGAAAACCTGATATGGAATGGCGCTTTCAACGACATGTTGAAGCCGCAGCTGATAGGCGTCGAACAGGGCAAAGAGCAGCGCACCGAGCAGCGCCTTGCCGGGCCGCCACGAGGCGAAAACGACAAGCGCGATGCACACCCATCCGCGCCCCTGGACCATGGTCGGAAAGAACGAATTGAAGGTGGCGGTCGTCAGGAATGCGCCGCCGACGGCCATAAAGGCGCTGCCCGTTATGATGGCGCCGATGCGGATCGAAATCGGATCAAGCCCTTGAGCTTCCACCGCATGCGGATTTTCGCCGGTCATGCGCACTGCCAGGCCCAGCGGCGTGCGGGCCAATATGTAAGCGGTTGCCAGACAGGCGAAGATCGCCAGATAAGTCGGCGCTGTCTGGGTAAACAATGCCTCGCCGACGAACGGAATATCGGACAGACCCGGAATTGCCAGGGGCTGGAACGGTTCGATGGTTGGCGGGGACGAGGATACGGGCAGCGAAAGCCGGTAGACATAATAGGTCAGCGACGACGCAAACAACGTAATGCCAAGACCGGTGACGTGCTGCGAAAGGCCGAGCGGTACCGTCAGCAGGGCGTGGAGCAGGCCGAAAAGGCCGCCGCACAGCGCCGCGACAATCAATCCCGTCCACAGGCTACCGCCCTGATAGACAGTCATCCAGGCAACCATGGCGCCAAGGGTCATGATGCCTTCGATACCGAGGTTCAGCACCCCGGAGCGTTCGCAGATCAGCGCACCCAACGTGCCGAAAATCAATGGAGTGGAGATGCGCAGAACCGCCCCCCACAAACTGGCCGATGCAAAAATCTCCAGAGCTTCCATTAGCGCCTCACCCGATAAGTCGTGAACAGAAGGCTGACAAGCATGGTCAATAGTGAAATGGAGACGATGACATCGGCGATGAAGCTGGGCACGCCGAGTGCGCGGCTCATACTGTCGGCGCCGACAAATACGATCGCCACAAAGAGCGCGGTGATGACAACACCCAGCGGATTGAGACCGGCGAGCATGGCGACCACTATGCCGGAATAGCCGTAGCCGGGCGACAGATCGAGCGTCACATAGCCCTTCAGACCCGTCACTTCTATCGCCCCAGCAAGACCGGCAAGCGCGCCTGAAATACATGCGACGCCGAGCAGGGTTTTGCCGAGCGCAATGCCGGCGAAAGCTGCGGCCTTCTGGTTGAGGCCCGCGGCCTTTGTCTCCAATCCAAACACGGTGCGGGTCTGGACGAACCAGATCAGCAGGGCTGCTACGAGGGCAATGATGAGCCCGATATGCAGCCTGGTTCGGGCCAGTATTTTCGGCAGCAGGACATCGCTTTCAACGGCCACGGATTGTGGCCAGCCAAATGCCAGAGGATCCTTCATCGGCCCCTCGATCATCATCGAAACGAATAACAGGACGATGAAATTGAGGATCAGCGTGGTGACAACCTCGTCTACGCCTAGCCTGATGCGCAAGAGAACAGGACCGAGCAGCAGCAACGCGCCAGCGACCATGCCGGCCAGGAGGATGATCGGGATCGCCAGCGGAGCCGGAACGGCTGCGGCCATGTTGTGCCCGAGCCATGCGGCGATGAGAGCGCCAAGATAGAGCTGGCCTTCGCCGCCAATATTCCAAAGCTTAGCGCGGAAGGCGACGGCAGCCGCAAGACCGGTCAGGATCAAAGGCGTGGTCCGCGTCAATGTTTCGGAAATGGACAAGCGGGAGCCGAATGCTCCCCTTACCATTTCGAAATAGGCGTCGAAGGGATTGGCGCCGGCCAGGGCAATCAGCCCGCCCGAGAGTGTCAGCGAAACGATGATCGCTGCAACAGGGGCCGCAACAATCAGCGCCAATGACGTCTGGTCGCGCCGCTCAAGCCGCATCGGTCCCTCCCCAAATGCCCGCCATCATGAGACCGACAGATTTGGAATCGGCCTCTGTGGCGGCAATCGGCTCGGATAGTCGACCGTTGAATATCGCCTGCACACGGTCGGACAGTGCCAACACCTCGTCCAGATCTTCAGAAATGAGCAAAATGGCCGCGCCGGTTTTGCGCGCCTCGAGCAACTCGGAATGAACCGCAGCAATCGCGCCTTCGTCCAGTCCGCGCGTCGGCTGATTGGCAATGATAAGATTGGGGGACGTTGCGAGATTGCGGCCGAGGATCAGTTTTTGCATGTTGCCGCCGGATAGAAGCCGGGTTCCCGTATCGGGCGCTGCGCCGCGGACATCGAAGCGGGATATGAGTTCGTCCGTGAAGGTTCTGCAGGCTGCGCGGTCGACAAGGCCGCGCGAGGAAAACAGGGGATTGTGGATGCGCTCAAGTACGGCGTTTTCCCAGATTGCCATTTCACCGACAGCGCCTTCGGTATTGCGGTCTTCGGGAATGCGCGCGGTTCCCGCCTCTACGAGCGCGTGCGGCGAAAATGCGCGGGTCTCCTGGCCGTTGCGAACAAGGGTTCCGGCGCTCGCCGCCGCAAGCCCGCAAGTCAGACGTCCAAGGCTTGCCTGACCGTTGCCGGAAACGCCGATAATGCCGAGGATTTCGCCTGAGTGGACCGCAAAACTGATTTTGTTGAGTGTCTTGCGTCCGTCCTCAACGACATCGACGTCCCTGGCGGCAAGGATCTCACCGCCCGCCGTCTGATCCTGCCTGACCGGGCGGGTCACCCGTCGGCCGACCATCAGTTCGGCAAGTTCGGCGCGGTCGGTATCGGCGGTTGATTTTTCGGCCACCACCTTGCCGGCACGCAATATGACCACCCGTTCAGACGCGGACATGACCTCCGCCAGCTTGTGCGATATGAAAATGACCGACAGGCCGGTTTCGGTCATGCCTTTCAGCGTCTTGAAAAGTTGCTCGGCTTCGATGCTGGTCAAAACGGCCGTCGGTTCGTCCAGAATCAGAACCCTTGCGTCGCGGTAGAGTGCCTTCAATATTTCGACCCGCTGTTTTTCCCCGACCGACAGATCGCCGACCAAAGCCTCCGGGTTGACCTGCAGGCCGAACTGTTCGGAGAGGTCCGTAAGTTTGTTTCGCGCTTTTGACCGGTCAGAGCGCAGCTTCGACAACGCTTCCGTGCCGATGACGATGTTGTCGAGAACGGACAGGTTTCCGGCGAGGGTGAAATGCTGATGCACCATGCCGATGCCGGCTTCGATGGCAGCGCGAGGACGGCCGGGTGGAAGGAAGCTTCCAAACGCGCGGACTTCACCTTCATCGGCGGTGTAGTGCCCGAACAGGATATTCATCAGCGTCGTCTTGCCGGCGCCGTTTTCACCCAGAAGCGCAAGCAATTCACCCTGTGCCAGAGACAGGCTGATGTCGTCATTGGCAAGCAGATTGCCGAAGCGTTTTGAAATGTTGGACAGCTCCAGGACCGGCTCGGCAGTCATATATTTGCCCCTGCAATGTCTGCGGGATAATGCCATGGCGCGCTGGCTTCCAGATTTTGGGCGATATCGAGCAACAAAAGATCGGCACCGATCGGTCCGATCATCTGAACCGACAGCGGCAGTCCGGATGTGTCGAGACCGCGCGGCAGGCTAAGCGCCGGTATGCCTGCTGTATTTGCCAGCGCCGTGCGCGGTGCGATTGTTGCCATCTGTTCCCACAGCGCGTCGGTGTCGGTTCTGTCCGGCGGCATTGCGCCGACCTTCGGTGGAGGGCCGGCAAGCATCGGCATGGCGATTGCATCGATATTCTCGAACAGCTTCCAGCAGCCATACGCAACGCGTGCCGCGGTTTCCCCGGCCAAGAACAGGGCCGGCCCCGATATGGCGCGGCCTGCCTTTGCGACTTCGGCAGCAATTGGACTGATTTCACGATCCGGTATCTCGAACTCATCCAGCCAGGTGGCATGCGATACGGACAGGATCGTGCTGACAATGCCGTCTGCCGCTTCAGCAAGCGCATTCAGTGCCGACGTATCGACATCGACGATTGTGTGTCCCTGTTCTTGCAGAAGTGAGGCAATGGAACGGACGGCTTCTGCCTGCTCTGTTCCGGTATTTCCCGGTACGGCATCAACAATACCGATGCGCATACCCTTTACCGGCACGCCCGAAAGGGTCACCTCGCCATAGGGCCCCATCGTGTGACCGGAGACAGCCACCAGTGCCGCGCGGATGTCGCGGACCGAACGGGCAAGCACAAGTTCGCCGGTGATGCCCATCAGGTGATTGCCGAAATCCGGCGCGTTGGATGTCATGCCCCTTGAGGGTTTGAGTCCCACAAGGCCGCAGCAGGCGGCGGGCACCCGAATGGAGCCGGCCGCATCGGATGCGTGGGCGAGAGCGACGATACCGGATGCGACGGCGCCGGCGGCACCGCCGGACGAGCCGCCGGGCGAAAAATCAGGGTTCCACGGGTTGCGTGCAACCGGTCCCCCCGGGGGCTCGCTGGTCAGGGCGAGGCCGAATTCAGGCGTCGTTGTCACACCAAATGGAAGAAGACCGGCTTGCCGGAACCGCTGGAAAATCAGACTGTCCGCCTCGGTGGGGCCGACCCGTTTTGCCAGCGCTTTCGAACCGGCATGAACGGGCAAGCCCCGGGCGGTATTGCTCAGGTCCTTGGCAAGAAACGGAACACCGGCAAAGGGCGCTTTGCGGGCCTCCGGATCGCTACTTGCCAGACGCTTGTCAAACAGTTTGGCCGCATCCAGTCCCATTTGCGGATCGAGATGGCAAATCGCACCATGGGGGTCCGATTGTGCCCTCCCGATGCTTGCTTCCATGAGCGCCACGGCGCTGGTGTCGCCATGGCGCACAGCCTCGGCAAGTGCCGTTGCATCAGGGAGCGGCGCGGCTGCGCCGCTTTGCGCCGTCGACATCCACCCTACTCAGGAGGGTTCATTGGTATCGATCGGAACCTCGAACGCGCCTTCCTTGATGGCTTTGCGCTTTTCTTCCATCGCTGAAATTGCGTCGGGAGAAATGCCATCAGCGACAAAATTGATGTCGTTGCCGCCGTATTTCATGAAGGAGAATTCCGTGTAGTCCTTGCCCACTGGATTTCCGGCAGCAACGTCGGCGACAATTGCATCGACCGTCGGACGGAAATTCCAGATGGCGTTGGCAAACACCGTGCCGGGATAGCGCGGCGTGTAATCAATGAGAGAACCGATGGCGAGAACATCGTGCTCCTTGGCGCCGTCCGCCGTGCCGATACGCTCACCGAAAATCACGTCGGCACCGGCGTCGATCTGGGCAATAGCCGCTTCTTTTGCCTTTGGCGGATCAAACCAGGCGCCGATAAAACCGTTGAGGAACTTGGCGTCGGGGTTCACTTCCTTCACACCTTCGCGGAAGGCGTTGATGAGCAGGTTGACTTCCGGGATCGGATAACCGCCGACCGAACCGTATGTGTTGGATTTGCTCAGCGAGCCGGCAAGCATGCCCGTGAGATAGGCTGCTTCGTGGTTTCGTGTGCCGAAGACACCGAAATTGTCACCGGCGGGACCGCCGGATGAGCCCATCAAAAACGCGATATCGGGATAATCGGCGGCAACCTGACGCGCTTCATTTTCCACAGCGTAGGATTCGCCCCAGATGAGGTCGACGCCCTGTTCGGCATATTCACGCATGGCCCGCGCATAGTCCGTTCCAGATACGCCTTCAGAAAACACATATTCGATCACCCCGTCATCATGGGCCGATTGCAAGGCCTCGTGAATGCGCGAATTCCAGGCATTTTCGACCGGCGAGGCGTGAATGCCGGCAACCTTGATCTTGTCAGCGGCAAATGACGGAACAGCGATGGCCGGAACCAGGCTGATAGCAATCGCCATGAAATGCCTGCGTGTCAGAAAATTCCTCATTTTTGGTGATCCTCCCGTTTGCGGACTTTATTCTTTTTCCAGGCACTGCCTGTAGCTGTGCGTGCTTCTGAATTTTGTCCTAATGGTCAAAATTGTATCGGGAAGCGGCAGATTGTCAATAAAAGGATTGCGATCCCCGTCCGGCTCATCCTGTTTCGCCAGCCTTTTCCACCGGCGCGTAGTCGGCGGGGTCAACAACGTCCGGTCTGCCGGCAAGGTTCAGCCGGGCTGTCCGCGGATCGGTCTCGGAAATCACCTCGCCGTTGCGGATGACTGCCAGCCGGGTCGCCTTGAGCCGGACGGCTTCGACCGGATCGCGTGCCTGCAGCAGAACGCAATTGGCCGGCATGCCCTTTTCGACGCCGTATTCATCGAGCCCGATGGCGCGGGCGGAATTGACGGTGACGGCGTCAAAGGCCTGTTTCATGGCCGCAACCGAGGTCATCTGGGCGACATGAACGGCCATATGGGCGACTTCCAGCATGTCCGCATTGCCGAGCGAATACCAGGGATCCATGCAGCAATCCTGTCCAAGCGACACGTTGATCCCGGCCGCCAGAAGCTCGGGCATGCGGGTCATGCCGCGCCGTTTCGGATAGGTGTCGTGGCGGCCCTGAATGGTGATGTTGATCAACGGGTTGGGAATGGCGTGGATCTGTGCCTCTGCCATCAGCGGAATGAGCTTGGAGACGTAATAATTGTCCATCGAATGCATGGATGTCAGGTGCGAACCGGCCACCCGGCCCTGAATACCGAGACGCACGGTTTGGGCAGAAAGCGTCTCGATGTGGCGCGATTCCGGATCGTCCGTCTCGTCGCAATGCATATCGATAAGCAGGCCGCGCTCGGAAGCGATTTCACACAGCCTTTGCACTGACGCTGCACCCTCCAGCATTGTGCGCTCGAAATGGGGGATGCCGCCAACCACGTCGACACCCTTGTCGAGCGCTCGCATGAGGTTCTTTTCGGCGTTTGGCGAGCGGTATAAACCGTCCTGCGGAAAGGCCACCAGCTGCAGATCGATATAGGGTCTGACCTTTTCGCGGACTTCCAGCAGTGCATCGACCGCAAGCAGCCGGTCGTCGCAAACATCGACATGGCTGCGGATCGACAGAAGGCCTTGCGACACCGCCAGATCGCAATAGCGCATGGCTCTTTCGACCACTTCCTCGTGGGTCAGCAGCGGTTTTAATTCTCCCCAAAGGGCGATGCCTTCCAGCAATGTGCCGGAGCGGTTGAGCCGCGGCTTGCCGAGGGACAGGGTGGCATCCATGTGAAAATGCGGATCGATGAAATGCGGAGAGACCAGGCGCCCGCCGGCGCTGATCACTTTTCTTGCCTCTGCTTCAATTGCCGGAGCGATTGTTTCAAATCGACCTTCTGAAACAGCGATATCAACACCGCTACGCCCATCGGGCAGATTGGCGTCTTTGATCAAAAGATCGAGCATGCTTGCCTCCTTTGGCCTGCCGCCGCCGGTCGTGCGGGGCGGGAACAGGTGGGCCATTGCAGCACGGTGTTGGCAGACCCGGCAAGTACCCATCAGCGCGATGCCATGAAAACTGTGTATACCGCACAGACTTGTTGCGGGCCGGTCGCCGGATACAACCGGGTCGGAAGTTGCCTAAACACTCGACATTCGAGCCGCAGGCGGCTATGCCCCGCAGGTCACCGAAGGCTGTCCGGTATCAACGCCTCACAGCTTCAGCAGGGAATTGCGAAGATGACCAGTGCGAGAGTAATACCGACACCCAAAAACGGTGTCATGGATATCGCCGCCTATGTACCGGGCAAGGAAACCGCGCCCGGCGTCGAGCGGGTTTACAAGCTGTCGTCCAACGAGACACCGCTGGGCCCGAGCGCCCAGGCGATAAAGGCACTTTCCGACGTTGCAACGCATCTGGAAACCTATCCCGATGGCTCTTCGCATGCCCTGCGCAACGCCATCGCTGAAGTGCATGGCCTTAACCCGGCGAATATTCTGTGCGGCAACGGGTCGGACGAATTGCTCGGCCTATTGTGCCAGACATATCTGTCACCGGGTGACGAGGGCATTTTCACCGAACACGGATTTCTGGTCTACAAGATCCAGATCACGGGTGCAGGTGCTGTGCCCGTCAGTGTGCCGGAAACCGATTGCCGGGCCGATGTGGATGCCATTCTGGCCGCGGTAACAGATCGCACCAGGATCATCTTCCTTGCCAATCCTAACAATCCGACGGGAACCTATCTTCCGGTTGAAGAGGTGCGCCGGCTGCATGCGGGGCTTGCCGGCAATGTTGTTCTGGTGCTTGACGCCGCCTATAGCGAATATGTGCGGCGCAATGACTATGAATCGGGCCTTGAATTGGTGTCGGCCAATGACAATGTCGTCATGACGCGCACATTTTCGAAAATCTACGGTCTGGCGGGCTTGCGTATCGGCTGGCTCTACGCACCGTTGGCCATCGTCGATGCGCTCAACCGGATTCGCGGGCCATTCAATGTCAATGCGGCGGCGATTGCTGCCGGGGCCGCGGCGATACGCGACCGCGAACATGTCGAGCGGGCAGTGGCGCACAACCAGGTGTGGCTTGCGCGGTTAACCGAGGGCTTCGAGGCGCTTGGCCTTAAAGTCACGCCGTCGGTCGGCAATTTTGTACTGGTTCATTTCAACGACGAGACCGGAAAGACGGCTGCGGATGCGGATGATTTCCTCACCGCCCGCGGGTTTGTACTGCGCCGGGTCACGGCCTATGGCTTTGCCAATGCCCTGCGCATGACCGTCGGCAGCAAGGAGGCCAATGAAGGCGTCCTTGCTGCCCTGAAGGAGTTCACGGAAAAGGCATGAGTGACATTTTGTTCGACAAAATAGCCCTGATCGGCATCGGTCTCATCGGCTCATCGCTGGCGCGTGTGATCCGTGAGAAAAAGCTGGCGAAGACGATAGCGGTTTCCAGCCGCAGTTCCGAAACGCTGGAACGCGCTCACACAATCGGGCTCGGAGACAGCTATACGACTTCAGCAGCCGAGGCGGTGCGTGATGCGGATCTCGTCATCGTCAGCGTTCCGGTGGGCGCGTCCGGTAAGGTCGCACGCGATATTGCCGGCAATCTCAAGCCCGGTGCCATTGTCACCGATGTCGGGTCGACCAAAAAATCCGTCGTCGAGCAGATGCTGCCGGAAATGCCCAAGGGCGTTCATCTCATTCCCGGTCACCCGATTGCCGGTACCGAGCATTCGGGACCGGATGCCGGCTTTGCGCATTTGTTCGAAGGGCGCTGGTGCATCCTAACGCCGGTGGCGGGAACGGATGACGAAGCCCTCAAAGAACTCATATCCTTCTGGGAGGCCTGCGGTTCGATGGTTGACCGGATGGATCCGGACCATCACGACCTTGTCCTGGCGATTGTCTCGCATCTGCCGCAGCTCATCGCCTACAATATTGTCGGCACGGCCGATGATCTCGAAACGGTGACAAAATCGCAGGTTATCAAATATTCGGCGTCCGGTTTTCGCGACTTCACACGCCTGGCGGCGTCCGATCCGACCATGTGGCGCGATGTCTGCCTGAACAACAAGGATGCGATCCTTGAAATGCTTGCCCGGTTTTCCGAAGACCTTTCATCGATGCAGCGGGCGATCCGATGGGGCGACGGCGACAAGCTGTTCGATCTGTTCAGCCGTACGCGCCAAATCCGCAAATCCATTATCGAGGCGGGTCAGGACGTGGATGTGCCAGATTTCGGTCGCCAACTTGCCTACACCGAGGGGCATGAGGAGGAGTGATTTCCTCTATAGCGGCGGTATCTTGCCGACCTGAATGATGCCGATGCGGACGGTGCCGTCGGTGATATCGACCGGCAGCGAAAGGTTGTCCTGACCGCCGCCAATGGTTGCCAGGATACCCGACATGTTCTGAATGCTGTCCGCCTGATCAGGAAAATTCGTGGTGATGAACTCCTGCCAGGCTTTCATGCCGCGTATCTCAAGATTGAACTTGCCGCTAAGATTGCCGCTTTCATCTATGGAAAACGGACCATCGATGCTGAGGCCCGCGCCATTGTCGAGATCGGCGTTGAGATTGTTGAGCGATGCGGAAAGATCATAAAGCGGATTTTGCTGGCCGTTGTTGCCGGACAGGAGCCAGGCGCGGTCGGCCAGCGTGACATCCGCCTGAAGATCAAAACTGGGCAATGCGTTCAAAACACCCACGTAGACCAGCTGCGCGACGTTGAGACGCAAAAAAGTATTGAGGTCGGCATTGTTCTGCTGGGCGTGGAGCTCTGAAGACTCGGCTTCAATACGGATGGGGTTCGGATTGTCATCAATCGTGAGCGCGGCTTTGAGTGCCGTGCTTTCGAGCGATGCGCGGTCGAGACCGCTCAGATTGAAAACGGTGCTTGAGCGCAGGACATTCCAATCCAGATCGGCAAGAACGCCGAGGCCGGATTCCACTGTTACCGGACCGTCAAGCTCAGAAACGATGTGATTGGGTTTGTAGACCTGCGCGGCGGAGCGAAAGCCGCCGGTTGAAACAACGGTATCTGAAGCGGGATCCTCAGCGGCAACCGAGGAACAGAAGATACCGAGGCGGAAAGGGTAACCGCGGACATCCATGTCCCGGCAGTCGGCGACAATGTTCCGGTTTTGCAGATCGCTGAGCAGGATACGGCTGCGGCTTTCGAGTTGGCCGGCAAGGTAATACCAGACGCCGCTGTAGACGGCGATTGCCGCTACAATGAAGCCCGCAAGCCAATAGAATCTGCTGACCGACGGGTTCGGCCGCTTTTTGCCATTCGACCCTGCATTATCGTTTTCCAATTGTGCCCGTTCCTTTTGTGTTGCTAGAAGAGCCCGGTCGCTAGAGTGATAATCCGGGATACTGAACAACGATATGGATGATTTTTGGGTCTTTGGCTACGGGTCGCTGATGTGGCGGCCCGGATTTGACTTTCTGGAAGCAGAAAAGGGCCGGCTTTTCGGTTATCGCAGAGCGCTTTGCATCTATTCGTATGTTCACAGGGGCACTCCGGAAAAGCCGGGTCTGGTGCTAGGGCTCGACCGGGGCGGCTCCTGCACGGGCATAGTCTTCAAAATCAGTGGAAAAAATCATGATCAGGTTATGAGCGAATTGCGAGAGCGCGAACTCGTCACCAATGTCTATCTTGAGCGCCGTTCCCCGGTTCACCTGTCAGACGGGCGCCGGATTCGGGCTGTGTGTTACGTCGCCGATCAACAGCACCAGCAATTCGCGGGACATCTGTCGGCCATCGATGCGGCGCAGCGGGTTTCTGTTTCCGAAGGGCGGTCCGGACACAATCTCGATTATGTCTCCAGTACGGTCGATCATCTCAAGGAGATGAATATTCGCGACCACTGGCTCGAGGACGTCGCCAATATGATGGTCGATGCTAGTCACCTGGAACTGTAATTCGTATCATTGATTGAATTGGAATTCAGGAGATGATGCGATGGTTGGACGTGTGGCGGATGCGGTGGTGCTTAGCGAA
Organism: Hyphomicrobiales bacterium; assembly: GCA_024244645.1. Classification (GTDB taxonomy): domain Bacteria; phylum Pseudomonadota; class Alphaproteobacteria; order Rhizobiales; family Rhizobiaceae; genus Hoeflea_A. The sequence goes on from JAAEOH010000357.1 coordinate 16,381, forward strand.
GATGAGCGCCGTTTTCTTGAAGGTCAGGTCCGGCGGCACAA
>JAAEOH010000358.1 GCA_024244645.1 Hyphomicrobiales bacterium
AGCTGGGACAATCATCGCCAGGAAGTACATTGATGATTTTGATATTGAACAACCTACGAGACGCAACTTTATGGAAGCTGTACACACCAACTTCCTACTGCAAGTGCCACCGGGTGCTATGATAAGCCGAAGTTCTAAACTCGAACATGGGAAAACACGCGCTTTGTATGCGTGTGATACCGTCAATTATTTCCATTTCGATGCTCCATGCACTGCGGTTGAAAAGATATTGCGTAACGATCGCACAATATTACAACCATCAGGCGCCAGTGACTACTGTGATTTCCGTACTAGGGGGAAGAAGCTAAGGCATTATAAGATAATTCTCGACTTTGAAGATTTCAACTCCGCACATACATTAACAGCGCAGAAACTCGTCGTCGAGGAATTATTCCACGGTCTGCAATCTGATTGGCACGATTGGCTCGTTAATAGCTTTGACAATATGCGTGTACGCGCAGTTGATGGCACGCTGCGGCATGTGAAAGGAACACTCATGTCGGGACACAGGATGACGTCAATCATCAACACTATCCTTAATACGGCTTACATCCGACTAGCACTCGGCGAAGACATTTATCTGCGTATACACAGCGAACACGTGGGTGACGATATTATAATCAGTACCGATGACGCTGGTGACGCTGACACGATCGTTGAACGCTGTCTGGCAAGTGGATTACGCTTCCAGCGTGGGAAGCAGGGATTCGGAACACTATGCGCTGAGTTCCTACGTGTAAGCTTCAACGAGTGTGCTGGTGTTGGGTACCTACCACGGGCGATTGCGAGCGCTGTTTCGGGCAGCTGGGTACGTGAATACGTCCTGAAGCCTGATGAGTATTGTAGTAGTATAATGCGCGTTATCTGGAACATGACGTCACGTAGCGGTGGTCGGGTTGATAGTGCACGCCTACTGTGCACTACATTGGTACGACGACTAGGAATTGCACGGAATATTGCACTGGCTGTATGTGACAATCAGGCCTCGTACAGCGGAGGGCCAATCAGGCACCGACGCGACGTGCGCCATAATGGTGGGTCCAGTATAACGAGGCAACCGATTGAGCTCACATGCTCCGAAATGAAACACCATATCAGGAAGGGCGGCGTGCACAACGCTACTGATGTTAGGCATAAATGGCGGGAAAAAGTGAAGGCGTTGCCAAAACACGCCATCACTAGTTATATAGAGTCTAGTGAAGATATCCACGCATTGAGGCGGATCGGTATTGACCTGCAGGTATGTATCAACAGGATGCTAGAAGCATCCTTTTACAACCTGGTTACAGTGGTGGCATCTGCCACCTCGACATACAAGTGGTCAGCAGCGCCGATCAACATATGCAATACGCGGGTAATCACACAGCGGTCGGGTAGCTGGTTGCGGAAAAAACAGCGGCCCATTGGGATGTTGTGTTCATTAATCATACCCAGCCTGGACGCACGAGCTATCAACGCACTTGGTCTTGTGTTGCAACGTGACATGTCGGATTTCCGAATGGTTGCATCCAAGAGTGCAATCCGCGTTGATAGTGCCATGACTTTTAGCGACGGCAGCAGCCTTGCTAAAGTAGGGTACGGGCAGTGTGATGCGCGTACAGATTACAGTCTGTATGTGTAAACTTAAGCTGCATAGAGCACGGGTGGCGGTGCTATATAACATGCCACGGAAGTAAAACAAAAAATACTCTATCGTAACATCCTTCTTCTGAGAAACTATTTGGTAGCTTCCACAGCCACCAATTCTCCCCCGTTACCGAGATACGGGTGCTACTTTGTGGTAAGTCAGTTAACTGTCGGCGTTATCCACAACGATAAGTCATCTGATTGCTGATAGTACACAAC
>JAAEOH010000359.1 GCA_024244645.1 Hyphomicrobiales bacterium
CGCACCTTCAAATACAATTCCACGGTGAATATCCCCAAACCCTCCCATCAAATGAAAGGGCAAAAGTGGCCGACTTTTACGCCGCCCGCGACAACACAAAGCCGCCGCTACCGTGGCCGAGTATTGCTCCGCCGTTCACACTCTGCCATCTACAATCATTTCTACCAAGAGCGCCATTTATACAGCCGAGATAATTTCAAACTGAGCTGCATTGTCGCTCTCGGTGAGTGGCGGCTGGTTTGTGCATCATAAGTTACGCGACACTGAGTTTATTCCTGTCTCTGTCGAATTGCTCTGACAACGCCCGTCACCGCAAGACGGATGACCTCAGGCGAAGTCTTGAAATAACGGAAGGGATTTCTCATCAGAAAAGACTACGAGCCCACCACCCAGCGCTCAAGAAAAATTCCGCTGACAGCCCCTGCTGAGGGAGTTCAGACATTTTGCCTGGCGTTGCCTCGATTATATCTCGCGTTATTATCGAGATAAGATAAGGTTCGATCTGCTAACCACCAGTTGTATGCTGACTGCAGGTCGCAATTTGTCGTGCAGATCGCTATATCAAATGACAAGTGGGATCTTGAGACAATCGCAGACGGTTGTGAACTGACAGCGGCAAGCAACGAATATGATGGCTAAATTCCGGTTTCACAAGATTGCGGCAATTGTTGTGCTGGCAGTATCGGCGGCCTGGGTGCTTACAGGCGAGTTTTCGTCAGTAAACAGCGCGGCCGACAGCGGGGACGAAACTGCAGCGCAGCCTGCAGAGACAGGCACGCCGGTTGCCGGACCGCCCGTGCTGCGGACGGTTGGTGTCGTTGAACCGTATTTTGTTGATCACAGCCGCGCCGTCCGCATATCCGGCCTGACCGAAGCCGACAAACGGGCGACATTGGCCACACGTGCCGCCGGTGTCATCGAGACACTTCCGTTCGAGCAGGGTGACAGCGTTGCCGAAGGCGATGTTATCCTGTCGCTGGAAGTGGAAGAGGAAACCGCGATGATCGACACCGCGCGGGCCATACTCGACCAGCGTGAAAAGGAATATAAGGCGACCGAACTGCTTGTAGAGAACGGCACCCTGCCCAAACTGCGGGCCGACGAAGCACTCTCGGCGCTGACATCGGCGCGCTCGCAGTTGCAGCAAGCCGAGGCCGAGCATGGCCGGTTGCAGGTCCGTGCACCATTTCCCGGTGTCATCGACCGGCTGATGGTCGAAAAGGGAAGCTCGGTCCAATCCGGTGCGCAGGTTGCAGTGCTTCTCAAGCTCGATCCGGTGATTGCACGCGGCGAAGTCAGCGAGAGCGACTTGCATTACATCAAGCTGGGCAACGCGGCCGAAATTCGTCTGGTCAATGGCAGGAAGGTACAGGGAACAGTGAACTATATCAGCCGTGATGCCTCGCCGCAGACACGAACCTTTCCGGTCGAGATCGCAGTTCGCAACGCCGATCTGTCGATCCCGGCCGGCATGACGGCAGAGATCACGCTGAGGGCCGAAACCGTTCGCGCCGTGGTGTTGCCGCGGTCCGTTGTCACGCTTTCCGGCAATGGTGATCTTGGGATCCGCATTCTCAGCTCGGACGACACGGCGGCGTTTGTGCCGATTGACCTGATAGACGACATGCCGCGGGGTCTGGTCCTTGGCGGGGTGCCGGCAGATGCCCGCATCATCGTCGCCGGACAGGACCTTGTCGTCGAAGGCGAGAAGGTCAATCCGGTTGAGGCGGACAAAGAGGTGGTCCAACGACTGATCGGCGAGGCAACCGGAAAAGCCAACTGATGACATTTGTCGATTATGCCATACGCAATGCGCGGTTGACGATCTCGGTCCTGCTGTTCTTCCTGATCGCGGGTGGACTTGCCTATCAGTCCATTCCCAAGGAAGCAGAGCCCGACATTCAGATTCCCATCGTCTATGTCAGCCTCGGTTATCAGGGCATCTCACCGGAAGATTCCGAACGGCTGCTGCTGCGGCCGGTCGAAACCAAGCTGAAAACGATCGCCGGCATTAAGGAGATGCGCTCGACTGCCTATCAGGGCGGCGGCAATGTCGTGGTTGAATTCCATGCGGGAGCAGACCTTGACAAGGCGCTCGACGACGTGCGCAACAAGGTCGACGACGCCAAGCCCGATCTGCCACAGGGTGCCGACGAGCCGTCGGTCAACGAAGTCAATATTTCAGAATTTCCGGTCCTTGTGGTGACACTTTCCGGCAATGTGCCCGAACGGGCACTGACCATCGCCGCCCGAGAATTGCGCGACCGGATCGAAGAAGTCAACGGCGTGCTCGACGCCAATCTCCAGGGCGCGCGCGACGAGCTGGTCGAGGTGATTATTGATCCGGTGAAACTATCCTCCTATGGGCTGCGCCTCGACCAGTTGATCGCCGGCGTCAACGCCAATAACTCGCTCGTCGCCGCCGGCCAGATGGAAGGCGAAGAAGGCCGCTATGCGGTCAAGGTGCCATCGTTGATCGAGACAGTGGAAGATGTCGCCAACCTGCCGATTGTCGCAGGCCCCAACGCTGTGGTGCGTGCCCGCGACCTGGCGACCATCCGCTCGACCTTCAAGGACGCCGAGACAATCACCCGTTTCAACGGCAATCCGGCAATTGCGATCGAGGTATCGAAACGCACCGGCGCCAACCTGATCGAGACCGTCGACCGCGTAAAGGTTGCAGCAACGGAGTTCGAGGCGCTGCTGCCCGAAGGTGCCGCAGTGACCTTCAGCCAAGATAAGTCGACAAATATCCGGCAATTGCTGGGTGACCTCGAAAACAGTGTGCTGACGGCGGTCATCCTGGTTTTCGTGGTTATTCTTTACGCGCTTTCAGGACGCGCCTCAATGCTGATTGGCCTGGCTATTCCGGCATCATTCCTGATGGGCATTTTTGGCCTGTCTTTGGCGGGTTTCACGGTCAATATCGTCGTGCTGTTCAGCCTGATCCTGGCAGTCGGAATGCTGGTGGACGACGCCATTATCGTCACCGAATTCGCTGAACGGCGGATGACAGAGGGCATGCCGAAAGAAAAAGCCTTCTCGCTTGCCGCGCGCCGCATGGCCGGGCCGGTGACCGCGGCGACGATGACACGCGTCGCGGCTTTCTCGCCGCTACTCTTTTGGCCGGGCATTGTAGGCGAGTTCATGAAATACATGCCGATCACGCTGATTGCCACATTGTCTGCATCGCTGATCTATGCGCTGGTTTTCGCCCCTGCGCTGGGCGCAAAGTTCGCCAAGCCGGTGGTCGTGGAAGGACCGGCTCCCGACGGTTGGTACATGGCCGTCGCCAAGCGCGCCGTGTGTCATCCCTTTATTGTCATGTTTTTGTCCATAGGCCTGCTTGTTGCGGTTCCGGTGGCCTATGGCAAATACGGGTCGGGCGTGGAATTCTTCCCGAATGTCGAACCGGAATACGGATTGCTGTATGTCAAGGCACGCGGCAACCTTTCGCTGGAGGAGCAGGACCTGTTTGTCCGACGTGCTGAGGAGCGTATCCTTGGCTGGCCGGGCATTGACACCGTCTACACCCGCACAGGTGCCGCGAGCGGAGGCGGGGCGCAGCTCGATGAGGATGTGATCGGCGTCATCCAGTATGAATTTGTCGACTGGCGCGAGCGCAAGTCAGCGAACAATATCCTCGACGATCTGCGGCACGCGATGACCGGGATACCCGGTGCCGAGATCGAGGTGCAGGTGCCCGCGGCCGGACCGCCCACCGGCAAGGCTATCCAGATCCGACTGTCCGCGGCCGATCCCGAGGGTCTCGACGTGGTGGCCCGCGACGTGGCAGCGATGCTTGAGACCGTCGACGATGTGATTGACATATCGGACGGCCTGCCGCCGCCGGGCATCGACTGGGAAATTGAGGTCGATCAGACGAAGGCCGCGCAATACGGCATCGCGCCGGCAACGGTCGGTACCGTGGTCCAGCTTGTCACCACGGGGCTGAAGCTGTCCGAATACAGGCCGGCGGGCATTGACGACGATGTCGATATCCGCCTGCGTCTGCCGGAGGACCGCCGAACGCTTTCAACGCTCGACCAGTTGCGCGTGGAGACCTCTCAGGGTTCTGTGCCGATTTCCAACTTTGTCGACCGCAAGGCGGTCCCCCGCACCGGCACATTGAGCCGCATCGACGGCGTGCGCACGATTGTCGTTCAGGCCGGCATACGCGAGGGTATCCAGGCCGACAATGTGCGCCAGATGGTCGTCGCCAACCTCGAAGACATGAACCTGGATCAGCGCAATATACGCTGGAAACTTGCTGGCGAAGATGAAGAACAGGCGGCCGCAAGCGCATTCCTGACCAAAGCATTCGGTGCGGCGATTTTCCTCATATTTGTTGTTCTGCTCGCCCAGTTCAACAGTTTCACATCCGTTGCGCTGGTGCTTTCGGCCGTGGTGATGTCGACAATCGGCGTGCTGCTCGGCCTGATGATCATGGGTCAGCCCTTCAGCGTGGTCATGACCGGTATCGGCATAATCGCACTCGCCGGCGTTGTGGTGAACAACAACATCGTTCTGATCGATACCTACGACCGGCTGCGCAAGGAGGGCTGGGACAAGCTCGAAGCGGTTCTCCAGACCTGCCGCGAACGCGCCCGTCCGGTGGTACTGACCGCTGTAACCGCCATTCTCGGCGTGCTGCCCATTGCGTTCGGCCTCAATCTGGAGATCCTCAATCACGAGACCAGTTTCGGTGCGCCGTCAACGCAATGGTGGATCGCGCTGTCGAGCGCCATCGTTTTCGGCCTTGCCTTTTCAACCGTACTGACGCTCGTTGTAACACCGTCCGCGCTGATGATCGTGACACGCTCGAACGATAGCAAGGTGCGCGCGTACCTCTCCCGTGTGAGGAATTTTCTGCGTCGCAAACGGCCGGAGGGTAAACAGGCCCCGTCAACGGGTAAAGAGCCGAAAGTGCCGGTCAAGGGAAAGACCAACGCTGCCGAATAGGCCCGCTGGTGCTCCATTCGCCTCGGAGATCCAGCAGAGGCATTGTCAGGGCATTGTCAGAGCAACTCAGCGCAGTCGCAACTGAGTTTGATTAGCGAAACCTATGAAGCACAGACCAGCCGCCACTCGGCGAGAGCAGCGATACGGTTCAGTTTGAAATTGGCTCGGCTGTATAGGTGGCGCTCCTGGTTGAAATGATTGCAGACAGAGGAGTGTACGGCGACGAATTTCTGCAAATTTCGCATGCGCCTAAAACGAAGCATGGCCCGTTCCCGTCGTCGAAACGGTTGGTGGGAATTCTCCGCCCTGTTGTTTAACCAGCGACCCGTTTCTTGTCTTCCCGCGTTACCAATGACCCTCATCGCAGCGCTGTAGGAACGCAGTTTATCCGTCACAACAAAATGCGGTTGACCGTGCCGTTTCATCGATTACTTCAGGAATCTCAGTGCCGCTTTGCGATCTCGGTGCTTCGTGACATAGGTTTCGAGCACTTCGCCTTCGTGATCCACGGCGCGCCAGAGATAGTGCGTCACGCCGTTGATCTTCACGAAGATCTCGTCCAGGTGCCATTTCCAGTTCGAATAAGCATGAATTCGACCAACCCTCTTCCTGCGGATATCAGCGGCAAATATTGGCCCAAACCGGTTCCACCAATACCGAACTGTTTCATAGCTGACGTCGATGCCGAGCTCATGCAGCAGGTCCTCTACATTGCGAAGCGAGAGTGGAAACCTGACGTACATCATCACCGTCAGGCGGATGATTTCGGGACTGGTTTTGAAGTGTCTAAATGGGTTCGGTTTGGTCATAGCTAGACGCTACGAAACCGCCCTGCAGGCCACAACCAGTTTTCTTCTGACAGTACCATCCGCAGGCGTGGCTCACCCATGTCCTCAGCTGTATCGCAGACCACAAGATCACCCGTATCGACGATCTGCTGCCCTGGCGTTACGCTGCATCTGCAGCGTAACTGGCGTACCCTTCACCTCGCCAGAGCCCCTTCGCCGGACGGTCACGACTTTAGAGACATACAAATATATTCGGGCTCAACCCGAAAGCGGACGTGTGATCCCTGTCGCAACAAGGACAGCACACCAAAGATGGCAAGGGCGTTGTTGACCCGATGCGGTCATTGTTCTGATTGAAATACGGATGGCGCTCGACGCCCGGCGTTATTGCGGGGCACCAAGTCCTATTCTTGAAATTAGGTCGAAGCCTTGACTTCGCCCCGCAATTCACCAGTCATAGTAACGTCAAACTCAGAGGAGCCTTGCGACCTGAGTTCCGCTCTTTTCGCATCAGCGGCATTGCTGGCTGCTTCATCGGCGTAGACCGTGATGATCATCGATTCGCCTTCGCCCGTTTGCACCCACTTGGCATCCAGTGCGCCCAATGCCTTAGTGGCTGGTACATACTTTTCTTGAATAACCCGCCACATTGCATCTTCGTCTTCAACGTTGGAATTTAGTTTCCAAGTCGACATGGTTACGTAAGCCATAGATCCCTCCCTAACTGGTGGAAGCATACACCATACCATACTGGTGGCTTTGTCTGATAATCTTTGCACGGTGAGGAGCTTGCTGCCGGCGGCGCTGCACTCATAGCAGAGCGCAAGCTGCAATTGGCTTTCTGGTCAAAGTGGGCATCATCGGACGGATAACCAGCAAATATTGAAAGCACGAATTTCGCCGACTGGTATGCCCCGGACTACGGCGCTTGGCGGGCGCGACTTCCGCCTCTGGCACGTTTTCTCCGTTCCAGTGACTGGAAGGTGACGGCAGCTATGGGGTGGAGTTCAGACATTTGAGACCGAAACGTCCGCTTCTGAACCCCTTTTCACCGTCGATTTGGTTGGCCGAAAACGGAGAAAGATAATCCAAGTCAGACCTCCGGTACCCTGATCGATACGGCTAATCTCAACGGCGTTGACCCACAAGCCCGGCTCACAACCAATGAGGATGAACTCGATGTGATGACCGTTCTGGTCGAACATGAGAATATGGACGTGGCGGACAGCGTGGTCAATGAAATCCGCAGCCGTTGCGAAATCCGCTGCACAGTGGAAGTGCTCGCCCCGGACACGTTGCCGAAAGCCGAAATGAAAGCGAAACGCGTTTTCGACGAACGCGGCAGCAGTTAAC
>JAAEOH010000360.1 GCA_024244645.1 Hyphomicrobiales bacterium
CATTTATCTGGTTACGGAAGCTCTCTCCAATCCAAAAATTGAGATATTGAGAAATCCGGCTCAATGGGTTGACGATGGCAAGCTGGAAATTGTCATTTCAGATTACCAGCTGAACTTACGGTCATTGTCGTAAATCCCAGAGGCACCATCGATATTGTGAGGCATGCCGCGAATTGGCTGCATACTCGGTAATATTTTATAGGTTTTGCATTGCGAAACAAATGGCTCTTGCGATTGTCCGTTAAGAGCCGGATGTTGGCTTTCAAACCGCACTCTTAAGTTTGTATTGGGGCTTAACCCGGACATTTCGCCGATCATGAACGGTGGTGCACGGAAAAGTCTAATCCAGAAATTCCTAGGTCACATGACTTGTTCCATCAGGCAAATTGACCACTGCGCCGGCTCCATCAACCATACCAAAGGCGCCTGCTCCTGAGAATGCGCCTCCGCCGCCAGCCGCAGCCGAAAAAGCACTCGCAAGATTCACTATCGGAATGCCTAATTCATTACTCAGAACACCGAGGTTATTGAGAAAATATCTGCCAGGCACCGCTGCACCAAACACTGCGAGCAGAAAAGCACACTCTTGCGGGTGCAACTCTCGTCCGTTGAAAAATATTCCTGTTCCGCCGCCAGAAATGTCGGGTGGCGTTGGACCCGGCAAAACATGTCCCGCTTGAATGAAAGCGACGGTTGGTCCTCCTTCATACCCCCAGGCGCCACACAATGCATCATACCAATGTTTCCCATCAGGGATGATGCTACCAGCCATTCGATCGAGAGCCGAGCTCTGCATCGGGTCAAGCTTCGACCGATTAATGATTACATTCCTTTTTGCTGAATTGGGCATATCGTCGTCCTCTGCTGGGGAGAACTTTATCACGAGATACCCACAAAAGCCGAGTTTCTGTCTATGCACCGGCGTCCGCTTGCTGCTGTTTAGACGACAATTAGCGGGTGTTTGAGGATCAATGGCTGCTTCGAGCCAGACCTTCCTCAAGCTCAGACCGAAAACGGTCCATAATCATTTGAAGACGGACACTTTAGTGCGCTTGGTATAAAACACCATTGACGTGCATCAATGGTATACGGAATACCCATACTGAGTAAGTAGACGTATATGGGAAGGAAGGTGAGGGACGCGCGTGGCGGATCAGTCAATCCAACGAAAGCTGGCGGCGATATTGTATGGCGATGTTGCCGGATATTCCCGCCTAACGGGCGCGGATGAAGTCGGCACGCATGAAGCATTGCGAACTGGCTTGGCCATAATTACCAAATCGATCGAAAGCCCTGGCGGGCGCGTAATTAACTACGCCGGGGATGCCATCCTAGCTGAGTTCGGCAGTGTCGTCGAGTGCGTGAGGACGGCTATCGAAGTCCAAGAAAAGATCGCGACCGAGAATAATGACGTTGTGTGAACGGCGGAGCAATACTCGGCCACGGTAGCGGCGGCTTTGTGTTGTCGCGGGCGGCGTAAAAGTCGGCCACTTTTGCCCTTTCATTTGATGGGAGGGTTTGGGGATATTCACCGTGGAATTGTATTTGAAGGTGCG
>JAAEOH010000361.1 GCA_024244645.1 Hyphomicrobiales bacterium
GAAGTCCGGCCGCACCAAAATCGTCTCGAAGTGAAACCGGAGAACCCATGGCAAACCTCCATCCGTTTGCCATCTTGAATCAGAAAAACACCGTTCCGGAAAGCCCCTATATGAGTCCCACTCACAGAGACTTGGTATAAGATCTTGGCCTGCTGCGCGACGATACCCGGTTTCCTTACCGATTCCACTGTGAGCAATGGAAAATGGCTTACGTCGCTGCGGCCCTCTTGGAAGAGTCGAAGCATGCGCGCATCCTATTCTCTCATAGGCTAGTCACACTCGATCAGGACGCCGACAAGGTGGTGGGCAAGGTCGAGGTACCGGGCGGTCGAAAATCGTTCGAAGCGCGATATCTGATCGGAGCCGACGGTGGGCGCAGCACGGTGCGAAAGTGCTTGCCGCTGACTATTGAAGGCTTTACCTGGCCTGAGAGCATCGTGGTCGCCAGCACGGCTTATGACTTCTCTGGCCATGGATTCACCGGTAATGCCTATATTGCCGATCCCGATCATTGGTGTGCGATCTTTCGCATGCCGGGTGCGCTGCCGGAAAATGCTCCCCCGCTCGATTTCCCCGCAGAGGGCCTTTGGCGATTTGCCTATGGCTTCGACCCCTCGATGACCGATGAAGCAGCTTTGGATTCCGACGCGGTCGAAAAACGCATGCAATTATTCCAACCGAAAACCGGACGGTACGATATCGCTTACAAGTCGACCTATCGTGTTCATCAGCGGGTGATCGATCGCTTCCGGATTGACCGCGTTTTGCTGTCGGGCGACGCCGCTCATATCAATAATCCGATGGGCGCCCTCGGTTTGAACAGCGGCATTCAAGACGCAGGGAATCTAACCGCAAAGCTGGTCAAAGTATGGCGGGGTGAGGCAGACGACCGCCTGCTCGACCTTTACGACCGCCAGCGACGAGCTGTCGCCCTCCAGTTCGTGCAAGCCTGGTCGATTCGCAACAAGCGACAGCTTGAAGAGCGCGATCCGGAGGTTCGCCGCCAGAATCGCGACCAGATGAGACGTATCGCCGACGATCCGAAATCGGCCCATGAGTATCTTCTCAACACATCGATGATCGGCCAGCGTCCGGCTCGCCGAACAGATCGCCTGAGCCCAAGAGTCAACTCCCCTGAGCTATATCTAATGTCTTACATAATGTATTTTCTATAAGCTATTGATTATTATCATGATCATGATCGTTGCTGCCGTCATTCCGATTTACAAACTCCGGACGAGGCTGACCTTTGAGAAAGGCGAGAACACCGGGATGAATGACGAGCCCGGAGCCTTTGTCAGTCGTCCCGGCAACCGAGGGATTGTCTGGCCCTAAAGCCAATGATTCGGCCACCCGGTAGGCATGGGCCGCGGGGAAGTCCGCGCGGGAAACCAGGACGAAGTCATCGAAAATTGCAATCGCCCGCAAGGACTTGCCATCGACATACGCGAACGGCGTTTGGCCGTTAATCAGAGCACGAGCTTCGTTCTTGCGGAGCAGCGCGAGGTCGAGTTGTCCGGTGGTGATCAGACTCGCTACCCGCGCCAGATTTGGAGCGCGCGTTACTCTTGCCTGACTTGACGGCAAATTCTTGGCGAGGTGCGTGGCCAAGGATTTGCCCAACTCATAGCCTTGAGAGTCGTCTTTATGGGTCAGGATTAAGAGATGCTCTTGGCGGTATACGTTCCATTGGCTGTACGGCGTATGGCCGGATACCAAGATCGCGAATGCAACCAATAGCACTCCGCAAATCCCGCATCGCCTACCGTCAATTCGCCCACGCAACAGCGCGCTCATTTTCAGTGCCCGCTATTCGCCTTCGAAGACGGTCAGCGGAATTATCGCGGATACGATATAGTTGGGCACGTCAACGACCTGACCGATCCGAAGATCCGCGGCAACACTCGCGACAACATAAGCCTGCTCTGGCGTTAGTCCTTTTTCGCGCACCATGTAATCGATCAATTCGATGAGGGCATTGCGCGCCGCAACGACCAAATCTTCCGACATATTCTCCAGCGGGCCGATCCGTTCGCCGTCGAGATAGGCATGTTGCGGTGGAATTTCTCCAGCGGCCTTCAGCGGTATTCCGGTGGTTGCACAAAACTCGGCCGGCGCGAGATTCTTAAGCTGCGCGCCGCCTTCAAAGTGCGGAACCTTGATGAATTCGCCCTGTCCTTTCCTGACATGCGTGACGACGGTGACCTTTGCCCCCATTTCGATCGCCGTTCCCGACACCTCGCCGTCTCCTTGGGCGTAATGGACATCGCCAACAAACAACCCGCAGCCGTCAATGAAGCACGGCAACAACAGCGTCGTTCCGACCTGCATCTGCTTAACGTCCATGTTGCCACCGTTTTCGCGCGGCGGGATGGTGCGCAAGCAGTTCGCTATATCTGTACCGTTAGGCCCACAGATATCGGCAGGCAGCGCCCCAGTCGGTTCAGGAGGCAACGCGATGCCGCCGACCGCACCGAGCTGCGATTCCCGTGCCAAGATCTTCGAGACTTCCGGCATTCCCGGCAGCACGCCGACAGAACCCATGAACCCGTTGAAGGGGATTACTACTCCGGGAATTTGGTCCGAACGCGCCGATATCCTGTCGGTCCGCCAATTGGCTAGGAATGGCTCGGTAAACTTGTCACGAAGGAACCCGAACCCCGGCACGATGACCGTATATCCGTATTGATCGGGTTCAATATCGACGAGCGTCACCGCGACAACGTCGCCGCGTTTCGCGCCCTCGATGTACACCGGCCCGGTCATTGGATGAACAAGATTAAGATCGACGGCCGCAAGATCGTCGGCCGTCGAGTCTAATGCGAGATCGGAATCGAGAGCATCGCGCGTTTCGAACACGATGTGTTGGCCGGGTCGCGCGCGCACGACCGGTTTGATTTCCGGGTGGTAGCGATTGAAACAGTTGGGGTCGTCCGCACAATGCGCGCCCTGTTTGTCAACCGCCACGACTTCAATGGTCTTGACGTCGGAGGTATCCGCGCGAACCGCCGTCGCACCGGCGACAACCAATGCCGCTAACAGAACGTGATGACTAAGCGTGGGTTTCATCTTGCCCTCCATTGGTCCATTCCGCGACCCGCCGTCGCAACCGAGCCCTTCCACAATTATAATAGGCGCTCGTTCGTGACATTCGAATGTGTTCGACCATAGCATAATCATGGTCCCGCCATGGTAACGAACTCTTGAAATCGCCAATCTGTGTTTGACTGCCTCACCTCGCCACCCGGCAAGTGAACCGACTCCACGAGCTGACGAGATCGCATGTCAAACGCTGGATTGGACAGGCCTGAGAACGCTCGCGATTGCACCGCCCAATGCGTGCCTTGACGTCATCACCGAAATTCACCCAATGCACCTGCGAGACTGATCTCGGTTAAGTCCGTATTAACGATACCGTGCGATCAATCCGCATCAGCCAAATTTGGCATGCCCATCTCGGGGTCGTGCGGAATTTGCATCGGCCGCCACGCCCAACTACGAGGTGTTCGTTGAGAGTAGCGATCGTTCATGACTGGATGGTGAGTTACGCCGGGTCCGAAAGGGTCGTCGAGCAAATGCTCGCTTGTTTTCCGGAGGCGGATGTATTTACCGCCGTTGATTTCGTCGCCGAAGCGGATCGCGCATTTCTAAAAGGAAAAATTCCTAACGTGTCATTCGTGCAGCGGCTGCCTTTGGCGCGAAAACACTATCGGAACTATCTGCCTTTGATGGCGCTCGCCGTCGAGCAATTCGATCTGTCTTCCTATGATCTCGTGCTCTCGAGCAGCCACTCGGTCGCCAAGGGTGTTCTGACCGGTCCCGATCAACTACATATCAGCTACGTCCATTCGCCCATGCGGTATGCTTGGGACCTGCAGCACCAATATTTGCGGGAATCCGGCCTAGTCAAAGGACCCAGGAGTATCGCCGTTCGCGCCCTGCTGCATTGGATGCGCGTGTGGGACGCCCGCACCGCCCAGGGCGTCGACGCATTCGCCGCCAATTCTTCCTTTGTCAGGCGCCGGATCCGAAAAACCTATCGGCGCGAAGCGACGGTGATTCATCCGCCAGTCGATGTCTCCCATTTTGGCCTGAAAGAGACCAAGGAGGACTTCTACCTCACCGTATCGAGAATGGTGCCCTACAAGAAGATTCCCACCATTGTTGAAGCCTTTTCGCAGCTCCCCAACAGACGTTTGGTGGTTGTCGGGGATGGACCCGACATGCGTCGTGCCGCGGCCGCCGCCAAGCCCAATGTCGACTTCCTCGGTTACCAATCCACCGAAACGGTCCGTGACCTGATGCAACGGGCGAAGGCCTTCGTCTTCGCCGCCGAGGAGGATTTCGGTATCGCACCAGTCGAAGCGCAGGCTTGCGGCACTCCGGTCATCGCCTACGGCAAGGGTGGCGTTCTGGAAACGATTTGCGATGGAGAGAACGGCTCTCCGACCGGACTTTTCTTTGCCGAGCAAACGCCGTCGGCGATCGCCGACGCCGTGCGCCGGTTCGAACTGCGCGCCGAAGATTTTGCGCCCGCCAATTGCCGCGCCAATGCGCTCGCATTTCGCCCAGAGCGGTTCCGCGCCAAGCTAATGGAATTCGTTGAGATTTCGCGCAGAAATTGGGCTCGCGACCAAGCAGCGGGACGCATCGACGCCATCGCGGCCTGACTGCGGGAAAAACCGAGATGACCCTTTCGATCAATCCGATGCGTCCGTTGATGTCGCGAAACGCGGAACATACCGCTACGCCGGCTTCTGTATCCGGAACGGTCGCGGGCACTTCCCGTTTCGTCGAACAAACCGGAAGTCACATTGGCCAAGCCGCAATCGCCGTCCTGCTCGCCATCTTGGTTGCCAAGATATCGTTGCTGATCGCACAGGCGATCAACAGCCAGTACCTGATGGACGAATACGCCATGATAAATCAGGCGCTGGTCGTCGATGAGAGACCCTATGTCGACGTGTGGCCAAACAGGACATTGCTCTTCGCCTACCTTTACCGGACCGCGTTTTGGCTGGAAGCGGGCACGGTCGAAATCATACGGTTCGCACGGCTCGAATCGCTCGCCGTCGCTCTTGCCTCCCTGGCTGTCCTCTACCAGGTCGCTCGAGGGATTGGGCGCACCCCTATCGAGGCGCTTCTCGTCTTGTGCGTTGCGCTGAGCTTTTCGAGTTACATGGAATGGGCGTACATGGTGCGTCCGGAACCGTTGGCGTTATTGTTCGCCATTGCAGCGCTTTGGGTCCTGGTGCGCCGGTCGCCGACCGGCGCCACCATAGTGCTCGCGGGCGTGATAAGCGGGTTAGCCTTCTTGGTGACCCAAAAGGCGATCTATTTCAATGTGGCATTAGGTGTCGCCTTGGTCGGCGAGGCGTTGTGGCGTCGTGCACCATGGCAGGCTTTTCGGTCGGGAGCCCTGTTGTTGGCTGGCTGGATGGCTGTTTTCATTTTATATGTCGCCGTTTTCGCCATCGACGGCGCTGATCCGCTCGCGGTAATCGATCGAGTTCTGTTCGGACCACCGGCCCAAGGCGCGGCGCGAGGGCACGCGAGCTATATCAATCTGTGGGTCTTCCCGCTCCGTTCCCTGCTCCGCAATGCACCGCTCTACCTTGTGTGCCTGATCGGGTGGCTGGTGGTCGTGGTATCATTCCGAAACCGCTCTTCGACAGAGCGCATCGCGATGATCTTTACCGCGGTGATAACCACGTTCATCTTCGTCGTCCACCGCGCCCCGTGGCCCTATAACTTCATTATGGCGCTGCCCTTTGTCGCCCTCTGGGCACCTCTGTTTTTGGAGATATTCCACCGCTGCCCGCGGCCGATAAAGATATTAACCAGTTTGACGGCGGTACTCGTCCTATCGACATCATTCGCGCGCAACATCGATTACCTCGACCACAGCAATACGTTACAGAACGCCACCGCAGCGCGGGCAGAACGTCTGCTCGGACCCGAGGACCGCTATTTCGACGGTGTGCACATGATCGTGGGTCGCGATCATGCGACCAAATTGTGGCTTCAGCGCTCTCGATTGGTGGACATCCTAACGTCCGCATCGACCGGCGACTTTACGAGAATCGAGAAGGTCATGGCTCAATCGCCGAAGCTCTGGATCCTGAACTACCGGACGGCGGAAATTCGGCAGCCGCTGAGTGCATACCTCGACGACTCCTACGTACCGATCGGCGGCAATCTGAAGCTCACCGGCATTGGACTGAGCGACAACGTTCCGCGCCGGTTTCTGAATTGGTGGTCTGGTGAGTACCGGCTCTACGACGCTTCCGGACGCCCGAGCAATGCGCAATTCATGGTCGATGGCGGAGCCGCCGTATCGGGGCCAGTGACCCTCGAAACCGGAAACCATGAGATTCAGCTCACGTGGCCGGCCCCGAAGACAAGCTACCTGCTGCCGTCAGGCTTAGATCTGGAGGCCGGTCTTGACAGTCCGGCCGCACCCGTCCCGCTGTTTCCCGCCGCCCATTCGTTTTAGCGGATCAATGCATGGCACAGAGGGCCGCCTGCTAGCCCAGCGCTCGTGTATTATCTTGGCGCGCTATGAGCTCTTCATACAGCGATAGATATTCGGCGGCGATGGTCGCGGGGAGAAATCGCGAAACCTTCGCCGCCGCGACCTGCGCCATTCCGTCGAGTAAGTCGTGATTGGCGACCACATGATCGACCATCCGGTCAAGCGCGCCGGGGTCATTGGCATCATATATGAACCCGTCCCTGCCATCATCTATGAGTTCTGGCATCCCACCGCGGTTTGACGCGATCACCGGCACCTCGTGTGCCATCGCCTCGACAATAGTCCTGCCAAAGGCCTCGGGCACAAACGAAGGCGCAACGAGCACATCGATAACGTCAAGGAAGCGGGCGGTTTCGCACTGACCTAGGAAGTGAATTTTTGGCGAAGCAAACCGGCTCTGGAGATATGCGACGTAAGCAGGTTCGCCGGCGCCGGCGACGTGAAGCTCTGTCGCGTCAGAGCGCCGTGATATCGATTCCAGCAATTGCTCGATACCTTTGCCTTGATACAACCTGCCCAAATAGCCAAGACGAAGACCCTCCCCGGGGCCTGGTCGCTCTCTTGTACGAACGCCACCGCTCTTCGCCTGGTATGAATTGGGAATAACCCGAGTTAATGAGTCTCGCCCAACAAAACCAGCCGATATGTGGCGATCAAGAATGTATTGGCTGATACCGACCACCGCTTGTGACCGGCGGAGGGCGTATTTCTTGACTCTTGAAATGGGAAAACATGACAGACAGGTGCGCCCGCACAACTTGCCGTTCTTGTACATCACCGATCGCGAGCACATGAAATAATGGTCTCGCAAGGTGTGAACATGCGGCAAACCCAATGCTCGGACCCCATCGAGTACCGAAGATGAGAATCCAAACAGGTTGTTCGTATTGGCGACGTCGACCTGCTCTTGCTCGAGGATTTGTGTGACCGCGCGAGCCATCACGCCGTTTCGGCAATCGGTGAGGTGCCACATCGCTTTCGTAAGAAAAGGCCTGGTCCGGTCGTCGAACGGCCAATAGAGGTTCTCTAACGGTACATAATAGACCTTGACGCCATTCACTTGTCCGACCCTGCCGTTGGCCTCGGGCGTCGTGCAGCAGACGATAACATCATGGCCCTCACCCGCCAGATGTTCTGCAAGGCTTTGGACGCTGCGCTCCGCGCCGCCAACTGATTGGGGAGTGTAAAGCGTGTTGATGAAGGCGATCTTCATGGGTCCTGCGATGGTAGTCCTGTACATGGGCGCGGCCAACTAATCCCGGGATGGCCGCCGCGCCGCGAGTGGTTGCCGAGTTGTGCGACGGTCACCAACCTATCGACGCGGAAATTGGTGGCCCCGAGGTCAACACATTCAGGATTTCTTGGCCCATCCACCCTTAAAGTATGCCTAAATTCGTTGAAAGTGCCATCGAGGTGCGCCTACACCAAGACGCGCGATCGCGTATTTCGGACCTATTGGAGCATAAGCACGACTGAAGGATCGCCGCGAGCATGATCGCCTGTAACGGAAGGCTGCTGGATCGCCGGACCACTGGCATTCCCCGCTATGTCCAAGAAATCACCGCGCGTATGGCGGCCGATCTACGGATCATCCGGCCACGAAAGATGTTGACGGCGACACGTGCACATTTGTGGGAGCAAATCATGCTTCCCAGATTGATACAGGGTGACCTTCTTTGGAGCCCCGGCAATACCGGGCCCCTTTCCGTAGCCAATCAGATCGTCACCATCCACGATGTCGCTGTGCTTGACCACCCTGAATGGTTTGGACGCAGGTTCAGCCATTGGTACGGCTTTGTTGTTCGCCGTCTCGTGCACCGCGTGCGCCATATCCTGACCGTTTCAGAACACACCAAGGCGCGGCTCATAGCACATACCGGCGTGTCCGATGCCAAGGTCACTGTCACGCCGCTGGCCGCCGGCGATGCGTTCCATCCCAACGCCGCGAAAAACTATGCGGGCGTCTTAAGACATTTCGGTGTGACCGCGGACCGGTACGTTTTGAGCGTCGGATCCATAGAACCACGGAAAAACGGCGACCGCCTACTGCAGGCCTGGCGCGACTTGGAGGATGAGGTCGACGACGACATAGTATTGGTCGTTGCTGGCGCTCCCGCTGAGCCGCACATCCATGGTCGCTATGGTCTCGAAAATCTGTCTGGCCGCGTGATCCGTACGGGCTTTGTCGACGATGACGGTCTCGCCGCCTTGATGGCCAATGCGTTGGTCTTCGCCTATCCCAGTCTCTACGAAGGATTCGGTCTGCCGCCCCTGGAAGCTCTCGCGTCCGGAACGCCGTGTCTGACCAGCAACACCAGCTCACTACCCGAGGTGGTCGGCGACGCGGCGGTGATCGTCGATCCTCTCGACACCGGCCAAATCGCCGATGGGCTGCGTCAGTTGATCGATGATCCCGCACTCAGGCAGCGCCTGACGAGCGCGGGACTTGACCGTGCCAAGCGATTTTCTTGGGATGAAACCGCCGAGAAAACCAAAGCTGTCCTTGGCTCCGTTTAGGACGGGACGCTTAGGGTTAACGAAAAATCTACCATTCCGTCCTACGAATTGAGCCTCAGAGGGCCGTTCGGGAATCGACCCAGGCGGCTGTTTCGAACACACCGCCACCCAGGCTGTCAACATTTGCAGGCTCATCAATCCCCAATGCCTATATCAAAGAGCCAAACATTCCCGGAGCAAGCGGGGCCTCGAAGAGCCAGCCTCATGAATCGCTTTTTCGGCGATCTGGCGGCAATATTCAGCCCCAAACAATCGCTGACGCTCGCGAAGCGCTATGCTCTCGGCCTGTTTGGTCTCGTGCGGCGACATATTTTTGCCCACCTGGTACGCCGAAGGGCTGCGCACTCCGGCCTCGACCTGCGTGTAAACCATTTTTCGAGCGTAACCCGCTCCACCCTGCGTGGCGACGGCGTACGCATGAACGGTCTTGTCATTCGGGGCGACGGGCAGGTGAAAATCGGGAGTCACTTTCACTGTGGAAGGGAATGCCTGCTTATCACCTCGAACCACAAATATGACGACGGAAATGCAATCCCGTATGACACCGAGGCATACATTCACCGGAACATCGTCATCGACGAGTGTGTCTGGCTCGGCGATCGTGTCATTATCCTGGGCGGCAATCATATCGGCGAAGGGGCGATCATTCAGGCTGGCGCGGTGGTGGTCACGGATATCCCGGCGCACGCCATAGCGGGCGGGAACCCCGCAAAAGTCTTCAAGTACCGGGATGCCGAACACTATGAGCGGCTCAAGAGCGCTGGAAGATTTCATTGATCGCGGTGGTAGGATTACATTCGGCCACGAAGTCCGGTTGCAATGATGCTTCAAGGCTATTGTGTTCAGACATTGGGAAAACTCATGGCATCCTACTCAGTTCGACGAATACGATAACAATAAATTAATAGTTGCGAATTAAGTAAAAGTGTTGATACGCATTCAAACCTTCACAGCAAATTTCGGTCGCCAGATCAATCGCATCCCCGCCACCCATTAACATATTTCACGGAGTCGGAATTGCCTCAGCTAGCGAACGAAACCAGGAATTTTTCCCTGTTTGATCGAATTGCTTCGAAGAGCAAGTCGATAGTTGCCGAAAGAGTTCCTCAGTCTGTTTCCCAATTGAGACAGGATGCGGGTGAGTTTTGGTCCGACAGTCGGGCGAACTCGCTTGTTCAGGAAATGGCCCATTGGCGCGGCAAGGGACGCTTTGAAGACGATAGTGAGTGGCTAGCGATCGGCAAGAAGCATTTTAGGTTCGTGACGGATTTCGCTCGATATCTTGGTCGAAGACCGCAATTCGATGCTGTCTTAGAGTGGGGGCCCGGCGGAGGAAGCAATCTGTTTCAGTTAAAAAACATTGCCACAAAATTATATGGGGTCGACATTTCACCGACGACTTTGAAAATATGCGAAGGTGAAATTGGACCGGCTACGTTCGTGCCCGCACTAATCGACCCGGCACGTCCCGAATCTTTCAAGGATCATGTCAAACAGAACGTCGACCTATTCGTCACGACGGCGGTTATTCAGCATTTCCCCGATAAGGCATATACGGAGGCAATGTTGTGTGAAGTCAACAATGTGTTGACCGCCGATGCCATGTGCTTGATCCAGACAAGGTATGGCGACGGCCAAAAGCGTATTCGGCAAAAGAAAAGTCTTTATAAGCACGCATTTCTGAGATTCACGACATTCGGCATCGAAGAATTCGTGAATATATTGGAAAACGCAAACTATCGTACCCACTACGTAAAGCTAGAACCACGGACTTGTTATGCATATTACTTTTGTACAAAAAAATAATCTCTTGAGTTAGGTGTCTGCTGAAAATACAGCGTCTTATACCAAATCCCGTTGATCATGACCTATGTGCCCATTGCCTGTGTCCGATCGACATGATTTTCCAGGGCTGATCGATGAGCTTGTTCCAGGCGTCACAGCAGTGGTCGACGATGTCGTCGTATGAGTTGAAGAC
>JAAEOH010000362.1 GCA_024244645.1 Hyphomicrobiales bacterium
GGTGGCTTTTTTAAAACCGTTTTTGCAGAGCAGGTTAATATTCGGGGAGGAGAGCAAGGCGCTTTCAATTCATCTTCCGCTCTGGAGGAACTGTCGGCTTTGGATGCGTTGCAAGACGCGTTTCCGGCCGTTCAGAAAAATGGTTACAAATACGTCCGGATGGACCATGTCACATCCGGCGGGTCTGCGGTCATGGATGTTGAAACGATGAAGTTAAGTTACAGAAATGCAAACGACCCGGCCAATGACCCGCTGGTGATTGTGAATTACTCCGCAGAAGGCTATCCGAAATCGGCGCAACAGAGCGATTTCCTTAACCGTGCCCTGCCACTGCTAGCCAAGCGCAGCCAGCGCGAGATCGTCTTTATCGACGCGGTAGCCATCCGCAAAAATGCGGAAGGACTGCCGGAAGGACTCTATCTTCCCGCCTTACTTGGAGATCTGGGTTATAACAAGCTTGGTCAGAATGACGGAGCCATCGAATTTAACGAGGACGAGTATGTTTTACCCTATGGCTACGTTAGTGTGAATGGTGAACGTATTTATGATTTCTCGTTTACTGCTTATTCAGAGGACCTTTCTTTAAAGAAAGTTCAAAAGGATGTTTTGCTAAACTTAGGGAATGTTGTAGCAACTTCCAATGCGCACTTATGATTTCTCATTTTCTGCTTTCAGATCCGAGGCTACTGAGAAAGACATTGGAAAAGCCGTTGCAAAGAATTTATTGGCAACTATTAAAGAGTCAAACAACACACTTGCTTCAACAAATGTGTCTTCTGAAGAGGGGGGTGAGTAGGGTGTTTTCGCAAAACAAATTGATGGTGATTTTCCTGAGCACCGCCATGTCAGGTATGGCGGCCAAAGGTGCGCTCTTCCCGAACGCGGTCTATGCCGGTGAATCTGTCGATGAGGCGAAACCAGGTAACAACCAGCCCGTCGCTACCGCGCAGCAGGTCGAAGCAACGCCGGAGGCCAAGGAAAAAACCCACGTAGGCTTTGACAGCGAAACCACCGTCGGCGAGGCCAAGAAACCGGAAGACGTGGAGGTGAAGCAGGTAAGCGGCGAGCAGATATCTTACTCCCGAGGGGAGGCCTACAGGGCATCAGGAGACAGAGACCCCGAAACGGGTGAAATTAAAAACATCCGGATTGTCCTGCATTACGGAAAAGGGGTTTATATAGATTCGACTGTGAGATCCCTCGAAGTGGATGACTATCCCGTCACTGCACTTCCGGGTGGCCCGGACGGGAAGGTAAAGCTCTTTGTTGGTAGAGGTGGACCGAAATAACTGTTCGACCAAGATGATCTTGACGGGGGTACCTTAGGAGATTACGCGCAGAATCTTTATGAGGATCGCATCGGTAAAGGCGCAACGCCAGTTGTCAAAGATTCTTCAACCGAACAAAAGGATGAAAAACAAGAGACAAAAGACAAATAGGGGGGAGAGTAGGGTGGATTCGAAAAAATACGCGATAATGCTCATGGTTGCTGTCTTGACGTGTGGGGTCTTTATGGGCTTGCCATCCGCAGATGATACAAAGTCGAACGTGGTGAAGCAGGTTAATGTTCCCCGAAAAGTCATTCCCAGAAGCGTGGGAACTTTTGCACCCTATAATTACACAGAAGAAACTGACCAAGAGTTTTTAAAAGACGCTTCTGCTGCTGCCTCAAATGACCGTATATCCGTCACTCTTTATGGCGGAAATGGCAACGTCAAAGGAGCCGTGCAACATGCTGCAAAGCATTTTGCACATAATGTCCACGATGTCAGCTATATAGAAGCTCCCGACAATGATGTAAACCCGAACGACTCATGGGCTGCCGTCTATGCAGAAGGCAGGCTGTATGATGAAGTCAAGATCGGAAACAATACATCGCAAAAAGAGATAGCAAGAACGCTTTACAAGATGATGCTGGGGGCCCATAAGCGGGACATTGAACCTTATTACGCTGTCAGTGGCGAAAAAGAAGAAACTGAAACTCAAGCTAAAAAAAATAAAGAGGGGGGTGAGTAGGGTGTTTTCGCAAAACAAATTGATGGTGATTTTCCTGAGCACCGCCATGGCAGGTATGGCAGCCAAAGGTGCGCTCTTCCCGAACGCGGTCTATGCCGCCAGATCTGTCGATGAGGCGAAACCAGGTAACAAACTGCCCGTCGCCGAGGCGAAGGATATTGCGGTGCCATCAACGGAGGCCAAGGAAGAAACCCACGTGGGCGTTGACAGCGAAACCACCGTTGCAGGTAATGCCGCCCCGGACCATGAGGTGAAGCCGGTTAATGTTCCCAAAAAGGTCATTGCCAGAAGCGTCGGGAACTATGTGACATATGATTACACAAAAAAGACAAGTGAAAAATTTCTGGAAGACGCCCCGGGCGCCGCCTCAAATGACCGGATCGCCGTCGTTCTTTATGGCGGGAATGACAGTGTCAAGGGGGCCGCCCAGTTTGCCACCGAACAATTTGCCCTGAACGTCCACGATGTCAGCTATATGGAGATGCGTGACGATGATATAAATCCGAATACCTCGCGCATTGAGGTCTGGGCAGAGGGAGAAAAGGTGAGCGGATTTCTTATCGGGAATAACGCGTCGCAAAAGGATATAGCACGCGCGATCTACAAAAAAATGATGGAAGGTCACGAGTTGCACATTGCCCCCTATTATGCCGACAACGCTGAAAAGCAAGAGACAAAAGACAAAGAGGGGGGTGAGTAGGGTGTTTTCGAAAAACAAATTGATGGTGATTTTTCTGAGCACCGCCATGGCAGGTGTGGCAGCCAAAGGTGCGCTCTTCCCGAACGCGGTCTATGCCGCCAGATCTGTCGATAAGGCGAAGCCAGGCAACAAACTGCCCGTTGCTACCGCGCAGCAGGTCGAGGCAATGCCGGAGGCCAAGGAAAAAACCCACGTAGGCTTTGACAGCGAAACCACCGTTGCAGGTAATGCCGCCCCGGACCATGAGGTGAAGCCGGTTAATGTTCCCAAAAAGGTCATTGCCAGAAGCACCGGGAACTGGGTGTTTTATAACTTGACCGGTGCGGAGATTGATGAAGACGCCCCGGGCGCCGCTTCAAATGACCGTATTTCCGTCGTTCTTTATGGCGGGAACAGTAACGTTAAAGGCGCAGCGCAGTTCGCTACCAAGCAATTTGCCCACAGAATTCATGATGTCAGCTACATGGAGATGCGTGACGATGATATAAATCCGAATACCTCGCGCGTTGAGGTCTGGGCAGAGGGAGAAAAGGTGGGCGGATTTCTTATCGGGAATGACGCGTCACAAAAGGATATAGCACGCGCGATCTACAGAAAAATGATGGAAGGTCACGAGTTGCACATTGCCCCCTATTATGCCGACAACGCTGAAAAGCAAGAGACAAAAGACAAAGAGGGGGGTGAGTAGGGTGTTTTCGAAAAACAAATTGATGGTGATTTTCCTGAGCACCGCCATGGCAGGTATGGCAGCCAAAGGTGCGCTCTTCCCGAACGCGGCCTATGCCGCCAGATCTGTTGATGAGGCGAAACCAGGTAACAACCGGCCCGTCGCCGAAAAGCGGGTCGAGGTAGGCTTTGACAGCGAAACCACCGTTGCAGGTAATGCCACCCCGGACCATGTGAAACAGGTTAATGCTCCTCTTCCAAGAAACATCCCCAGAAGCGTTGGAACGTTTCAGCGGTATGACCTAAGAAAACGGACTGACGGGAAGTTTTTAGCGCATGCGCCTGGCCGTGCTTCCAACGACCGCATATCCTTTGCTTTGCATGGCGATAACAAGCATATAAAAGGGGCTGTCGACTTCGCCGCCGATCAATTTGCGAAACGTGTTCATGATGTAAGCGGACTCCTCCTCAAGGACAATGATGTGGACCCCAGCACGTCCACCCTTAGCGTCTGGGCAGATGGACGGCGCTTTGTGTTCCCCGTGGCTGATGATACCGATGATTCTTACAACCCATTGGAAATGAAACTTTCCGCCGGTATGAGCCAGACAGATATTGCGATTAAAGTCTACAAAGCCATGGAGGGCGCGTATAACGAACATATCCTGCCCAGGCTCGTCGCCGGCGATGAAGAAGAAGTTGAAAAACAGGCCGAAAAGTAGTTAAAATATTTTTGCGGGGGAAAGCCTTCCCCCTGGTCTCAACCGCTTTCCCGCGTTTTCGACGCACCCCCTTCGAGCGAGGACACCCTGCAACGCCCCCTTTTTTAAAATGCGTATAAATTTTCTTTGAGGGGGGTTCACCAAAGGCAACCTTTGTTACCTTCTACGCAACCCGCCCCAGCTTCGGGTGAGGGCGGGTGGCTCCGAAGGCAACAAAATCTCCACCTCTA
>JAAEOH010000363.1 GCA_024244645.1 Hyphomicrobiales bacterium
ATGGGGGCACGTGGACAGCCACTATATGCTGCTTCCAACTCAGCCTTGGATGCCCTCCTTGAGCACCGACGAAGCCTGGGGCTCTGCGCGACAAGCATCCAATGGGGGCTATTTAGATTAGGCATAGGAGTGGAAACTAGCATCGATCTTCCCGATACAATGCTGCTGGAATCATCAGTAGTGTCTCGTATACTACCAAAGCTACTCAATTCTGCAAGCATTATTTCTGAAATCTTCATTGCGCCATCAAAAACTTTGGAAAGCCTAGCAGAGTATCTTCCAATGAAAATGAGAGGCCTACCGATGCGGTCCAAGGCGCCCAACAACACAGGATGGGATCATGTCTCAGACATCTCAGTGCATACCAACGATGCGGTCCTCGCAATCTATCAGAAGGAGCTCCAGAGTGAGGGGATGGGAATGGCCAGCGACTTCTTTGAAAGCGGCGGGGACTCCCTCAAGGCTGTTCGCATTGTTGCTTCTCTGCGCGCGCTTCACAAGGAGCACCCTGAGTTGCAGATAGGCAAGGGAATCTCAGCCTTGTCAGCTACGGATATCTTGCAGCATCATACGCCTGGTGCTCTGTTGAAATCTTGCTTTGGGTGTTCATCGACCATTCGACCGTTGACCCAAGGGATGCCCATTATGCCTCGACCAACTGAGATGAGGTTGCGGGCCACTGCCTCCTTCCAGCAGGCCATCATGTACACAGGAGAGCACTTGGTGAGATCTCAGGCACATTCAGATTATAATGTATTGATTCAGTTTGGTGCCATCGGCAAGTTAGATGTTGAGGCAATGAAGATGGCTCTTGCATTTTTATGGCGCCGTCATCAAGTGTTGCGCACTGCACTGATTCTTCAGGTACCACAATTTCCTGGCTTCATTTACATATGAACAGTAACTGAAGTGCCA
>JAAEOH010000364.1 GCA_024244645.1 Hyphomicrobiales bacterium
GGAGCATCCCCAGACCAGACATTATTCGGTGTTGCAGAACCGAAATGGATTTGATGATTGGCGAGCGGACCAAGTTGCTAACCGCCTATTGTCGACTGCTGGGCGCGGGACAGTTTCCGTAGTTCTTGGTGCAGCTACAGATTTGCGTCGAATCCGATTTGGGTACGCTCGTCATGGAACATCGCGGCAAAATACGAGGTCATGCCTATTCAATTGCCCCACAGGCTCTGCATTTTACGATGTCGTTGCATTTTTGGGAGCGGGTGTATTTGGCATTATCCGTATTACAGGACCGGCACCTGTCTGTGCGGAATACGGATACACCCCCATCGCCGTGTTTCATTGCCCACTGAACGCTACCGACTTCGTGGAGTTTTGAGTTCGGAGTAAAAACCAGGCACTTATACTCATGAGTGCTGTGCTCAGGGCAGCGTGCATAAAACGTCCAGGGATCGCCGGGGAACGTACCCAACGGCGGCCGCACTGAAAACGTGTGTCTGCAATCTTCATGGTCGGGGCATCCATAAGGAAAAACAAGTGATCCCTCCAGCCAGTAACGCAGCTGTGCAAGACGCAGGCGCATTCCTCCCTTCGCAATGATCATTTCATTCTTGTACCGCTGATCGGGCGCCGCCCCTCTATTCAGAAGCAGTGCCACGGTTTTTCTTTGGAGGTTGTCGGCGGCATTTGTCACGGCGGTCTTGCCGTTTTTGTCTGACAGATCGGGTGCTGCGCCGCCGTCCAGGAGAGATCCGACGGCGTCGTTGTCGCCCCTCGAGGCGGCCAGCATCAGGGCGGTCCGGCCAAATTCGTCCTGCAGGTCGGGCGCGGCGCCTTCGCTCAGCAGGGATGCGGCGGTCTTCGCATGGCCGCTTACAGCGGCCTGCATCAAGGCGGTACGGCCAAATTCGACCGGCAGATCGGGATCGACGCCTCCGTCCAAGAGCGCTGCAACGATCTTAGTGTGGTCGTTCTTGACAGCGGACACCAGGATTTGCGGTTCAGACATGACACCCCCGTTCAGCAGGGCGGCGACGGTGTCCGCGTGGCGGTTTTTGGCGGCCCACATCAATGCGGTCTTGCCTTTTTCGTCCGGCTGGTTGGGATCGATGCTTCCATCCAGGAGCGCCGCGACGATCGCCGTGTGGCCGTTCTTGGCAGCAGACATCAGGATCTGCGGGTTGGGCGTGGCGCCTGCGTGCAGGAGTACGGTAACGGTGGCCGCGTGGCCGGTTTCGACGGCCAGCAGCAATGCGCTCTTGCCTTTCTCGTCCGACTGGTTGGGATCGACACCTCCGGCCAGGATTTCTGCGACGGTCTTGGCGTGTCCACCTTTCGCGGCATACATCAGGATCCTTGGACTGGGTGCCGCGCCCCTGCCGAGAAGAGCCGCGACGACTTCAGCGTGGCCACGCCGGGCGGCAACTGTCAGGGCAGTCCA
>JAAEOH010000365.1 GCA_024244645.1 Hyphomicrobiales bacterium
CGCGGCCACCTGCTCAACCACAATCTCGGCGGTCCGGGAAACACCTGGGCTAACCTCACACCCCTGACTCAAAAGGCCAACCAAGATCACCATGCGGATTTCGAAAGTCGGGTCAAAAGAGCCGTAAATGAAGAATACAGGATTCTGAAGTTTACCGGTACGGCAAATTATGGTCGGCAGTCACGTGAGACACTGGCCGCTCAGTATGAATCCTATGGCAATCCCAACGATCTAAGGATCGCGGAAATATTGCGTGCCGAGCGAACGGTCCCACTCACACTGACTATGGAGGCAACTGAAATCAAGTCTGACGGGACCAACCAAGAAAATGGCCTCCATATAGGCCCTCTGAATGTGGCAAACGGCATTGAAGAAGATCCCGAAAAATATCAGATCAGGGTCGCTCCGTCGGTCTATTTGAGCGAAATGTCAAAGTCCGCTATTGCCAGCCAGTTTGGTCTTTCGGAAGACATCGCCAAGCGGATCGCGGCCCGCGACCGCTATACGAGCTGGTCACAGGTCGCCGCGGTCAAGGGTGTCGGCCAGGCAACGGCAGACGCCATCAGAAACAAGCAGGGCCTGCGGGTCAGGCTGTACAAACGGAGTTAGAGTAATGGTGGAATGGACTGAAACGATGAACAGCACCCTAAACCCGATCGACAATCGCCGCCTCGGCGACGCCTGCGCCATCGCCTTGCTGCAATGGCCGGCCGTAATCGGTATTTGGGCGCTGTCGAACGACGGCTGGCAGCTGATCCTCAAGATTGGCCTCAGCGCCTGGGTTGTGCTGCTTTCGCTGGCCGTCACCTTCGGGCGGAAAGAAGCCGGCACCCGCTTCGGCCTGGCCACGATCTTGTGTGCGGTGTTGGTCGCTGCAGCCTGCGCGGCGCATCCGGGGCTCTGGATGTTCTTGTGGCTGTTCCTGCTGACGGTCTCTTTCTATGCCGCCCAGCGGGCCCATCTTCAGGAGCCGTTTGAAAGCGTGGATCGGGAGGCTTAGCCGGTTTTCTTCAAGCGGATATTCAGCGTAATCCGTCCAGGCCCTCGACATCCTTCGCCGCCAGACCGCCCATACGGTGGTGGATCCGCGGCCCCTTGCTCATGGC
This sequence comes from Hyphomicrobiales bacterium, assembly GCA_024244645.1. GTDB lineage: Bacteria > Pseudomonadota > Alphaproteobacteria > Rhizobiales > Rhizobiaceae > Hoeflea_A. The sequence goes on from JAAEOH010000365.1 coordinate 1,107, forward strand.
AAGCGCAAACAGGATTTCATTGGCCCGTGGTCCGTCCGGCACACCCACCTCCATGGCATCGAAATGGCTGCGCACATAGGCGGCATTGATATGTCCGAGGGGCACGTCAATCCGGCAGCCCGTCCCGCCGACTTTCATGGCGGATGGCACGATAGCCTTTGCCTCGCCGAGGCGCTCTCGCATCGAATAACCGCCCGGGACGTGCCACAGCGCGGTGTGTTCCAACTCGCCGTTTTCTCCTGCAACGGCGGCTTTGCCGTAACCATCAATGCCGTCAATTCCTCCCAGGGCCCCGATGAGCTTGTCTGTCATCATCAATCCGAGCGGCTTCAAATCGTCCATCGCGCTCTGCAGGTCTTCTTCATAACTGCCGGCAAACGGGTTTTTGACCAGCGCAATGATGGCCCCGCGCAGGCGCGGCCTGGCGGCGACCGGCCCGTTGTCGTGGTGAATTTCCTCGATGAAGGTCATCGTTTTGCGCAAGGTAAATTCAGGCATTTTGGAATTCCCGTTTTTGATGCGGTGCAGAAGCGTTGGCGGAAATCAATTCCGCACCGACATGCTCCACACTGCCCTGGAGTTGGAGGGATGCGCCGCCGATCAGACCGCGGTCCAGCAATGACCGTGCCGCTTGAATGCCGCCGCCAAGGGCGAAGCGGATATTTTCGTCAAAAAGCGCACCGACCCCGGTTGTTACCAAGCGTTTGCCCAGATCGCTGTCCGATGAGAGTTCGCGCGCAGGGGTGCGTTCGATTGCCGGTGAATTGGTAACGTCTACGGCATTTGCGATCATCGTTGCCGCCGCATCTGCAATTGCGGCATCGTTGGCAATGACGCTGACGGAATCGGCAATGCCGAGTGAAAAGCTGCGTCCGCGCCAGCCCGACGTTGCGACGCCGCGATAGGGGGCATCGGAGCCTATTGTGATGCGAGCGCCGGTCACGGCAGCGATGACAGCGTCGATACGCTGTCCCGGCGCAAGGTGAAATGCGACGTCACCGCCATTGTTCACATAGGCCTTTTCCAGATCCGCACCATCGCACATGTGAAAGAGGATTTCGTCGGCCACCGATCCGGCGACGGCGGCCATCGGCGTAATGAACTGAGGGCAAAAGGGCTGAACGGCATGTTGCATTCTGCCGGCGACGGATCCGGAAAATTTGGTTCCGTGCTGCGCCCTCTGCCGCAGTTGCGGAAGTTCGCTCACCAATTCTTCGAGGACCGTCTCGAACCGCCCGGCCGCCCGTCTATAGGCTTCCTGCCTGCCGTGGCCGAACACCTGCACAATCAGGTCGATCGGGCCGTGTTGCAGGTGGAGCCTTTTCCCGTCGTCCAGCAGAAATGCCTGCGCGCGTTGCATATCAACTGTTTTTCTGTTCGCTCAGGCCGCTGCCGGAAGGTGGCGATATAGCGCGAACTTCATCGCCATATTCGCCGCCCCGGTCGAGAACGTCGCCGATCGAACGGACGGCTTCGTCATAGCCGCCCAGGGCCTTGTAGTCGTCTCTTGCCACAGTGAATTCAAGAGGTGCGACCAACGCTGGCGTGGGTACATAGCCAAAGGAATTGTCGGGCATTCTCATCACGTCGACCATGATCGTTATGCCACCCCCCGGCCATACATATAAAGGCGCGCCACCGCAGGTGACGTTTGTTTTCAACGCCCGCACGGACCGGGTCAGCTTGACCGGGTTCTTTGTCACACCCGAACGCAGGGACCCGCCGGCGCCGCCCATGAACAGAACGGTGCAAAGCGCCGGCTCGCAGTTTTCCGCGATCAGATCGACGGACGGACGCAACGTATCGGGAAGCTCCTGTTTCTGCGGCACCAGATGTTCGTCGAGAACGTAATAGCCAAACTGCTCGCCCGTGGTGGAAACCATCAGCATGGTAAGGCCTGGTTTCGCGCCTTTCTTTTCATTCCACGGACCCAAAATTGTAAGCGGGTCTTCGATATCGGTCCCGCCCCATCCAAGACCCGGATCGGCCACCTGGAAATAACGGCCGGGTGTCGATTTGCGGCCCTTGATCTTGATGCCGGTGTCCGGCCAGTCCAGAACTTTCCCCGCCTGATGTTCCGAGACAACGCCGGTGATGTGATCGTCAACGACGACAACCTCGTCGACGAGGTCTTTCCACTGGGATGCAAACATGCCGATGGTCGCAGAGCCGCAACCGACACGCATCCGCTCTTCCTGATGTCCGTCCACAATGGGAGGCTGTCCGGCCTGTACGACAACGGTCGAACCTTCATCGATCGTCAGTTCGACGGCTTCCTTGTTGCACAGCTTCATCAGGGCATCGCAGGTGACCCTGCCTTCGCTCTTTGTGCTTCCGGTCAGATGGTCGACGCCACCGAGCGACAGCATCTGCGAACCGTATTCGCTGGTCATCACATGACCGATGGCCTCGCCGTTTGCCCGGACAACCGCGCCTTCACGGCCAAGGTGACGGTCGGTGTCTATTTTCACCTTGACACCGCAATAGGAAAAGATCGCTTCGGTCACGACGGTAATGAAGTCCACGCCGTCGACGTCGCGGCTGATGATGAAGGGAGCCGGTTTGTAATCGGGGTAGGTCGTTCCTGCGCCATTGGCCGTCACGAACACCTCGTCGTCACGGATTAGGCTGCCGTCCCACTCGGTTTTCAGAAACGGTATTATTTCACCGCCGGATTCAATGCGCTTGTTCAAAATGGTCAGCGGATCGCAACGCACGATCTTGCCGTCTGAATTGCCATAGCGATCGCAGGCGCCCATCTTGCCTTCGGCGATGTAACACATCACCGGGCAGGCGTCGCAGCGGATTTTTTCTGAAGGTGCACTCATTTTGATGCCTCGGCCGCTCTAATTGCCGCCAATACCCGATGCGGCAATGCCGGCAGTTTCGTCACTTTCGCGCCGCTTGCATGGCGAATTGCGTTCAGGATCGCCGGAGCCGTCGGAATAAGGACATGCTCGCCAAGACCCTTGGCGCCCATCGGTCCTTCCGGATCGGGCTTTTCCACAAAGATAGAGTTGACGGTCGGCATGTCACCGATCGTCGGAATGAGATAGTCGTGCAGATTTTCGGTACGGCCGGGCATATATTCTTCCATCAATGCCATGCCCAGTCCCTGAGCGATACCGCCTTCGATCTGTCCTTCAGCGAGCAGCGGATTGATCACCCGCCCCAGATCATGCGCCGCGACGATGTTGATGACCTTGACGGTCCCGAGTTTAAGATCGACCTCAACCTCGGCAATCTGCGCGCCGTAACCGTAGACAGCGTACGGTTTGCCCTGGCCGTTTTCATCAAGCGGCATGGTTGGCGGATCATAGGTTTCTTCTGCGCACAGCACGTACCCGTATTCATTCGGCTCCAGCTCCACGAGCGCGATTTTATGGGTGGATTTGCCGTCGGCGATAACAAGTTCGCCGTCGGTCAGCGAGATCAGAGCATCCGCGCCCATATTGCTCAAACGCAGGATTTGCTGGCGCAATTCCCGGCCGGCCAACTCTGCGGCCTTGCCGGTGACATAGGTCTGGCGGGAAGCGGATGTCTTGCCGCAATCGGGTGACAGTCCCGTATCCGGGCCGATGAGTTCAAATTGTCCGATCGGCAAGCCCAGAGAGTCCGCGCATATCTGGGTTATCACGGTGTTGGCACCCTGACCGATATCCGTTGCGCCCTGGTGCAGTCTAATTTTTCCGTCCGCCGTTATGCCCAGCCGGATCGTTGATGAATTGGGCAGAGCGGTATTGCCGCATCCGTACCAGCACGAGGCAACGCCAACACCACGTCGTTTTATTGATGACGACACATTGAATGCGTCCGCTTCAGCCAGCGCCTTTTTCCAATGGGTTTCCAGCTCGTCAAGACATTCGCGGATGCCGGCGCCATGCATTTTCTGGCCGCAGACGGACAGATCGCCGTCCTGCAGGGCGTTGATCTGTCGGAATGCGAGCCGGTCGATGCCGCATTGTTCGGCGAGCTCATCGTAGAGCGTTTCCTGCATGATCGCCGCCTGGGGAACGGCGAATCCGCGAAAGGCACCGCACACCGGGCCATTGGTGTGAACCGCCCGCGCCTTTGCCCGATAGCTGGGCGTATTATACGGTCCGGATGCATGCACCGGCACCCGTGTCGCCACCGTCGGCCCCCAACTGGCATAGGCGCCCGTGTCAAAGTCGCCGTCAAAATCCATGCCAACCACATTGCCGTTCTTGTCGGCGCCGATTGTTGCGCGCATCTGCGCCGGATGGCGCTTGGTGGTTGAAGCCATCGATTCCTGCCGGGTGTATACGATGCGGCAGGGTTTGCCAGTTTTCAGCGTCACAAGGCCGAGAAGCGGTTGAATGGAAACATCGAGTTTTGATCCGAAACCGCCGCCGGCGGCGGCAGGAATGATACGGACTTTTTCCGCTTCGAGACCGAGGATGGCTGCCGTGTCGTCACGATCCATATAGGGCGCCTGGGTGCAGGCCTGAACCACGACCGTGGTGCCGTCCATCCATGCGCAGCCTGCTTCGGGCTCGATATAGGCGTGTTCGACAAAGCTCGTCGTTGTCTCGCCCTGCACGACATGGGCGGCCTCTGCGAGTGCCGCTTCATGGTCACCCGTTTTAACATGGCCCGTGATCAGAACATTGCCGACCCGTTCCGAATGGACCGGCTTCGCCTGGTCTTCCTGAGCGGCGATCGGATCGAGATTTTCCGTTTCCTGCTTCCACACAATGGGAAACGTTGATGGATCGAACGCTGCTAAAACATCCTTGTCTCCGGCGATCAGGGCGACCGCTTCACCCAGGAACCGGGCATGTCCCTCGGCCAGGGCCGGCTGATCGGCAAATGGCGGAATGACACCAAAGGTGTTTTTGCCGGGAATATCGGACGCTGTGAAGGCCGCGTCGACACCCGGCGTTTCGGCCACAAAAGCATCGAGATCGCCGAACGCGAAACTGGCGAAATGGAAGGGCGAGCGGATAACGCGAACGCTCAAGGCGTCAACGGGCCAGTAATCCGCGCCGAAAATTTCGGATCCGGCCACCTTCGGCAAACCATCCAACCGCTCAATGCGCGCACCCGTCGCCTTGCCGGCGGCGGGCATGCCGGGCCCGTCCTCGACGTTGTTCACATTGCATACGGCTGCGATAATTTTTTGGTATCCGGTGCAGCGGCACAGTACGCCGGAAAGCGCTTTTTCGACCTCTGCACGCGTGGGATCTGAATTCTCATCCAGCAAGGCTGTCGCCGCCATCAGCATCCCGGGTGTGCAGATCCCGCACTGGGCGGCACCGTGGCGCAGGAATGATTGCTGAAGCCGGTCAAGATGCGTGGCGGACAGACCTTCGACAGTCGAAATGCTGCTTCCGCAAACCTGTGCAACGGGCGTCAGGCAGGCACACACCGGCTTGCCGTCGACAAGCACCGTACAGGCGCCGCAGTCTCCGGCATCGCAGCCGACCTTGGTTCCCCTTAATCCCAATTCCTCGCGCAGGACGTCGCTGAGGCGCTTTCCCGGATGGGAACGGATGCTGGCGTTATTGCCATTGATGGTCAGGTTGAGGGGGGCGGATTGGATGGTCATACGGCAACAGCCTCGCCGGCAATGAGCGAGCCGATACAACGTCGAACCAGTTCGCCCGCGGCAACTCGCCGATATGCCGCATCGCTGCGCAGGTCATCAATCGGCTGCAGGACGTCGGTCAGCATCCCGTCCGGTATCTGTTCGATGGTCTCTTTCGAGAGTCGTTTGCCTTCCAAAAACGCCTCGGCCTCGGATAGACGCGTAGCCACGGCGTTGCATGAACCAACTGAAATAGCTGCTTCCGAAACCAATTCACTGTCCACCAACAGCCGAACGGCGACCATGGCGATTGAAATGACGAGATATTTGCGGGCGCCCAGTTTCAAATACGACGATATACCCTCAGCGGCGGATTGAGGAACCAGTATTGCCGTCACGATTTCGCCGCTCTGCAGCGCCGTTTCGCGCGGTCCGGTGATGAATGAAAGCAGTGGTAAACGCCGAACTCCACCGGACGATTTCAACTCGATTTCGGCCTTCAGCGTCAGCCAGCACGGTACACTGTCGGCAGCCGGTGAGGCGTTGCACAGATTGCCGGCGAGCGTGCCGCTGTTTTGAATCTGGATGGATCCGACTTCCCGTGCGGCAAGTTTCAGTGAATCGAAAGCCGGCGGCAGATCCGCTTCGATCACGTCCGTCCACGTGGTCGTTGCGCCGAAACGCCACCCCCGTTCATCCTCGCTGATACCCCTGAGGTCGCCGATTGCGGTCAGGTCGAGAACCGGTCCCGAAAGTTTTTGATCCGTTGTTGCTGCCAGCAGATCGGTGCAGCCGGCGGCAACGCAGGCATTGTTTTCGCTCAACCAGTCAATTGCGCTGTCCAGATCGTCTGGTCGAAAATACTGCAATTGCATCGGTTTGTTCCGGTGTATGAAGGAGACGGATTCCGATATTCATTCGTATACAAATGGATTTTGCGGGCTATTATCTGTCTTGTCAACTTGGAATTATTTGAATTGCCCCACAGAAAAACGCTAAACAACTAGTATGCAGAACTCGAAAATCAAACCCGTGACGGCGGCCGACCGGACAGACGGGCCCGAGGCAACCTACGTCCTCGATGTCCAGGTCGGCTTTCTGCTACGGCGCGCCGCACAAAGACATCTGGCAATATTCTTTGAGCACCTGCCTGACATGACGTCGACACAATTTGCCGCGCTTGCCAAGCTATGCGAAGTCGGAAGGATCTCCCAGAACGAACTTGGCCGTCGGATTGCCATGGATGCCGCAACCGTAAAAGGGGTCGTGGACAGGCTCCGGGCACGGGGATTTGCCGAAACAAAAAAAGATCCTGAAGACCAGCGTCGTTTATTGGTCAGCCCCACCGGTGATGGTCAAATGGCGTTTGAGAACTATCGTGGTGCGGCGGTTAAAATCACCAGAGAGACCCTGGCACCGTTGAATGAAGATGAATCTGAGGCGTTACTGAAGCTGCTTTCAAAGCTCGGATGATCAGCACCCGGCTGCAGATTACCAATTGACGTGCAGCACCATTGCTGATTTCATTTGCATACGAATGAAAACCCGCGGGAGTGCTTGATCGATACATGGCTGCTGACGCCACAAACCAGGTTGTCGGGGTTGATGTGGGTGGAACCTTCACCGACCTCATTCTCATCGATCAAACAAGCCGCGAGGTGCGCCTGGCCAAGGTGCCGAGCACGCTCGACAACCAGGCTTTTGGTGTTCTCCACGCCCTGAAAGACGTCGATGCCGAACTGGCTGCCATCAATCTGATCATTCACGGCACCACGACCACCACCAATGCCGTTCTGGAACGAAAACTCAGCAAAACCGGATTGATCACGACGCGCGGATTTCGCGATGTGCTGGAACTTGGCCGGCGAACCCGACCCCAGGCTTACGGCATGAAAGGCGAGTTCACCCCGATCATTTCCAGGGATCTTCGCATCGAAGTCACCGAGCGCATGGATGCGGCCGGCCGGGTTGTCACACCGCTTGAAGAAGAGGAGGTCGCGCGAGCCGCCCGCAAGCTCCTCGACGCGGATTGCGAGTCCGTCGTCATCCACTTCCTTCACACTTATGCAAATGCAGGCCATGAGATCCGCGCAGCCGAGATCGTGCGCGACATCTGGCCAAACGACTATGTCACAATGGGTCATTCGCTGCTGTCGGAGAGCCGCGAGTTCGAGCGCGGCGTCACTGCCGCCGTCAACGCATCCGTGCAGCCGCTGCTGGAGCGTTATGTAAAGCGCTTGACGGACGAGCTTTCCCGAGGTGGTTATGACGGCGAAGTTCTGGTGATGAACGGCAATGGTGGAATGGTTTCATCGCAATTTGTCGCCAGGGAAGCGGCCAAAACCGTCATGTCCGGCCCGGCTTCGGGCGTCATGGCTGCTGCGTTTACCGGCCGCAAGGCCGGCATAGGCAACCTCATCACCTATGATATGGGCGGCACATCGACCGACGTTGCCCTCATTCGCAACGCCCAGCCTTCCGTCTCCAACGAAATCGAGATTGAATATGCAATGCCCATCCACGTGCCGATGGTGGATGTGCGCACTGTCGGTGCCGGCGGCGGCTCCATTGCCCATGTGAACGTTGCGGGTCTGTTGGAGGTTGGTCCGCAAAGCGCTGGCGCAAACCCGGGACCTATTTGTTACGGGCGCGGCGGCACGGAACCGACAATTTCCGATGCCAATCTCCTGTTGAGACAGCTTGATCCGGCAAAGTTGAAATCCGTCGAGGGTGGCGTCGCGATGGAAGACGTGACCGCAGCCTTTGCAGACAAGCTCGGCAAGCCTCTTGGCATTGATGCGGTCGAAGCCGCTGCCGCCGTTATCCGGGTCGCAAACACCAAGATGGCGGGGGCAATCCGCATGGTCTCGCTGTCGCTTGGTGCTGACCCGCGTGATTTCTCGCTGTTTGCCTTTGGCGGCGCTGGCCCGCTTCATGCCGCGGCCCTGGCGAGGGAACTGGGCATTCCGCAAATCCTGGTTCCGTGCAGACCCGGCATCACCAATGCGCTTGGATGTGTTGTCGCGGATCTGCGGCAGGATTTCGTCAATGCAATTAACCAGCCGCTCTATGGTGTCGACATTGAAAGCGTCCACGCGGTCTTCGCCGACCAGGTGGCGGAGGGCACACGGGTTCTGCGGCGCCAGGGCGTCGAACTCACGGATATCAAACACACTTTCAGCGTCGATATGCAGTTTGTCGGTCAAACCCATCTTCTTCGCGTGCCGCTGCAAACGCCGACGCCGGATCGCGCAACCCTACGCCGGCTTTTTGAAGAAACCTATTACAAGCGCTTCCGGGTGGAACTGGCTGAAATCAGGGCCAATCTCGTCAACCTGAACGCGTCCGTTATCGGCGAGCGCGAGGAGCTCGATCTTTCCAGCCTGATTGATCCCGACGGCCGCAAATCAAGTCTTGAGGATGCGCAAACGGGAAGCCGCGATGTCTATTTCGACAATGGCTGGATCGAAACGCCGATATACTGGCGCGACCATTTGCCGGCCGCGTTCGAGCTGGAAGGACCGGCGGTCATTGAGCAGATGGACACGACCATCCTTGTTGAGCCCGGCGACAGGGCGCGTGCGGATACGGACGGCAATATACTCATAGCAATTGGAAAGATGTCATGAGCCAGACAGTCGATCCGATCACGCTCAGCGTCATTCAGGCAGGTCTTCAGCAAGTCTGCGACGAGATGGATTTGAGCTTTTCCCGCGCCGCTTTTTCGCCGGTTATCGCCGAGGCGAATGACCGCTCGGACGGTATCTACTCCGCGGTCGACGGTGCCCTGATTGCGCAGGGTGCCGGAGGTCTGCCCGTCTTTGTCGGTACGATGCAGTATTCAACCCGGGTGCTCATCGAGATGATCGCCACCGGTGGTGTGCTCGCACCCGAACCTGATGACGTTTATATCGTCAACGATCCTTACCTCGGTGGCACCCATTTGATGGATGTTCGTTTTGCGCGGCCGTTCTACCGCGATGGCAATATATTCTGCTGGCTTTCGAACACAGGCCACTGGCCGGATACGGGTGGTTCCGTGCCGGGCGGATTTTCAGCGTCCGCAACCGCCGTCGAACAGGAAGGTCTGCGTCTGCCGCCGGTGAAACTCTTCAAGAAGGGCAAGCTCGACACCGAAATCTATTCGATCATCTGCTCCAATATCCGGGTGGCCGAACAACGCATCGGCGACGTCAAGGCGCAGGCGGCGGCGCTGATGGTCGGCGAGGACCGGCTGGACGAGTTGCTCGATCGTTATGGCGACGAGACCGTTCGCGACGCAATTGCCGAACTTCGCGCGCGCGCCGATACCCAGATGCGGTCCTGTATCGCGTCCGTCCCCGACGGCGAATACTCGTCCGTTGCCTGGGTGGACAGCGACGGCGTGGTCAACGAACCGCTTGCCATCAGGCTGAAGATCAGCAAGGCAGGCGATGAGCTGAATTTTGATTTCAACGAGTCCAGCCCTCCGTGTCTCGGGCCCATGAATTCCGTGTTCGCCACGACGCTGAGCTCTGTCTATCTGGCGATGCGCCATATTTTCCCTGAAGTGCCGATCAGTGCCGGCGCATTCGAACCACTGAGGGTCGTCCGTCCAGACGGCACGTTTCTGGACGCGCAATATCCACGTCCCGTTTCGGGATGTGCCGCCGAAGTTTCGCAGCGCATAGCGGAAGCCGTGTTTGCGGCCCTGGTCGATGTTCTGCCTGACCGCGTAACGGCTGCGCCCGCCGGGACAAGCGGTAATTTTGCACTGGGTGGAAACGATACCGAACGAAACCGCGATTTTGTCATGTACCAGCTTTCCGGAGGGGGTTACGGCGGCAATGCCGATCACGACGGGCTTTCGAATGGCTGTTCCACGATCGGCATTTCCAAGGCGCCGCCCGTTGAAATCATGGAGCAGGCTTTTCCGGTGTTATATCATCGCTACGCGCTGCGCGAGGGATCCGGGGGAGCAGGCCTGCACCGCGGTGGTTTTGGACTGGAATATGAGCTGGAACTGCGCCGGGGCAAGGCCCGCGCAAGCTTTGTCATGGACCACGGAAGGGTTGGCCCACAAGGCGCAATGGGTGGTTCTGACGGCGCCGTCAACGAAGTGGTCGTCGTGCAGGAGGGTGCGCGCTATATTCCGGAACATCTGTCCAAGGAGCAGGACATTCCGCTTGCCGCCGGTGACCGGGTGTGCGTGAAAACGCCAGGCGGCGGCGGATATGGCGATCCGTTCCACCGTGCACTCGAAGCCGTACTGGAAGATGTCGTGCTCGAGCGGTATTCTGCCGGGCAGGCCCGTGACCTGTTTGGTGTGGTGATTGCCGGCGATCCGCTGCGGGTCGATATCGCAGCGACTGAGGAAATACGGAAGCAGACGATTAGAGGTTGAGATGACGAGAATTATTCGGATTGAGGAAACCGATGCTCTGTTGGTGATCGATGTACAGAACGATTTTTGTCCCGGGGGCGCTCTGGAAGTGCCGAACGGCGATCAGGTCGTCGGACCGGCAAATCGAATGATCGACACGTTCTCGACGGTTGTTCTTAGCCAGGACTGGCATCCCGGCGGGCACCAGTCGTTTGCATCGTCCCATGACGGCCGCACACCGATGGATATGGTCGCCATGCCCTACGGGGATCAGGTGCTGTGGCCCGATCATTGCGTTCAGGGATCTTCAGGCGCTGATTTCCACGCCGATCTGAACACCCACAAGGCGGATCTGATCGTCCGCAAGGGATGCAAGAGCCACATCGATTCCTACTCGGCCTTTTTTGAAAATGACCGGACCACCACGACCGGGCTCGGCGGTTATCTGAAACACAGGGGCATCAGGCGGATATTCCTGCTGGGGCTGGCCGCTGAATATTGTGTGGGTTTCTCCGCGCTCGACGGCCTGCAGGAAGGTTTTGAAGTCTTCGTGTTTGAAGACGCGGTGCAGTCGCTGGGCGGCGATCACTATCACACGATGCATAAAACCCAGCGGGACGCAGGCATCCGCTTCATCACCACCACAGACATAAAGATCTAAACCAGACTTGCTCTAGACACCCAAATACCGTTTCAGCTTGTCCGGATCGTCTCTGAGTGACGCCGCGTCCGTCGTCTCCACATTGCGGCCGTTCTCGATAAACGAGACCTGATCGGCAATCGACAGGATTGCGTCGACGCGCTGCTCCACCAGAAGAACCACAACGCCCTCCTGTTTCATGCGCACGATCACCTGGCGGATTTGCTCAATAACCGAGGGCTGCAGTCCTTCCGTCGGCTCGTCCAGAAGCAGAACCTGTGGCCGCAGACACAGCGCCCGTGCCGTCGCCAGCATCTGCTGTTCGCCGCCCGACAGGGTTCCTGCGACCTGAGTCAGCCGTTCCCGCAGGCGCGGAAAAATCTCCAGCACCCAGTCGCGTGTCGCCTTGTCCTCCTGGCAGGTCATGAGGCCGACCTCGATGTTCTCGGAAACCGTGAGTTCTGGAAAAAGCCGGCGTCCCTGCGGCACATAGCCGATGCGCATGCGCGGTATCTCATGTGCAGGGAGCGTGCTGATCGCAGTGCCGTTGAGCGTGATCGTTCCCGACGTCAGGGGCAGCAATCCCATGATAGATTTCATGATGGTGGTCTTGCCTGCTCCGTTGCGGCCGAGCAGGCACAGGATTTCGCCCGATTTTACGCTCAGGGATATTCCGTACAGAACGTTGACCTGGCCGTAGGCGACGTGGATTTCCTGAACCTCAAGCATCTTGTGCAGTACCCAGATAGGCCGCTTGAACGGCCTCGTTGTCGCGGATTTCCATCGGCGTTCCTTCTGCCAGGATCTCGCCGAAATTGAACACCGTGATATAGTCGGCCGTCTTCATCACCACATCCATATTGTGCTCGATCAGCAGGATGGTGGCTTCGCCCGCGAGCGATTTGACCAGTGCGATAAACTCCTCGATTTCGGTTTCTGCCAGGCCCTGGGTCGGCTCGTCCAATATGAAAAGCCGTGGCTCCTGCGCCAGCCCCATGGCGATTTCCAGGATGCGCTGATGGCCGTAGCTTAGGTCTCCGGCGCGCTGTTGCGCCCGATCGCTCAGCCCGACCCTTTCCAGCACTTCGGCAACTTTTTCTTCAACCTGCGCGCTGGCGTTGCCAAGCCTGCGCCGCACCGCCAGTGCAACGTTTTCGTGGATCGACAGGCCGGCAAAAATCGACGTGATCTGGAACGTATAGGCAATGCCGAGTGAAATGCGTTTGTGAGCGGGCAGGTGGCTCACATCTTCTCCATCGAAATAGACCTTGCCGGCGGTTGCTGATATCCGTCCGCACAGCATGCCGACAAATGTGGATTTGCCGGCGCCGTTCGGCCCGATCAGAGCCATGATCTGACCGGCCGGCAGGGTAAAGTCGATGTCGTTGTTGGCCACCACACCGCCATAGGACTTTGTCAGACCGGTAGTGGACAGGATCGTCACGGCAGCCATGGCAGGGCTCTCTTTCTGATCTCACCCGCCAGCCCTTGCGGCGCAAACAGCGTCAACAGCACCAGAACAACGCCTGCGACCAGCATATAGGCGGTGGTGATCGAGCTCGAATAATCGATGAGGTAGAACATGAATGCGGTCCCGATGAGCGGTCCGATCGTCACGCCCGCACCTCCCAGCAGGACCCATAGCAGCGGCAAAATGGAATATTGAACTGTTGCAAAGGTTGCCCCGGCATAGCCGAACAGCAAGGCATAGCCGGCACCCGCTGCGCCGGACATGACGCCTGAAATAATGACCGCCTTCAGCTTGTGGCGAACGACATCGTAACCCAGCATCTTTGCCCGCTCTTCATTTTCGCGAATGGCGACAAGGCTGCGCCCGAACGGCGACTGGACAATATAGGCAATCAGCGAAAAGCAGACAGAAAACAAAAGCAGGGCAGCGACATACCGTTCCGTTGGCCCGGTAAGGTCAAATCCGGCAAAAACCCGCTCGGCCTGCTGGATCACGAAGCCCTCGTCTCCGCGGGTATATTCGCCGAAATAGAGAATTGTCAGATACCCGGCCTGGGCGAACATCAATGTGACGATCATGAACGCCACGCCGCTGGTTCGCAGCGCCAGGAAGCCGACGACGGCCGACACCACAAGGGCCGCGATCAGGCCCGATCCGAACGCGGTAGCAGGGTCCAGATCGAAAAACTGCATCGTCATGCCAAGCCCGTACATGCCCGCTGCAAAAAACAATGCATGGCCAAGGCTCAAAAGGCCGGTATAGCCGAACAGCAGATTGTAACCCATCGCGTAGACCGCCAGCACGAGAATACGCGCCAGGTTGCCGACGTGATAGGCGGGCAGCACAAAGAACAGCGCGATCAAGAGTAAAATCACGCCCGCATGGAGGGCCTGGGATCGCCGCGTATCGGTCATGGGTTGGCTTTTCCCAGCAGGCCCTGCGGCCGGAACACCAGCACCATGGCGACAACAAGCGTGGCGATGATTTTCGCCAGTGTCGGCGAGAAAAACACAGAGATGATACCGTCGCTCATGCCTATGAATATGGCTGCGATGACGGTTCCGGGCAGGCTGCCGAGCCCTCCGATGATGACGACAATGAAGGACAGCAGCAGCGGATCCCCGCCCATGAGGTAATGGGCCTGCTGGATCGGAACGACGAGCACAGCGCCGGCTGCGGCAAGCGCGGCCCCAAGTCCGAATACCCAGGCATAGACCCGCTCCACGGGCACACCGAAGGCGCGCGCCATTTCGTTGTCCTGTTGTGTCGCCCTCATAATCAGCCCGATTTTGGTGCGGGTCATCACCGCCCACAGGCCGGTGAGTATGACGATGGCTGCGAAGATGACGAACAGCTTGTAGCTTGTGGTTCCAAGTCCCCAGGGCCAGATGATCTCGAAACCGTTGTCGCCGAATTCAAACCACGGAATGGACAGCCGCGTGTTGAAGGGCGGCTGCACCGGCCGGGCGTCGGGACCGAAGGTCATCAGCGTCGATTGCTGGATAATATACAAAAGTCCGATCGTTCCGACGATGGTCCGGTCGGGATCGTAGCCGATCTTTTGCAGGATGAGTTTATCCGCCGCCGCCGCGAGCACACCCACCAGCAAGGGCGCCAGCAACAGCGCTGCAACAAAGCCGAGGGCCGGATGGATGCCGATCAGATGCGCCACCCACCAGGCGATAACGGCGCCGAGCATGTAGAATTCGCCATGGGCGACATTGACGACGCGCATGACCCCGAAAACAATGCTCAGTCCCATCGCAGTCAGGGCAAGAATAGCCGCCGTAATGGCGCCTTCGAGCGAGGCAATTAGAAAATGTGGACCAAAATCCATTCAATTGCCTCGCCGAAGATCGTCTCAGGTACCCCTAGAAGGGCTGCTTCGTGTAGTCTACTTCGTCGTCGTAGAAGGTGTCTTCGATGGATGTGGTATGGCTGAGATCCAGTCGTCCATCCTTGACCTTCGAGATGTATTGATGGCCAAACGCCTGGTGGGTCTTGCCGTTGAACAGCTTCGCACCCTGCGGATGATCATCGGAAAGCGGCATGTCTGACATGGCCTCGACCGCCTCGATCAGCTTGGCGCGATCGTCCGGTCCCTTGTAGTCCGCAGCTTCCATGCCTTTCTTGACGATGTTGAGTGTCTCCCAGCATCCGAACATGTGGGCAAAGGTTGATACATCCTTTGCATCGCTCGTCGACGCGCCGTTGTCATCGACGCCGACGGCTGCCCGATAGGCCTTGTCATGGGACGTCTGGTCCGGCTGCGCATAGCGCGGCATGCCTTCCCAGAAATAGGTTCCTTCCAGGAATTCCAGACCGGGGCTATTGATGTCCACGGCTTCAAGGCTGTCGATGAAGCCGAAGATTTCCGGACGGCTTGGCCCGAAAAACTCACCCAGCTCCTTGACGAAGGTCAACACAGCCGGCCCGACCATCACGTGATAGACAACCTCTGTGTCACGCGGAATATTGGGGAAATACTTGGTGAAGGACGTTTCCGTCGGCGGGATGGCGATCTTGGCGACCACCTCACCGCCCTGGCGCTCGATTGCCTCGCTGAAATAGTCGCGGTGATCGTGTCCGAAGGCGAAATCCGGAAAGATCATCGTGACCTTTTTGCCGAGATTGTCGCTGACGAACGGCGCCATCGCCTGCACCTGGCTTTTCACGTCGGTGATGCCGGGCTGCAGCGTGTAGCGGTTGAGTTTGCCGCTTGCGACGTGGTGTCCTTCAGACACTACGAAATAAGGAATTTTCAATTCGCCGGCGCGCGGTGCCGAACCGAACACGACATGACTGAACAGCGTTCCGAATGCGATGTCGCAACCGTGCTGGGTGGCGAATTTCTCGACGACTTCAGCGCCGCGTTTCGGGTCTGTGCCGTCGTCCTCGGCAATGATCTCGACGGGTCGGCCGTTGATGCCGCCCATGTCGTTGATGCGTTGGGCCGCGGCATTGGTCGTGCGGTCGTACCAGCGTCCGTAGGCAGCGCCGATACCGGTACGATGGACCTGAAATCCGATCTTGATCGGCTCGGATGACTGAGCCTGCGCATATCCCCCGAGCCGGGGCAAAGCGCCTGATGCGACAATGGTTCCGGCTCCCAGCGCCTTAAGTGCTGTACGGCGTGTGATTGATGAAATGATGGTGTTTTTCTTGTTCACCTTGTTCCTCCCAGTTTTCTGTTTTTGGAAAACTATCCTGATAGTTTGTATGTGTACAAATGGTATGTCCAGCCTTTTTTGCCGCTTACGCCCCACGGGGAGCAGCGAGAAGCCAAAGTCCGAACCAGGTATATGCAATCATGAATAATGCGATGGGAGTGTGGCACAGAAGGATCTGGCGGGTGGTTCTGAAAATTTTGGTGACCACGGAATGTGCCATGAGCACCGCAAGGATATGCCCGGTCACGATCAGCCCGGCCTGAGAAAGCCAAATCCTCCGCACACTGCCCTGGGAGTTCAAAAATCCGGTGGTGACCTGGTAGTTGTCCAGACCCAGATAATTCACACCGGTTGCCAAAGGATCGGAAAGCGCTGCGATGACATATTGCCCGTTGACCAGAAACGAAACCAGGTAGTGCGATCCGTGATAGGCAAAGGCGATCGGCAGGACCGACAGGGCAAGACGGCAGAAAATGACTTTGAACGTCTGATGCTCTTCGCGATCCGTTTCGGAAACTGTCAGCTTGACGCCGCACCAGACGCAACCCGAAAAGATCGCGAAAAGCAGGAAGTTTGCCGTAATCAGGCCCATGACAGATTGTGTGACGACCGCGGACCGGCCGGGAAACTCCAGTGGATTGACACCGATTTGCGCCAGCCACCAGAAGGTCTCGTTGACCCCGTCAAAGCTTCCCGAAGCCAGCAGTGACAATGCAAAGAAGGACATCCCATAGGAGATATGTCTGCCTTGCAGGGCCCGCCAACCGGGCAGGCCCAGACTGAGACGATTGCCGTTTGTCGGCATCTTCAGCGGTGCAATCGATGCCGCGAGCCTGAAAAGCAGTGTGAAACATTCGCACCGTGACAGCCACGTCTGTCCGCCGAACAGGGCCATTCCAGCGAAAGTCAGGATGAGGTAGCCAAGGACGAAATTCGCCAGCCGGGCTGGATCGTCAGGCGCGGGATCGGCTATTGCGAAGGCGAAAAAGGCCACCAGTATCGGCACGGCAGGCCATGATCCTAACCGGTCCGGCAGTTTGATAAGACCCGGCTGCTCCAATGGCCCGATGACCAGCCGATAGGCCCCGGTCCATGGATTGATAAAGGACCATATGTTGCCGAAAACACAGTGCAGCATGACGATGGCTATCCACCAGACGGTCCATATGGTCAGCGGCAGCAAATTGGACAACGGGTCGCGGGTTCCGGCGACACCGATGACGATCAGACCAAGCAGCAGGCACAATGATGCAACGCTGGTGACAGTCCGCACGACAGACCAGAGCTCTGTGTATTCCCAACGATCCACCCGGTACCGATAGGGCACAAAAATCGAGCGCATCCACGCCGGTGGAGCCAGGGATACGATGACGATCGAAGCCGCAACGGCGGCAACTCCTGCAATTCTGTAGACACCGGTTGGAAGCAGAAGAACGAAACCCTGCTCTGAGACGTGAGCTGCTGCCTGATCGCAGTGGACAAGCCAGGCAACGAGGCCGGTGAACGCCGCAATCGCTGGTATTCTTCTCAAATCATTGACGCTCCGTTCGCTTGAAACACGTTAGTATACAAACATTTTGAGGCGATTATCAATGAAGCAACAACGAACGATTGCCGTGCTCATATTGCTCGCTGTTGTGGGCGGGTTGCTGTTCTGGAACCTGCAGAGCACGACATCTCCGATGAAAATATCCAATCCGAAAGCGGTTTTGGGGGAGGGGGGCAATAGTTCGTTTCCGGTATTTCTGACGCTGGAAAATACTGGTGTTGCGGACACGCTGATTGGCCTGCGTTCACCGATAAGCGACAATGCGATGATCACGGGCACGGCAAAGGATGACCGGGCGGCCATTCCGGCAGGGTCGAAACCGAGCTTTGCTGGCGACGGCGCACACATCATGCTGGCCGGAGTGGATGAAGACCTGCAGGACGGATCGTTCGTACCGCTTGTGCTGGTATTCGAAAATGCCGGTGAGGTGACCGCCAAGGCTCTGGTCAGCCGGATGGTGGACGGCGATGCGCAGAAATCCGTCCCGAATAAAATGACGCATGACATGCACGGCATGGGCAAGGTCTATGAAGTCCAAGAAGGCCAACCGGCGCCCGAGATTTTGCTGAAAGTGCAGGCTGTTCCTGAAAGTGGCGACTATCGCGTAACGGCAGAGACCGGAAATTTCGCTTTTTTCCGGCCTGAGGGAGATCAGGCCGAACATGTTGCCGGCCAAGGCCACGCGCATCTGTATCTCGACGGTTTGAAACTGCAGCGCATGTATGGACCGGATGCGACGATTGGCGCGCTTCCGGCCGGAAAGCACTCGGTCAGTGTGACCTTGAATACCAATGATCACCGCGCCTATGTCGCGAATGGAAAAACGGTGACGGCTGAGGTGGAAATCGACGTCGATCGATAGCGACCGTCACTGACAACGTGTTCAACCTAG